>CAMBSB010000070.1 GCA_945870155.1 Paludibacter jiangxiensis | reverse complement strand
TGCAAATCGGTATATGCAATTGTCGTTTCAGGATTCGAGCTCCACCAACTTTTCGGCATATTATGCTCCCTGTTCATCCCCGACCAATAAGTTCGTTTGTTATTAGAATACATATCCCAAAAATAACCATCGGGATGCCAGTCGGTTTTAAGAAATGAAGTACTAGAACTATAATATTCAAGCACATCGTGTATTTTAATTATCTGATATAAAGCAGTTTTCAGATCAGTTTCTTTTTTTCCAACAGCCGAGTTGTAATATCCAACCCTGGGCTGAGAAAAAGCAAGTATAGTAAAAAACAGCAATGATATTGTAAATTTTATTTTCATTTAAAGTTAAGTATTTTATTTCTTGTGGTTAAAAAAAACCACTTTCTACGAACAAGAAGTTAAGATAAGAATAGAGTGTCGTGTAAATTTAAAAAAGTTATAATTAATAAATCCAATCTATTCATACAAATTTACACATATCTTCATTCACAATTGCTATAGGAACAAATCTTCAAATTGTCAAATCTCACCATCACTCAATTACAAAAGTAATCATTTTTATTGAACTGTATTTTTATTCCGTTTTTCTTTTTCTCATTTATGTTTTTTCACACAAAATATGTTTTGCAGGTGGCGAAAAAAGAGTACATTTGCAAGCAATATTTTTCATAGCTATGCAAGATAGTTTTGAATTGAAATTTAAACATTTAAATAATATATTCTATGTCATTTATTGCTGAAAGAGTCGAAATTGAAGGATTAACATTCGACGATGTTTTACTTATTCCTGCCTATTCGGATGTACTTCCACGTAATGTAGATTTGTCAACACGCTTTTCGCGTAATATCGAATTAAAAGTTCCCATTATTTCAGCTGCTATGGATACGGTTACCGAATCTAAAATGGCAATTTCCATTGCTCGCGAAGGTGGTATAGGCGTGATACACAAAAACATGACTATTGCCGAACAAGCCAAACAAGTGGAGATAGTAAAACGTGCTGAAAATGGAATGATTTCGAACCCGGTTACAATAAAAAAAGGTGCTACAGTAAATGATGCCCTTGGTTTAATGGCCGAATATAAAATTGGCGGGATACCCGTGGTTGATAATGATGGATATTTAGTGGGCATTGTTACAAATCGCGATTTGCGTTTTCAGAGAGATATGAACGTGAAAATTGATGATGTAATGACCAAAGAAAACATCATTACCACAACACGTTCCACAAATTTAGAAGCTGCAGCCGACATACTTCAACAATATAAAATTGAAAAACTACCCGTTGTTGATGATAGTAATAAGCTAGTGGGCTTATTAACTTACAAGGATATTACAAAAGCTAAAGACAAACCTATGGCTTCGAAAGACGAAAGAGGACGTTTGAGAGTAGCAGCCGGAGTAGGTGTAACAGCCGATGTTTTTGACCGAATCGACGCACTTGTAGATGCCGGTGTTGATGCCATAGTTATTGATACAGCACATGGTCATTCAAAAGGAGTAATTGATACTTTGAGAGAAACAAAAAAACGATATCCTAAAATAGATATAATTGTAGGCAATATTGCCACTGGTGAAGCGGCTCTGGCATTGGTTGAAGCCGGTGCTGATGCAGTAAAAGTAGGAATTGGACCCGGTTCAATTTGCACAACACGCGTTATAGCCGGTGTAGGTGTACCACAACTTTCGGCCATTTACGAAGTAGCTAAAGCATTGAAAGAAACCGGAGTACCTGTAATTGCTGATGGTGGAATTCGTTATTCGGGCGACATTGTGAAAGCTCTGGCTGCCGGTGCCAATACCATTATGGCCGGTTCCTTATTGGCCGGAGTTGAAGAATCACCGGGAGAAACCATCATTTTTAATGGTCGTAAATTTAAATCATACCGAGGCATGGGATCGCTCGAAGCCATGGAAAAAGGATCGAAAGACCGTTATTTTCAGGATGTAGAGTCTGATGTAAAAAAATTAGTTCCCGAAGGCATTGCAGCTCGCGTACCTTTTAAAGGAACACTTTTTGAAGTTGTGTACCAAATGATAGGAGGTCTGCGTGCCGGTATGGGCTATTGCGGTGCTGCCACCATTGCCGATTTGCACAAAGCACGATTTACACGAATTACCAATGCCGGAGTTACTGAAAGTCACCCACATGATGTGGCAATTACCAGCGAAGCTCCTAATTATAGCCGTGGAGAATAAAAAAAAGCTTAAAAAATAATTGACTTATATACGATATTTGTACTTTTGAGCGTTATAGCAAGTTGAGTAAAATATTTTTTACCGCATTTGCCTGAATATTCAAGTTTAGAATTAAAGTTAATTGTAAAAACAATTGATATAATTAATTGAAATTAATACAGTTACAAACAATCATTATATAGTTTTTTGAAAATTTAAATATAAATTTTAATCAAAATGAAGTCACGTTTCTTACCAATTATTTTATTTATTTTACCAGTTGCATTATTTGCACAAAACAGTGACCCTGTTTTAATGTCAATCAATGGAAAACCAGTATTAAAATCGGAGTTTGAGTATATTTATAATAAAAACAACTCCAACAACTCCCTCGACAAGAAAACACTTGAAGAGTATGTTGATTTGTTCGTCAACTTCAAATTAAAAGTTGAAGAAGCTAAATCACAAGGACTTGACACTACAAAATCATTTATCAACGAATTAGCCGGTTATCGTTCACAACTAACAAAACCTTATTTAACCGATACAAAAGTTGAAGAAAGTGTGCTAAAAGAAGCATACAATAGGATGAAAGAAGACGTGGAAGTAAGTCATATACTGGTTCGTATTCCTCAAAATGCTACTCCGGCCGATACTTTAACTGCTTGGAACAAAATTAAAACAATAGAAAAGAGACTATTAAAAGAAGATTTTGCCAAGGTAGCCAAAGAAACATCCGAAGATCAATCGGCTGAAGAAAACAAAGGGCTAATAGGATGGATTTCGGCGTTTCGTACTGTATATCCTTTCGAAACTGTAGCTTATAGCACACCCAAAGGTACTATTTCAAAACCTGTTCGCACAGCTTTTGGCTATCATTTAGTTAAAGTTCATGATCGTCGCAACACATTGGGAGAAGTGCTGGTATCTCATATAATGCGCTTTACAGCACAAGGTGATGATGCAAAAAATGCAAAAGCAAAAATTACCATCGATTCGATTTATGCAAAAATAAAAGCCGGAGATGACTTTGGTAAAATGGCTAACGAGCTTTCAGAAGACCGTGGTTCAGCTACAAAAAATGGAGAATTACCTTGGTTTGGAACCGGACGCATGGTACCTGAATTTGAAACCGCAGCTTTTGCCCTTCAAAACAAAGGTGACATTAGTGCCCCTATTCAATCGGCTTATGGATGGCATATTCTTAAACTTATTGATAAAAAAGGAATTGCCTCTTATGAAGAATCAAAAACCGATATTGAAAGTAAGGTTAAACGCGACGAACGTGCTAATTTAGGACAAGCTGCTTTTGTTGCAAAATTGAAAAGTGATTATAAATTGCAGATTAATACCAATAATTTAAATGAGTTTTACAAACTATTGGAAAAACGCACTTTAACAGACTCTGTTTTTATGGTTGAAGCTTCAAAACTCAGCAAAGCTTTATTCACTATTGCTGATAATAATATTTCGCAAAACAAATTTGCTATATACCTGAAAAACAACAACTCAACTGACAAAACAACTGCCAATGAAATAATTGACGAAAAGTTAAATGCTTTTATCGAAAAAGAATTGTTGGCTTATGAAGATACCCAGTTAGAAAAAAAATATGATGACTTTAGGTTCTTAATGCAAGAATATCACGATGGAATATTGTTGTTTGAAGTAAGCAACAATGAAGTTTGGGAAAAAGCTTCGAAAGACACCGAAGGTTTAGCTAAATACTTCAATGCAAATAAATCAGATTACGCGTGGGAAAAACCTCATTATAAAGGAAGAGTCATTTCGTGTAAAGACAAAGCAACACTAAAAGCTGCGAAAGCTATTGTGAAAAAATCGCATAACGATTCAATAGACAAATACTTACGTACTCGATTGAATGACAGTATTCAATACGTAAAAATTGACAAAGGACTTTATGTTCAGGGCGAAAATAAAGCCGTTGATAAATTGGTATTCAAATCAAAAGAAGTTTATACCCCTGCACCGGAATATCCATTTGTTTTTGTAACAGGAAAACTCTTGAAAAAAATTCCTGAAGACTACACCGATGTACGTGGCTTAGTAACAGCCGATTATCAAGAATATCTCGAAAAAGAATGGATAGCCTCTTTAAGAAAAAAATACACCGTAAGCGTTGATGATCAAGTGCTTAAAACCGTAAAAAAGAATTAGCAAGAAAGAACATTTTTAAGTTTTTATAAAAAGAGAGCCGCAAATATTAAAGTATTTGCGGCTCTCTTTTTTTGGATGAAATATTATTGAGTATTAAAAAATAATAACCCGACAGATTTATAAATAAATTTACTGTTTGGTATTTAAAACAGTAAATCATTCGGTTGGAAGTATTGTTTAATTATTTATTCTAAAATACTATGAATGTATTATTTACCATTAATTAATGATAAGGTAACAAAATTTACTTTATAATCATTAACCAGTTGAGCGTTGTGCCTCCATAGGCATTTTTAATGCGTAGTGTATGCTTGCCGCTGGACAATGGTAAATTAGTGATTAATGTAGTCCAACTGCTTTCAGAACCGGTTTTTGGCAAACTCACACTTGTAGTAAGTGTTCCATCAACCATTATTTGCAAGTCTGCATTATAGAGCGAGGTATAGCGCAATGCAATTTTAGATGAACCACCATCGGAAATTTTAACTTGATATTCCAGCCACAAATCGGAATTAAAATCAGTTACATCCAAATCGCCATCAACATCGGTCGTAGGACGGAGATGAACCTGTTCTTCCCAAATTCCTTTAGCCACAGCCTCGGCCAAATTGAGTGAGCTATAATGTTCCGCAGGTATTTTTTGCATTTCGGGATAAAAAACAGTTTTGTCTTGCGTTGACATATTCACAAACACTTTTCCAAGTGGGGATAACTCGTAGGGCGTTGTTTTAGTCAATAACTGCATAAAAGGATAAGAATCAACACTGCCACTTGCGCGGGGTATAAACCAGGCATAACGTGCAATATCAGCATTGCATTCCAAATAATTAATGGCTTCGGACATATAAGTCATTTGTGCATTTACACTTGTTATGTTTTTTTCCCATGCACAAAACTCGGTCATCCAAAGGGGCTTACCATATTTTTTAAAGCGTTTTACATAAGATGCCATGGCCGAAGCATTGCTCATATAACAATGAATTGCAATACCATCAATCGATGACAAAGGTACTAAAGTAAAAAACTCATCGAGCCACACTATTGGGTCAGCATAATTAGCAAGTGTACCGTAATTCATGGCTGGTGATATTAGCTTCATGTTTAGCTCTTTGGCTAAAGCAGCAAAAGCTACCCATTTCTGAGCTGCTACGGTTGGTGTCATATTAGCCTGATCGGTCAGATTTGGTTCATTAAAACCAAGTAAATACTCGCATTCAGGGTGAAGCGTTTTAAAAGCACGTATGGCCACGGCATTAAAACTTCCGTTCCATGCCATGGGTATAAAATCAATTTTATTCGCTAAAGTTGGAGTATTTACAGATTCGGTGATATTCGGACCCCAATTGTAAAACCAAGATATTCCTTTTCCTAATAAATTGGCATCATCAGGTACTTGAAAATTGTAGGACACTCCTCGTTTTATACTGCGTTGTTGAAATTGTTCTATGAGTGGTTCTTCGCTGTTTTTGCATGATAAAAAAGCTGTGGTAAATAAACCAAAAAACAACAACATTCGACCTTGAACGGTTAAATTTAAAAGGTGTTTTTTCACTTGGGAGAGTATTTATTTAAATTTGAAAATAAAACAATCATGCTGAATAGTTATTTAACTCTTTTCAACATGATTGCTAATCAAACAACCAAAAAATCAAATTATTTCTTACGTTGATAAACCCGAACGTAGTCAACTTTCATTAATACAGGGTTATTAAAACTGGCATCGTCGATGGCACCACCCATAGTGCCACCAATAGCCAAATTCAGTAGAATAAAGAAATCGCTTTTAAAAGGCCACATTTTATCATCTGAGTTCACATGTTGTTCCCAAATAGTTGCACTTTTCACACCATCAATAAAAAAACTGATATTATCATCGCCTTCGTTGGCTTTTTCTTCCCATTCAATGGCATAAGTGTGATAATTATTCTCCAGATTATCGAGGTATTTGCGGTTTGACCAATTGTTTCCTTTTGAGCCATTTTTTTCGTAGGTATGCGTGGCATGCGATAACATAGTTGGCTGTGAACCAACATGTTCCATAATATCAATTTCACCACAAAGAGGCCAGCGTGCATACGTTATACTTGAACCCATCATCCAAAAAGCAGGCCAGGTGCCTTTGCCTGAAGGAAGACTTATACGAGCTTCAAATTTTCCGTAAGCATAAGACACTTTATCGCGGGTATTTATGCGGGCTGAAGTATAATTATTTGTTTGATAGACTTCTTTTTTTGCTTCAATTACCAAACTTCCATTTTCGAAACGTAGATTTTCAGGACGATTGGTATAATATTGTTTTTCCTGATTACCAAAGCCGCCTCCGCCGGTTTCGTATGACCATTTGCTAAGATCGAGCGTAGTACCATTAAACTCGTCAGACCAAACCAACTGATATGGCAATTCAGCTTTTGTTACAACTACAGCACAGGTAGCCGTTAATAATGAATCGGCAGTAATTTTAATTGTTGACGTGCCACGTGCCAATGCTTTAATTTTGCCATTAACCACAGTTGCCACTTTTTCGTTACTCGAGGACCAAATAATTACAGGCTTAGCCGCGACAGGATCGATGGTAGAAATAAGCGTTACAGAATCACCGGCTTCTAATGTAATTTCAGCTTTATTTAAACTAACACCCTTTGCTAACACAATAGGATCATCGGGCTTACAAGCGATTAAAACAAGGGTTAAAATGAAAATCCAATAATTTTTCATGGCCATTTCTTATAGTTTTTAAATTGCAAACAGGATGTTTTGTTATTATGTTTTGAAAATCTTACGATTAACAAAATTAGTAGTGTAGCGGATACATTCAAACCCGCTACACATAAGTAGATTATTGAAAGACTTATTGTTTTTTGTAGATAAACACAGCATCCAGGTCAATAGTTTTTCCTGCTGTTCCACCACTTAATACAAACATAACATTTTTTTCTTTCATTCCGGTACTGTAAAGCAATCCGTTGGTCTTTAATGTCGACAAAGGAATTTCAATTTCGTGCCATTCACCATCGCGTGTAAAGTCGCCAAGTGGTTGAATTAATGTTCCATTATCATTGAATGCTGTAGCACCAAGTGCAAACTTAACATTTGATTGTCCGTCCATACCAATTACATGTACAGCATTATCTTTACTTTTAACTCCTATATGTAAAAAATATTTATCTGTATTAGCTGTTAGAGGTGCTAATTTATCAAGCAAAGCTGCATCTTTACAGAAGAAACCAGCTCCCGACCAACCTACTGATCCAACTGATAAACTTACCCAACCTTCAACTTCGCCGTAGAAATTTGGTCCTGTAGTTTGACCTGCTGTATAGGTATTATCCCAAACATATAAGAATTTTGTAGCTTCGTCAGGACGGAAATCAGCTTTAATTTTTGCTCCTAATGCTTTAGCTGTTGTGCCATCTAAAATAATTGGATAATACTCAGTTCCGGTCAAGGATGCTTTGAAATTTGTACTTTCGGTTACTGTTACCGCACATGTAGCAGTAAATGCACCAACTGTAGCCACAATATTGGCAGTTCCTTTTTTCACACCTGTTACAACACCATCAGCAACAGTGGCAATTGATGCGTTCGAAGTTGACCATACTACATTTCCGGCAGCACCTTTAGGTTGATTTGTAGCAACCAGCGTTGCTGTTTCGCCTGCAGCAACCGATAAAGTAGCTTGATCAAGAGTAACGCCCGATAGTGGTTCTTCGGTTTTACATGAGCTAAAAATAAGAGCTACTGCCGTTAAGCATAGAAATAAAATTTTCTTTGTTTTCATAATACTAAATAATTAATTGTTTTATAATATTTGTTTTTAATAATTTGGATTTTGTGTCATTGGATTCAAATCAATCTCTTGACTTGGAATGGGGAATAATTCATGTTTGCCGGCAATAAAAGCTGCCATTTGTGCTTGCGCTTCGGTTGTTTCGGTTGCTTTGTAAGCATCCATGGTTTGTTTTGCCACACCCCAGCGGCAAAGGTCGAACCAACGATGACCCTCCATAGCCAACTCTACCCTACGTTCATGTCGAATAGCTTTGATTAAATCCGTTTTGTTATCAGCATAAGTTCCATAAGGGAATGCCGGTAAAATTGAAGCTCCTTTGCGAGCACGAAGTCTAACTTTTTCGAGTGCATTTTTAGCACCGGTCAGGTCGTTTGTTTCGCTACAAGCTTCGGCATACATCAAGAGCACATCGGCATAGCGAATTACTTTGTTGTTGATAGGGCCACGGGTAGCATGGTCGAGTTTGAAAAATGTATTATCAGCATTCATCAAAGCATATTTACGATTCAAGTAGCGACTCCCCAAATAAATCTCTTGCGAAGGTGTTTCAATTTCACTGTCCTTGGGATTCAAAATCGTAGCATCCCTGCGAGGATCGTTTGCTTCATACTCGTTGTACAAGTTTTGTGTAGGTTTATTGAAACCCCATCCTCCACCTAATTTTGTAGAGCGCGAACGGGTTAAAATAACCGTGAATGTGCCGCGTGTAAATCCATATCCCTGACCATAATCACTCATAGGGTCGGCCATATATTGAATTTCAAAAACAGATTCTTTTCCGTTTTCGCCAGCCAAAGTAAAATTATCGGCATAGTTGGCTACTAAATCATATTCATTGGACAGCATAATGGAGTCGCCCCAGCGTTTGGCTTCGGCATAACTTTTAGTGTACAAATTAGTTTTCAGCAACATAGCTTGTGCAGCTCCTTTGGTAGCACGACCTAAATCAGTTGCGGCATACTGACTTTTTTTCCACAAACCTTTGTTCGCTTCGGTTAAATCAGTAATAATTTGAGTATAAATTTCGTTTGCTGATGCACGTGGTTTTTTCCAGTCGGCCGACGAATTGATAGGTTCCAAAGTGATTGGCACACCACCAAATACACGCACTAAGCGGAAATAATACATGGCACGAAGGAATTTTAACTCCCCAATCAAGCGCTTTTGAACACTTGCATCCAATGCCGAATCGTTTTTCATAAGTGGAATTTGCTGTATACCCAAATTACAACGAGCAATTCCCTGATATTGAGCTCTGTAAAAATCGAGCAAATAACCATTGTTTGAATTCGTCTTGAAATTTTCGAAATCATAAGCATCAGACATATCGCCCAAAGACTGTCCTCCTTTCAGGGCATCATCCGAAGTTACATCACCTATAAACCATTCGGGGAAATAAGTATTATTGAACTCCCACATAAGCGGCATATATGCTCCGTTGGTGGTTTGTATCGCTGTTTTTCCAACAGTGAAAAAATCTTCGAGATTGGTAACACCCGGCGATGGTTCCAACAACCAATCGTTACAGGAAGTGAATGCAAGCATTCCGGCAGTAATAAATATATAAATTAGCTTTTTCATTGGATATGTTTTTTTTTAGAATAAAGAACAAAGATCAAAGAACAAAGATTTAAAAGTAATGACTTTAGAGTTGGTTTTTATAAATCAAGATTTAAACCAAGTGTGATTGTGCGTGATTGTGGATAGTTTCCGTAATCTACACCGTTTCCTACTTCAGGATCATAACCTGAATAGCCCGTTAAAGTAATTAAATTACTTCCCGATAAATACACTCTGCATCGATTGATATTGGCTTGTTTGGTAATTTTTTGAGGAATTGTATAACCAATTTGTAGGTTTTTGAGTCGTAAGTACGAGCCACTCTCTACAAAACGACTTGAATTAGCGTAATTCAATGACGAGCCATAAGGATTTGGTATTGTTCCATTTATATTTGAAGCAGACCAAACATCGCGCATGGAAGTACTCAATGTAGAAACATCTCCTTTGCCTTCGGTACGTTCACGCACGGCATTATAAATCTCGTTGCCCGCAACTCCCTGGAAAAATAATTGCAAATCGAAACCTGCATAATCAGCTCCAATATTTAAACCATAAGTTACTGAAGGAAAAGCGTTTCCAATATCTGTTTTGTCTTTATCGTCGATCAATCCATTACCGTCCAAGTCTTTGAATTTGGCATCACCTGCATGATAAGCAATGGATTGTGCAGTATAGCCTGTTAAGTGACTAAGTGCTTCGGCATCTGTTTTATAAATACCTTCGTATTGATAACCCCACAAAGTAAACAATGGTAAACCTTTATCAGATTTTACACGGTCTCCATAAATTACATCACCACCATTTAACGAAATCAGATTATTTGTAATAAATGAAACATTACCATTCAAAGTATAATTAAATTTTCCAATTTTATTCTGATGATCCAGTGTTAACTCAATCCCTTTGTTGCTTACAGTACCTACATTGGCAATAGGATCGTAACGGTTACCAACTTGTGCCGGTGCTTTCACCGAAAGTAACATATCGAGTGTATTGCGTTGAAATACATCAATATTTCCATTCAATTTACCTTTAAAGAATCCAAAGTCTACACCTCCGCTTATCTGTTCAGTGGTTTCCCATCTACCGTTAGCATTTACTATGGTCAACATGGCAGCACCATTGGCTAATTCCTGATTGGCTCCCAACACATAATCGGTAAAAGTAGGCCCTGCATTTTGCATTTTTGGTGTAAAACTATCACTTGGCAGGTTGGCATTTCCAATTCTACCCCAACCCATACGAATTTTCATAAAATCAAGATTTGGAATTTCTTTCATCCATGCTTCTTCACTAATGCGCCATGCTATGGCTGTTGAAGGAAAATAACCCCAAAGATTTTTAGGAAATTTGCTCGAAGAATCACCCCTGAAGTTAGCCGTGATCATGTACTTATTATCGTAGGAAAAATGCAACCTTCCCAACATTGAAAACATTCTGTTACGTCCAATACCATCACCTGCAAAACTTCTGTTTTCAGTTGTTTGCGACAATAGCCAATTGTTTTCGGTTGGATTTAATATTGATGCGCCCGAACCACCAACAGAGTAATAATTAAATTCTTCGGTAGTTTGACCAGCCATAGCCGAAAAACTGCTTTTACCTATAGATTTTGTATAGGTTAGCGTATTTTCGAAAGTAATGGTACTGTAGCGTGTCATACTGCTTTGGAAAAAATTCTTTTCCGATTTATCATACGAAGAATATTCGTAGGCTTGCTTAAATAATTGATCTCTATTGTTCGAAATATCAAAATTTACTGCAGAGTGAAGTATTAATCCTTTTATTGGTGTAAAATCGGTATAAATACCACCCAATAAACGCTCAACTTTGTTTCGAGGCGAAGCATTTTCGACCATCGAATAGGGATTAGTTACATTTCGGAAGTTGGACGATGCTGCAATTTGACCACTTAAATCTTTTCCATCGCGATTCACTGAACCTGCCGGATAATGTGTTGGATCCCACGGAGCCATGGCTAAAGCAGCAGAAAGTACAGAAGCTCCGGGACTGGAATTGTTATTCATGGCATTTCTACCTGTTGACGACATAAACGAAAGATCTTCGCCAATAGTAAGCCACTCTTTCACTTTGTGCGAACTATTTAAGCGCAAAGTCAATCGCTCGTAATTTGAACCGATAATAGTTCCATCCTGATTAAAATAACTAGCTGACACCGTATAACGATCTTTGGCTGTACCGCCATCAAAGGATAAATGATAATTTTGAACCAATGCATTTTCGTTAAATACTTCGTCCTGCCAATCGGTTTCCACGTTGGCATAATCCATACCAGCAGGGTTGGCATCCGTTTTTAAAACCGGATAATAAGGAGAAGTTCCCAAACGGTAAGCATTTAACCATTTATTGAACCCATAATTTTTTAGAAATGATTTTTCGGAAGCTACATTATTTAGTGCAATTAGGGTTTTTGAAAACTCATCGCGTTGCATTAAATCCAATTTGTTCCATCGGTTTTGAAAACCACCATATACATTCAAGGAAATATTGTTTTTACCTTCTTTTCCTTTTTTAGTAGTAACCAAAATTACGCCATTGGCACCTCGCGAACCATAAATGGCAGTTGAAGAAGCATCTTTTAATATTTCAGTCGATTCAATATCGTTAGGACTTAGGAAAGATATATTGTTGGTAATCATTCCATCCACCACAAAAATTGGATCGCTTCCACCCATTACCGAACCAATTCCTCGAATACGAATTGAAGCCGAAGCTCCGGGCTGACCTGAGTTGGCATTTACAGTTACTCCGGCAGCACGACCTTGCAATGCTTGATCGAGACCAGCTGAAGGTGTTTTTTGTAGTGCATCCGATTTGATAGAGGCAACAGAACCCGTAAGGTCGCTTTTTTTCATAGTTCCATAACCAATAGCGACTACCTCATCAAGCATTCTTGCATCCGGATCTAGCACTACATTAATTACTTCGGATTGCTTAACAAGCACAATTTTTTCTTTGTAACCTATGTATTTAAACACAAGATTTTTACCTTGAGGAACAGAAATCGAATATCTGCCATCTAAATCAGTTACCGTTCCCTGACCTGTTACACCTTGTACAATAACATTTACTCCCATTAAAGGATACTTATCGTCAGAAGCGGTTACAACACCACTTACTTTTTGTCCTTGAGCCTGCACAAGCTGGACTGCAAGAAAAAACACAATAATTGAAAACGATTTTTTCAAATAACTCATTTTAGTATTATTTTTAAAATTAGATTTTTTATTAGTTCTAAAATTGAAAAGTTGACTCTGCAAATATAGCTTGTTTTAATTCAAATAAAAGAATTATTTACCACACAAAAACTCAACTTTTAGTTTTATTTACCTCATTTAATTACAACATTTTGAATAGCTAAATACTTGTTAATCAAGATATAAAGCAAATAACATGTTATAGAGCATATTTCAATCAGCATTTCGCACTTATAAAGTCTTCATTTTTTCGCGATTTACCGCTAAAGCTTTGCGAATTTCATTCGCTTTTGCTTCGGTGATGTCATATTTCCATATTACAATGATGGCAATTAGGCCTGTAACTATTGGAATTACAATATCTGCAATGCGCAATTTAGTGAGTGTATCTACAGATTGTATTGTTGCATTCTGATCGAATCCGACCAAATTAAGCACTGCACCACTTGTGAGTAAAGCTATGGCAGTGCCAAGTTTTACCATCCACCAGTACACCGCGCCAAAAGTTGCTTCACGACGTGTTCCGTTTTCTAACTCATCCAAATCGCACACATCGGCTGTCATCGACATCATCAAGGTGAATAAGCCACCAATTCCAAAGGAAAGAAAAGGAATAGGGATAAACATCATCCATGGATTTTCAGGATTGAAACCCCACCATTTAAGCATATACCCAATCATCGAGATAAGTGTCGCAATAATGAATGCATTTTTTTTACCCACTTTTTTCGATACAAAAGTAATCACCGGAATGACTAAAAAAGCTGTAGCCACGGCACTTATAGTTCCAAACCAAGCAGGCCATTGTCCGGCTGCTGTAGTGTCGCCTTTGAAAAGGTAAAAAATAATTATAAAGAAAGCAAACTGTGCTATGGTTTGAAAACCATTGAAAATTAAGAAAGTAGAAACGTACAGTTTCACAAATGGCTTACACGAAACTGTTTCCTTTATGCCTTTAAAAAATCCTTTTGTATTTTCAGCTAAATCTTTCAAGGATAGTTTTGATTTTCCTTGCAACACAGGCAACTCCATTTCTTTACAAAACAAAGCAGGCATTATACCAAGCACTAAACACAAACCGCCAACCCAGAATGATAAATTTCGTGCTCCTTCGGGGGCTGATGCATAAATATTCTGATTGTAAATAATCACCCAAAACCAAGGAGCTATCATCCAGGCAATTTGACCTATCCACTGCGAAACGGCCATAAGCGAAGTACGTTCATTGTAATCGGGTGTCATTTCATATCCCAAGCCAATAAGCGGAGCTGCAAAAATGGTATATCCGGTATAAAAAACCAGGGACATAATAAGAAAGAAAAAGAAATTATAAGTCTGTGAATTTTCGGGATAAAGTTGCCACATAATCATAAAAGTAATGCCCGTAATTACACTACCCACTACTATATAAGGTTTTCTTCGTCCCCACTTCGACCGTGTATTATCAGATACATAACCCATAATCGGGTCAATAATAGCATCGAACAAGCGGGGAAGAGCTGCCAATAGACCTGCCAGAAAAGGATTCATCTTTAAAGATAAAACCAAAACGACCATAAAAACTCCCAGTGCCGCCGGAAAAAGTTGATTGGCTAAATGCCCCGATCCAAATGCAATTTTCTGTCCGAAAGGTACTATGTCCTCTGGAGCTGTTTTGTGATTTGTCATAAAATTAGAATATAATATTTCTATGTAGAAAAAAACTATTTTAAATTTGTGATATTTGACCATGCAAAAATACATTGTTTATGTTTGAATTAAAGAATATTTTACCACACATAAACTCAATTTGAGCTTGCATTTACCTCACTTTTATACTACAAACTTAGAGTCTAAAATACTGTATATCAATTGATAATTATATTATCATGTTTTACAACACATTTCCAAATACAATTGCAGACTACAATTGCTTTGCATTTTGAACAAAAAAGCCCCCGAATAAAATTATTCAGAGGCTTTAATTCAAATCTTCAAACACCTATTCCGCAACAGTAACTGTACCCAAATACTGACTGGTAGAAACCAATGTTGGGTCGGAAGCCGATTGAAAGAATAAGTAGAAGAGTAGTTTGTCGCCGGTTTCGCTGTAAGGAATTGCTAAGTTCGCTGTTTTGGCGGAACGAGGTACTTCGCCCATCGAATAGCTTATCTCACCATTTGTTACATTGTAAACCAACAGAGCCACTTTATCATCCGCTGTGCCAATGCCACTTCCTACCATTTCGTTCCAGGTGAATTTGATGTTATCTCCTTCTTTGATAGCTGTTGCTCCTGAAATTCGACTCAAACTACCATCGCTGATAATTATTTATTTTAATGTAACTTACATTTTATTTTATATAAAAAAACCTGTCAGAAGAATACTCTTGACAGGTTTTTGAAACACACAATTTTTAAAAGAAACAATATGCAAGCGAAATTTCGGGATACAGTAATATTGTATATATTCGAGGCGCTGTATTGTAATTATTTCTTTTCCATGATGTGTTTTTAGATTAAGTTGTAAGCAGATTACACGTAAATATTTGCACTTCTTGCCTTATAACTTTTAATTTAATGATAACACTTGATTGAAATAAACAACCCACTCTAAGCAATTTTATACAAACTCAGAGTGGGTGAAAACATAACCTTAAAAAACTAAACAAAGTATTATGCCATTATTGTATTATATGGATTAGTTTTGAAATATTCAGGAGCTGTATTCTTAACTTCATTAGGTCCATCAGGAGGTGCGGATTCCAATGCCAAAGAGATATCATTATCTAATTTCACATACTCTATTTGTGGCTGAGTATAAATGCGTTTTTCTATAATTGAGTTCATATTTTTGATTTTTTAATTTTTAATTATTAATTATTAATTATTAAACCCGATTCTTAATTAACAATTACTTTCTTAGTTGTGTTATTCACTTTTACCATATAAACTCCAGGAATGAATTTATATCCAATATGCATACTTGTCCCAGTCAGTTGTAGGCTTATAAGTTTTTGACCCATTGTGTTGTAAATCTCTAGCATTGAACCTATAATGCGTTTATCATTACAAATTACTGTAAGCTGTTGAGGAGCATAGTTATAAACAATAATGCTATTCTCCTGCGTATTCTTAAGACTAGTTACAGCTCCAGCAGTGCGGAAAATAACACTAAAACGGTCGGAACTTGTAACCGCCGGACTAAATTGGTAAGTCGAAACGCCATCTGTAAGGTCGGTTTCTGTTTTTGTTACATTATCCTTCAAAATGAGTTTCAAACCGCTTGGAAGATTACTGATTTCGTTGGCAGTAAGACTAAATGTAGAAGCATTACCAGCCACAAATCCTAACCCAATAGGTGTATCCAACGGAATGGTATTCATGCCATTGATAACGATTTGTTCTGTACCTAAAGTGGTGTAAATTTCAGGTATGGCAACATTATCATTGCTCATTTTTGGCGCATCATAAGGATCAATTCCATTGGAAGCATTTGCACTGAAATAAAGTACAGTTTCATCTGTATTTGTTCCATTATTTACTTGTAAGCGGACTAATGTGTTAGCATTGTTTTTTGCTGCCGGAGCTTTTAATAGTTTATCGGTAGCTGGTGCATGCGAACGCATTTCATTGGTCAAAGCTAATGTTCCACCACCGGAATTGGCTCTAACCCAAAACGCTTGCATTGGTGGAATTTTTGAACTTGCGCCGTTTGGAGAAGTCACTCCATCGCCATTCACCGTCCAGAATTGATATACCAACTCACTTGATTGATTCAATTTCTTAGTTCTGTACCACATGGTAGTTGAACGCATAACTGCTGTATTGGAAGGATTAGTAACCAAACTCCAATCGAGATAAGATGGATATGGATTTCCAATCAAATTAAATCCTGCTTTATCGGCTGTTCCATCTCTACTAATAAGTGAAACATTTTGATTTGCATTATTCAGTGTACCTGTAAACATAATATTATTGGCCGCTGCTGCAGGAACAACTTGATAACCTTTTTTTGCTAGCATTGTTGGTGTGTGTGCAGACCATGAATAAGTGAGTTCGTCATACGATTTTATAATACTCATTCCAGAAGGTGAAGAAGAAGCAACCGGAGGCGTTACATACCATGTTCTTAAAGCTCCTGCAGGATGTTGGAATGATTGATTCACTGTGGTTGTTCCGGTTACGGTAGTTGTTCCATTATCTAAATAAGTACCCGTGCCATCGGTGGCATTACTATTGATGGTTAAATTGGTTGCAGTAAGTGTGGCTGAGTTGGTTAATTGAGCCCCAGGTGCAATAGTTAAATCAGCGACTGTAATTGAACCCGCATTTAATGTGTAGTTAGCACCATTGTTTACCGTAAGTGTTCCAACATGCCCAGTAGTTCCAAGCAATTCGTTACCTGCAATTGAAGTTGTACCCCAAATATTTACATTTATTGGACCTGTGAACACGGGTGGTGCAGAAAGTAAGCCACTTGTACGATTGATTGCTCCATCAGTGTTTATAGTGATATTATTGGTAGAGTTGTTGATTGTTCCTTCTGTAAGGGTTAAGTTTTTAACTGAAAGCTGATAAGCGGGCACAAACGTTTGTCCGTTTGAATTCATTTCCAAATGATTGATAGTTGTTGCGTCTTTAAAAATACGCTTTGTACCTCCTGCATTCAGAAAAGTTGGTGCTGTAGAAGTAATCAGAACTTTAGAGCCTGTGGCACTGGCATTTATTACACCTCCATTAGTAAGGTCGGTAAATGTACTTGTTCCTCCACCTGTAATATTGAGAGTTACATTTTCACTCAGAATTAATTCTTGACTATTAGTTGCACTTAGAGTCAATCTGTTTGTGTTAATATTATTGCCTAATGTAATCAATCCTTTTGTTACAACCAATGCTCCTGCAGTAGTGGTAGTTGGATTAAAATAAACCGTTAAAGAACTCGTTGTATTAAAAGTATAATACGCATTAGTATTTCCTGTAAAATAATTGGTTGCAGAATTTCCGTTTAAAGTAAATGCACCTCCATTTCCACAAATAAACGCTCTACCACTTGTAGTTGAAAGCTGAGTTATGCGTGGGTCAGTTCCTGAAAATGTTAGCGAAGAGTTAACTTTAACATGGTCGACAAATTGCACCTGACTTGAATTCACAGTCATACTGTTTGTTTTAATACTGTCAGCTCCTGCAAAAGTTACATTGCTACCTGAAAAATTAATATCCGCAGCAGTTACATGGTCGGTTAAAGTAACAGTTGGATTTACATTTAATCCAGAATTATCAAATACCACATTATCACCATATTCTGGAATTCTATCAGTGTCTGTATTTCCAGATGAAGTGCCCCAATTGGCTTCATTAAACCAATTGCCTGATGAACCGCCTACCCAATAGCGGGTTGTAGCAACGCCAGGTTCTACAGCAGTTCCACTAATTGTTGCTGCTCCTTCTACAACATTACCTCCAGCAGCAATTGTGATTTTATTAGTTGAAGTAGTAGTAATTGTACCTGCAGTTTTGGTTAGGGTACGAACAGTAATTGGAAATCCCAGTACCATGTTACCTGTTGTATTTACTTCTAAATTATTAATTGTAGTATTTGCTTTGAATACTCTACCAGTTGTATTTAATACATTTGTATTTGGACTCGTGGCAGGAGTTTGAGTAATCAAAACTTTTGAACCAGAAGCACTTGCATTAATTGTTCCACCACCTGCTAATTCAGTATAACCACTTGAAGCACCACCACTAAGTGTAAGAGTTATATTAGGTGCTACAATTAACTCCTGATTATTTAAATTTGCAGGAGGAAAGTTTAGTCGAGGAAGTGCTAAATTATTCCCAAGGGTAATTAGCCCTTTATAAACATAAATGCCTGATATTGTAATACCTGCTTTAAAAAACACAGTAAGAGCAGATGTTGTATTATACCTAAAACTGGAGTTAGAAGTTCCTGTAAAATAATTAGTAGCTGAATTACCTGTAAGAGTGAAAGCTCCGCCATTTCCTAAAGTAATAGCACTTCCAGCGGCACTACTATGACTAAATCTCGGAGTTGTTGTTGTACCAGAGGTACTAGAGAATGTAAGAGCACTATTTATAGTTACAACACTTACAAACGCCACCTGACTATTATCTATCGTCATATTGTTTGTTGTAATAGTTTTAGCACCTACAAATGTTACATTACTACTTGTAAAAGTAATGCTATTTAAAGCTGGTGTAGCTACTCCTAATGTAACTGTTGGGCTGGCATTGTTTGTAGAATTTGCATTAGTCGAATTGTCAAAAATAACATCGTCGCCAGCGACAGGCACTGATGCTCCTGAAGTTCCACCTGAAGTTTCACTCCAGCAAGTTGTAGTGGAAGCGTCCCATGTAGCTGCCGTTCCACCAACCCAATATCTGGTCGAAGCAAAAGTGTTTGCAAAAATGAATGTGCAAACGAATAAAATAAGTAATCGTGTTTGTTTCATGTTGATTATTTTTTAAGATTAAATTGAATTTCGGATTATTTTTGCAAATGTATTGCATATACGAATTTCAGGATAGCAAAATCATTTTTATTGCTATCAAAATCGTCCACCGCTTTTAAAATAATGATTATTAGTGCTTTATGTGATCTTGGAGATTGAATTTCCTACCTATCGAATACCTAATGCTTTTTAAGCAATTGTTTGTCGTTCGTGCGAAACCAGTCAGTAAGCTTTTTGGTAAGTCGGGTTACTAATTCCGGATGTTGGGCTGCTATATTTTTGCTTTCAGTTGGGTCTTTTTTCAAATCGTAAAGTTCAACCTTGCTGCCATCGGGCACGGTGTAAAACTTGAAGTTTTTGTGTCGTGTAGCTAACTGCAAGCTTCGGTCATCTCCTTTCGGAAAATTATAGTATTTATTCCTACCAAACTCCCACTTTATATCCTTTTTTCGCAGAAAAGTTTTCTTCGTAAGAATAACTTTGCTTATGTCTTCTCCATCAAGCACATAATCTGTTTTGCCTACAAATCCTCCTATTTTGCTAAGCGTTGGCATCAAGTCAATCGAGGCAATAACTGAATTTGCGTCAGTTTGACCGGCATTTATTTTTGCCGGCCACGTAATGAAAAATGGCATATTAATTCCTCCTTCATACAATCCATTTTTAACCCCTCGCTTGTTATTCGAACGTAAATGATTGAATCCGGGGTCTGGTCCGTTGTCACTGGTAAATACAATAATGGTATTGTCGGCCATTCCGGCCATTTCGAGATAGTTAAACAATCGACCCAATTGTTTGTCGAATTCGGGAATTACAGGACGAAGATTTTCAAGTGTAAAGTGGCTGTCTGGTCTACTTTCCGATTCAGCGTCGTATACCCAAGGCGTATGCACATCGTCAGGCCACAGGTTGATAAAACAGGGTTTACCTTTATTTTCATTCAGAAAAGCAATGGTTTTATCAACAAAATATGCCGTTCTGTTCCATCGTTTTACGCTGTCGGTAGGTGCCCAAATCCAATCGGTGGAGGTTAATAATGGATCAGGGTTCGGACTTTCCCACGTTGAAATGTATGAATCGAAACCGTACTGAGTTATGGAAGGTGCGTTATCTACATCGCGCCCGCCACCCAAGTGCCATTTGCCAATATGAGCCGTTTTATAACCAACCGATTTTAAGTTTTTGGCTAATGTAGGCGCTTTAGAATCCAGAAAATCGGATTGCTCACAGTTGACATTATGTTCCCGAGTATGCAAATAAGTATTAATATTCCAACGGATATGGTACATGCCGGTTGTAAGTGCCGTTCTGGATGCTGAGCTAACAGGTGCTGTGGTATAATATTGTGTAAATATCTTTCCTTTAGCCGCTTGTTTGTCCAGATTGGGAGTTGCAATTACCTTTCCACCCGTAAAACCGACATCGCCAATGCCCATATCGTCGGTGTAAATAACAATGATGTTGGGTTTTACAGTATTGTTTGCTGCCATTACAGGAATAACAGGCAGAGCAACAAAAGGCAGGATTGAATTTAATATTCTCATTATTTTTTTATATTAAATGCATACGAAGTGCATTGTGTATATGTTTGGTTTGGCAGCAAAACTGCCGAAGGAAAATTTGTATGATTGGGTGCATCGGGGAAATTTTGTGCTTCGAGGGCAAAACCCGTGCGGAAAGCATGAATATCTCCACGTTTGCCTGTTAAAGTGCCATCCATAAAGTTTCCGCTGTAAAACTGCAAGCCGGGTTGGTCGGTAATCACTTTCATGCTAATGCCAGTTTGCTCTGAATAGATTTCGGCGGCTTCGCCCATTTTACCCAACTTTTTATTCAACACATAATTATGGTCGTAACCTTTTCCCAATGCTAATTGCTCATTCGTAACATTAATGCTCTTACCAATGGCGGTAAATTTCGTAAAATCGAGTGGTGTTCCTTTTACATGCAACAACTCGCCTGTTGGAATTAACCCTTTGGTTACTGGTGTATATTTGAGGGCATTAATTTTTAGTTTGTGTTCCAAAATAGTATTGGCAGCTGTTCCTGTCAGGTTGAAATAGCAATGACTGGTTGGGTTGATAATCGTTGGAGCATCGGTGGTAGCCGAATATTTAATGGTCAACTCGTTTTTTTCAGTAACCATATACGTAACATGAATGATTACATTTCCCGGATAACCTTCTTCGCCATCGGGCGAAGTGTAGCTTAGCGTAACAGCTTGGTTTCCATTGATAGGAGTGAATTTTGCATCCCAAACCTTGTTCTCAAACCCACCTGTGCCTCCATGAAGATGGTTGCCATTATTGTTAAGTGTCAGCTGATAAGCTGTATTATTCAATGTGAATTGTCCTTTATTAATTCGGTTTCCGTACCGACCTACAATAGGGCCACAATAGATGTCGGTCGATTTCAGGTATTCCTGAATGGAGTTGTAACCCCACACCACATCCTGAAAACCACCATTTTTGTCGGGCACCCACAACGCCACTACGCGCGCACCATAATTGGTTATTTGAACGGTCATCCCGTTGCTGTTTGTGAGCGTGTACAGACTGGTTTGCCTGCCGTTAATTACAGTTTGAAAATTTGTAGCCGGAATACACTTAATTTTATTTTGACTATATATAGTGCTGATTGACAATAGAATAATTGTGATAATTAAATGTGATTTTTTCATTTTTAGATATGTTAGTGGTGGAGACGAGCTGTATCCCGTCTTAAAAAATGGTTATTTATTGTTGGTGATTGTGAGAAGGGAAACATCCCGTCTCTACGTTTTACAAATTCATTTCTTTTAACCTCGTTAGTGCTTCGAGGAAATAATAATCGGCATAGTTCAGCGGAACATTTACTTCTCGGCCATGTGGAAGGCTGCCAACACTTTGTTTGAGAATGAAATTGCCATTTTCGCCCGGTTTGGCAGCGTATTTATCGGATGCCAACGATTTTAAAATATGTTGTGCATTAGCAAGATATTTATTATCAGTGTATTTGCATAGTTCCAGAAAAGCCGAAGCCATGATGGCTCCCGAAGAAGCATCTCGTATAGCATTTGGTATATCTGGCGCATTAAAATCCCAATACGGAACACCATCGGCTGGATAATTGGGATGATTGAGTATGAAAGTAGCCACTCGTTGTGCAAAATCGAGGTATTTTTTATCGTTGGTGTAGCGGTAACACATGGTGTAACCGTATAAAGCCCAAGCCTGACCACGCGCCCAAGCACTTTCGTTGGCATAACCCTGCGCAGTAACGCGTTTCAACACAGCACCCGTTTCGGGGTCATAATCAACTACATGATAGGAACTGGCATCTGGACGGAAATGATTTTTCAGCGTTGTATTGGCATGAGTAATGGCTATTTCGCGGTATTTGTTGTCGCCAGTTAGCTTCGAAACTTCAAAAAGCATTTCCAGATTCATCAGATTATCCACAATTACCGGAAATTTCCAGCCACGCAGACTTTGCCAGTTATCGGTCACATCCCAACTCTGAATGCAACCCACTTTGGGATTAAAGCGTGTTATAAGTGAATTTGCAGCATCTATCAATACTTGTTTATACTGATTGTCACCCGTAATTTTATAGGCCAAGCCGTAAGAATTATTAAAAATAAAACCCAAATCGTGGTCGTTGGTTAAATTTTTGTGTTCCAAAAATATCTTCTGCGATTCGATGGCGGCATCTTTCCATTTTTTGTCTTTGCTGAAGTCGTACATCATCCAGCAGGTTCCTGACCAAAATCCTTCGGTCCAGTCGTAAGGTTCCTCAATCCACTTTACCGATTTGTCGGGGTTAGTGCTTCGTGGAATTTTGTTTAGTTTGGTAGCAACATCACGCAAACCCGAAAGTTGGGTTTCTGCTTTTTTTAATCCCACATTGCTCAATTTTTGGTTGGCACAACTGCTCGAACTGAAAAACAATGGCAATACCACAGCCAACGTGATTCTCCCTAAACTTCTCAGCACCGATTTTGCTAACTTGTTGGTAACTTGTGCACTGAAATCAACTTTCTTCATCTTTATTATCCTATCTACTAATTAATATTTACTTCGTTGTATTCTCGTATTTTGCCAACACCTTCTTCATTTTCGAAACAATTTTTTTTGAATCATTATGACGGTTTTTTTGCTGACTGATATCTTCTTTCAAATTATACAATTCGGGCGCATCGCCTTCTTCGAATTTCTTTTTGCCGGTTTCGGGTAAATACACCCAATCGCCTTTGCGAACTCCCGACACTTTTCCGTATTTTACATACACATATTCATTGTTCATTTTTAGCTTCGGATTTCTCAGAAATTCTGATACATCATTTCCGTCCACTTTGTGTTTCAGCGTTTCAACGCCTGCCAAATTCATGATTGTAGGGAAAATATCGATACCTGAAACAATTTCACTGCTGGTACTTCCGGCCGGAATTGTACCTTTCCAGCGCATCAGACAGGGAACGCGCACGCCGCCTTCGTAGTATGAGAATTTACCATCGCGCAGTGGATCGGCAGAGCCACCATCCTGTTTTTTGGTAAGCCATGGACCATTATCCGACGTGAAAATGACGATGGTATTTTCCGAAAGCTTGTTTTTATCCAATGTTTCGAGCAATTGACCGACATACCAATCCAATTCCTCAACCACATCGCCGTATAATCCGCGTTTGCTCTTACCCTTGAATTTTTCGGACGCAAAAAGCGGCACATGAGGCATGGCAGGTGTGAGATAAATAAAAAATGGTTTGTTTTTATTTTTGTCGACAAAATCAATGGCATGCTCAAAATAGCGTTGCGTTGTAGTTGCCTGATCACAGGGATATTCCACAATCAGATTATTTTGCATCAATGGACATTTATGATTGATTTTCTGTTTGATGACATCCTGATTTTTGGTGACGCGCACAAAGTCCTGATCGGCTTTGGCCATTTCCAGATTATAACCATCGCGGAATAGCACATCGGGTGCAAACTGTTGCGAAGGCGCAATGTACATATC
>CAMBSB010000069.1 GCA_945870155.1 Paludibacter jiangxiensis | reverse complement strand
ACGATGTAAGTGGTTTTATCCGTTTCAGTATATAAAACATTGATTTTCTTAGCTTTTTGTATTACCAATTCATCATTGAACATAAACGGAGTAAATGTACTTACATATTCGCCAACATTACCTCCCCAAAATCCATAAACTGACTCAATATTCTGATCTTTTGAATTTAATGTATTTGAATAATTTATTATAGTTGTGTTTCTCCATTTATTGTAAATGGGCAATGATAAAGACTTTGAAAGTAATAAACCGGCTTCATCATATTTAAAATCATATTTTACATCGTAAGCCCAAAACATGGATTTCCAAAAATAGTTTGTTTCTACAATTAGCTTATTATCAGAATTATATGAATTTATTGACAGCTCTTTATTTTCCCATTTCCCATTCATGCTGTCCCATATTTTGCTTCGTTGCGATGCAATTAGGTTTGTGTCAGGCAAATAATACCACATAAACATTTGAGTGTTTTGCCATGATTCTGCATTGTTTCTTTCTTGTAAAACCTGTGATTTCAATTTCCCAACAGTATAGTATTCAAAACTGCTTTTGAATTGTTTGGTTGTTGTTGGGCTAGGGTAGATGGTTGTTGTTGAAGTGTTTAATTGATTGTTATTAATCACATTTTCAGTAAGTATTGACAGTTCCCAAGTATTGTTTTGCTTTAAATAATTTTTTTGTGTAACGACATGGTTATTTTCTTTTTCAAATTCAATTTTCTTTATTTCAACCAAATCTCCATTTGTTAATAATTTGTGAATTTCAGTCGTCTTATTGCTAATTGATTGATATTCTATTGTATAGTTATCCAACCAGAAATTTGATTTAAAAACACGCTCAACCTGTTTTTCACAAATATCATTATTATAATACCATTCTGTTTGAGATAAATTTATCCATAAATCATTTTCGAGATACGATTTTGTTTCAAGCACTTTCTTTTTATTGTCGTAAAAATATTTTAATTTAAAGGTTGAGTCATTGTCATATATTTTGACTTCTGTTACAAGACTTTCAGAATTTTGTGCTGAAAGTGTTGAAAAGAATGAAAGGCATATAAAAAATAGAGTTAAAAGTTTGAATTTTAAGTATTTCATTTATGAAAAATAGAGATGTTGAATAAATATTGGTCAAAAATACATTTTTTTTTTTATCAGTACAAATTGCATTATAAATGTTTTGTAAAAAACAGAAAAATGCTAGTTGTTATTTGAAAAAAATATATTATCATTGTACAGAA
The DNA here is from genome assembly GCA_945870155.1 of Paludibacter jiangxiensis. GTDB lineage: Bacteria > Bacteroidota > Bacteroidia > Bacteroidales > Paludibacteraceae > Paludibacter > Paludibacter jiangxiensis_A. Next base: position 23,138 of record CAMBSB010000069.1, on the reverse strand, counting down.
AATCAATAAATCCGAGCTGTCTTACTATCAGTTTTGTTTTTATTTGTGATTAATACTTATAGTTTCACCTATTAAACAAATTAATGATGAAGAAACTTACCATCCCATATATTGCTGAGTTAAACGCAAGTGATATAGAATTAATTGCGGATATTTTAGATGATTACGGCTCAGGAGATTCCGTAAGTGAGGTAAATTGGAGAAGCCAATTTCCATATAAGCCTATCACCTTATTTCGAATAGGAAGATCTGACTCCGCAATTTTTATAAAATTTCAGGTTAGAGGAAATTTACTCAAAGCAATTTATACCGAAGATAACGATCCGGTTTACAAGGATAGCTGTGTTGAGTTTTTTTGTAAAGTGCCTGAAAATGAATATTATGCAAATTTCGAGTTTAATTGTATAGGTACATGCACAGCATCTAAACGAAAAAACAGGTATGATGATGTGCAAAAATTCTCGAAAGAAGAAATGCGTTCAATTAAGCGATTTCCATCTATTGGTACAAAACCTTTTAACGAAATGCAGGGTAGTTTTGAATGGGAATTAACTGTTGAAATTCCGTATAAATTGATAGGAATTGATGTCGATAAATTGCCATCGCATATTTTAGGAAATTTTTATAAATGTGCCGACGATACTGATAGCCCTCACTTTGTAAGTTGGAATCCAATTGAAACTGAGCATCCCGATTTTCATCGACCTGAATTTTTTGGAGAGTTGACTTTTTAATCCATAAGCAATGTCATTAGTTATCAGACCTATAGAACCAAAAGATTTCGAAACTTTAATTATTTTATTCAAGGAATTTGCGTTATTCGAAAAATTACCGGAAAAAATGATGAATTCGGTAGAATTAATCATGCAGGAAAGTGAGTTTTTGACTGGATTTGTTGCAGTTGATTCGAACAATGAAATATTGGGTTATGTTACGTATTTCTTTGCTTATTACACTTGGATAGGTAAGTCATTGTATATGGACGATTTGTATGTTCGCCCGGCGCACAGAGCTTCAGGAATCGGCACAATGTTGTTAAACAAAGTAATAGATTTTGCAAAAAATGAAAATTGCAAAAAATTGCGTTGGCAAGTTTCGGCATGGAATCAACCTGCAATAGAATTTTATAAAAAACAGGGAGCCATTATTGATGATGTTGAGTCAAATTGCGATTTAATTTTTTGAAAAAAGACTATTATGAACAGAATTTATCAGGTTGATGCATTTACAAATGAAGCATTTAAAGGAAATCCGGCCGGCGTGATGATAGTTGACGAAAATTATACGACCGAAAAAATGCAAAATTTGGCCATGGAAATGAACCTCTCTGAAACTGCATTTTTAATTCCAAAAGCTGACCGATTTATTATTCGTTTTTTTACCCCAACCAATGAAGTTCCACTGTGTGGGCATGCCACACTTTCAAGTGCTCATATAATTTATGAATTGGGACTTAAAAAACCTGACGAAATTATTTTGTTCGAAGCAAAAGGTGGTAATTTAACAGCTCGGAAAAACGGAAACATGATTTGCATGAATTTTCCAATTTTCCCGATTTTTAAGCAAGATATACATCCTGACTTTAAAGATATTGTGGGTTTTCAACCCATCGAAATGTACTCAAGTTCATATAATTGGATACTTGCTCTTGCTTCAACCGAAAATGAAATAATTAAGGCAACACCGGATTTTGAAAAAATAAAATCGAAAGGTTTGGGGCATTTAATCATTACTGCTGCGGGTGAACATAGCGATAGAGATTTTGTGGTTCGTTGTTTTGCACCCGCTTATGGCATAAACGAAGATCCTGTAACTGGTTCAGCCCATTGTGCTTTAACGCCTTTTTGGAATTTAAAAACAGGGAAAACAAGTTTTAATTCTTTCCAAGTATCGAAACGTTCGGGTAGGTTAAGATTAGAATTACATGCAGATAATGTTGAGATTCAAGGAGAAGCTATTACAATATTTGCTGCAGAATTGAAAATATAAAAAAGCTCTTAATTTATTGAAATTAAGAGCTTTGTAAATAAGCATTTGAATTTATATCAATTCGGCCTGTTTCAGTATAAATTCCATTTCAGTCTGTACTTTTTCTGCTTCGCGACGGGCAGCTTGTGCATAATCAGCTTCTTCCGATGCGTATAATATCTGTCGCGAAGAGTTTACAAGCAACCCGCAAGAGCTGTTTAACCCGAATTTTGCTACCTCTTCCAAACTTCCACCTTGTGCACCCACGCCCGGAACTAAAAGAAAATGTTCGGGAATAATTGCCCGTATATCAGTCAACATTTCAGCTTTTGTAGCACCTACCACATACATGATATTTTCGTCTGTTCCCCAGCTCAAGGAAGTTTTCAACACTTTCTCGAACAAGCGTTCTCCGGTTTCAGCATCTTTCATAAACTGAAAATCGTATGCGCCTTTGTTTGATGTTAAAACCAACAATGTTACCCATTTACCTTCATAAGTAAGGAAAGGAGTAACTGAATCTTCGCCCATATAGGGTGCAACAGTTACCGAATCGACATCCATATTGCCAAAAAAAGTTCGCGCGTACATGGCCGAAGTATTTCCAATATCGCCACGTTTTGCATCAGCAATTATAAACTGATCGGGGTAGTTGGCTCGTATATACTCTACTGTTCGTTCCAAAACGTCCCAACCTTGAAGCCCTAAACTTTCGTAAAAAGCTAAATTGGGTTTATAAGCCACACATAGGTCTGCAGTAGCATCTATAATTGCTTTGTTGAACTCAAAAATTGGGTCATCAAATTCATCGAAAAGAAATTCGGGTATTTTGTTTACATCCGTATCAAGTCCCACGCAAAGAAAAGATTTTTTACGTTGTATATTTTCAAATAATTCTTGTTTTGTCATTTTTTAAAAGTTTGTTGTTTTGTGTTCTCTGTTTCAAATACTTGGTCTGAAAGCCTCCATTTGGGGGTTGGGGGGCTTCGTGTTTCGTGTTTTCCAAATAAAAATCAGTACAAGCTGTGTTTAAAAAGACTTAGTCTGAAAGCCCCCATTTGGGGGTTGGGGGTCTGGCTCTTATTTCATTTTAAATCAGGAAATCGCGCACTTTTTTGCAAATAAATTTTTTAATATCATTCCAACTTTGTTTTTTAATAATTTCCGGGTCTTCACTTTCATCGGCATCAACAAAATAAAGTAAAGCTGTAGGAACTGAAATACCAAGTACTTGTTGAGAGTATTTTAATTTATGATAATCGATAAAATCCTGAATTGAGTATTGTTGTAATAATTCAGCAATATCCCAAAAATCTTTCTTTTTACCTCTGCCCAAAATAGCTTGAACTTTCATAGCTATTAAATCTTTATCACTTAGCATTCTAATACTTTCAAATATCTCTATTTTATCAATTAAATCGTGAGGATAGTATACAATATCAACCTTAATATTGTCTATATAGCAAAATATTCCCCAATTTGAAAATGCATTTTCGTAATAAAACCTTTTTCCAAAATACTTTTTTAGTTTATCCTCCAATTCAACTTTGTTAAATTTTATACTTGAAAATAGGTCAAGGTCAATAGATTTTCTATGACCATATTTTAACGAAATAGCTGTACCACCCACCAAATTAAAATTACTTAATTCAGGAATACTCATCAGTTCTTTTAATAAGGATAAAGTTCCGGGTTCAACTGCCTGTTTTTGTAGCATTTTAGTTCAGTAATGTCATGATTAATAATAACTGCCGCTAATTGCATTCTATGTTCTGGTAAAAATTTTACATTTAAAATTATTTGTTCAATTTTTTGAGCCTCATAATATCTTCTGCACTGACGAATATCTTCAATATCACCACGTTCGAATACGCGTGCGATTACGAAATCGGCTTTGGCATCAATATCGAGTTTCTCGAAATTGACATCCCAAAATATTCGTTTATCAAATTGTGGTTTCATACATATTTTAATCTATAATAAATCCCAATCAACCAATCAACTATTCAATTAATTAACCAATCACCCGGTTAACTAATTAACTATTCAACAAATCAACCAACTACAACTCACTATCTTTCAACCTTTCAGCATTTTCAGCTACAATCAAATTATCTATAACACCCTGAATATCGCCATTCATAAAAGCCGATAAATTATAAATAGTAAAATTAATCCTGTGGTCGGTAATCCTTCCTTGAGGATAATTATAGGTTCGTATTTTTGCCGACCTATCGCCGGTTGAAACCATAGTTTTACGTTTGGATCCAATTTCGTCCAAATACTTTTGATGTTCTATGGCGTATATGCGCGACCGAAGTTCAATCATGGCTTTGGCTTTGTTTTTATGCTGCGATTTCTCGTCCTGACATTGAACTGTGATTCCGGTAGGGATATGCACCAAACGAATGGCAGAATAAGTGGTGTTAACTGATTGACCTCCAGCCCCTGATGAACAAAATGTGTCTACACGAACATCAGATTCTTTTAATTCTATATCAAATTCTTCGGCTTCGGGTAATACAGCTACCGTAGCAGCAGAGGTATGTACACGGCCTTGAGTTTCGGTTTGAGGAACACGTTGTACACGATGGACTCCCGACTCATATTTCAAAGTTCCATACACATTTTCTCCTGATACAGTGAAAATAATTTCTTTGTATCCACCTGAAGTTCCGTCACTTATATTTGTAATTTCAAGTTTCCAACGTTTTGTTTCGCAGTATTTTACATACATTTTAAACAAATCGCCTGCAAATATTGCCGCCTCATCTCCTCCTGTTCCTCCTCTTATTTCTACAATTGCATTCTTGTTATCCTCCGGATCAGCTGGGATAAGTAATAGTTTTATGCTTTCTTCCAGTTCAGGAATGCGGGGTTCAATTTCGTCAATTTCAGCCTTGGCCATTTCACGCATTTCAGGGTCATTTTCCGAATCAAGAATCTCTTTCGCTTCAGCCAGATGCGACATGGCCAGTTCATACTCGTTTTTGGCCGTAAGTATTCTTTCTAAATCGTGATATTCCTTATTCAATTTTACATAACGTTTCTGATCCGAAATAACTGACGGGTCTGTAATTAAAGTCGAAATCTCTTCGAACTTATGTTGTAATCCTTCTAATTTTTCAAGGAGTGTTTTTTCTGCCATTTTATATGTGTGAATAATTATGATGTGTAAGTAAAATCACAATTATTTATTGTTGTTTATATGTGTTTAATTATCAGCTAAATATGTTATTTTGCATTTGATATTAATTTTGTTCTTCGTTCAGCCTCTTTACATACATTGTCAAGTATTTTTTTAAATCTCCATTCCATTATGTATTTATAAGAAATCTGATTAATAAAGAAATTAAAAAACCAACCAAATTGCACCCGGGTTTCTAATTTAACATAGCATGATTTATTATCTATTGGTACTATTTTAAAATATCCATTTGTTTTTTTCAAAAAAGCATCTGAATATAAAACATCAATATTTAATTTGGTGTTTCCATCTTCCTGCAATGTCTTAATCATTCTACTATTCAGTTGGATGTTTGGGAAATTGATTATATTAGGTACATTAACATCATTTATCGATTTAATTACATTTGTTTTTTTGTCGTAAAGCGTTGACTTCATGTTAAATACTATGATATCATCTTGCTCATTACGGAGTTTCATTCCTACCAACGCCCATTTGAATAATTCATCCAAATCGTATTTTGATTGAAAAATGAAATCGTCCAGCACATTATTCATTATATCTTTAGGTACATCAACTAAAACTTGACTGTAAGTAATAAATTCGCCATTATTATAATGGGTAGAAATTGAATCATTTGGACTTGCATAGCTCTGTGCCAAAGAACCGAAACAAAAAACTATTCCTAAAATGAATTTATTCATATATTTCAATACTTTTTCAAAAAAGATCGGTGAACAAAAAACACTCCACGCAATTTTGTGCAAAAATACCATTTATTTATCTCAATTTAAAATATTATTTCCAATTTGATTTTTTAATTCAATCAGACCTTAAGTAAATTGCAATTAATCAGATAATTAAACACCTTTTATTTCAACTTCAAATTTTCAATCACACACTTTTATTTTATACTATTAAGATAAATACGATTTAAAATTTATCCGTTTTTTAATAAAAGAATTTGAATTCAATAAAACTAAAAATTGTTTTCATATTATACCTATTAATATTTTCAATTCAACATAATTAAAACAATTAATTATTTGTAAAATAGTAATTTATCTATTTTTTTTAAATTCAAGTAATCATTTTTATTTTATTTTTTTGATAAAAAGTAGTATCTTTGCGCTCTGATTTAAAAACAACAATTTAATAATATTATTATGGGTAAAATTTTAGATGTAGTAAAGCCGGGTGTAGTAACCGGGGCTGATCTTCAATTTATTTTTAAGGTAGCTAAAGAAAATGGATTTGCAATTCCTGCAGTTAATGTAGTTGGTTCGTCAACTGTTAATGCGGTTATGGAAGCTGCAAAAGTGGCAAACGCACCGGTTATGATTCAGTTCTCTAATGGTGGAGCTGCTTTCAATGCAGGCAAAGGTCTAAAAATGAACGGTCAGGAAGCTGCTATTTTAGGAGCTATTGCCGGAGCAAAACACATTCATACTTTAGCCGAAGCTTATGGTGTTTGTGTAATTTTACATACCGACCATGCTGCAAAAAAACTACTTCCTTGGATAGATGGTTTATTGGACGCTAGTGAAAAAAACTTTGCTGAAACTGGCAAACCACTTTTCAGTTCACACATGCTAGATCTTTCTGAAGAACCACTAGATGAAAATATTGAAATTTGTGAAAAATACTTAGCTCGTATGAGTAAAATGGGTATGACTTTAGAGATGGAATTAGGTATCACCGGTGGTGAAGAGGATGGTGTTGATAATAGTGATGTAGATAATAAACTGCTTTACACTCAACCAGAAGATGTTTATAAAGTATATGCAGCTTTAAGTAAAATTTCTCCAAATTTCACAATTGCTGCTTCATTTGGAAATGTACATGGCGTATACAAACCAGGAAATGTAAAATTGACTCCAGTTATCTTGAAAAACTCTCAAGAATATATCAAAGCTAAAGATGGTATTACTGATGCTAATCCTGTTAACTTTGTATTCCACGGTGGTTCTGGTTCAACAAATGCTGAAATACGTGAAGCAATTAGCTATGGTGTAATCAAAATGAATATTGATACTGATACACAATGGGCTTATTGGGATGGCGTAAGAGGTTTCGAAGCTAAAAATCATGATTATCTTCAAGGCCAAATTGGTAACCCAGAAGGTGATGATAAACCAAACAAAAAATTCTACGACCCACGTGTATGGTTACGCAAAGGTGAAGACTCATTAATAGCTCGCTTGCAAATTGCTTTCGAAGATTTAAATGCTTTAAATAGCTTATAATAAACTATCTATTTCTGTTGTGTCAACAGAAATAAAAATTTTGACGCACAAATTTTCAATCTATTGGTTGAGATTTGTGCGTTTTTTTGTTGCGTTTTTTCGGGTTGTTTCGTTTTTTATGAACTATTTTTTGCGAATCATGTTTGTACACTAAGGATGATTTTTCTTAAATCAATAATTTTAATTAATATGGAAATTAAAAACACATTATCTCCCGAACAAATAACAGAGCTTATCAATATTTTAAAATCACGTTTTGATAAAAACACTCATCGCCATAAAAATATAAAATGGGATCAAGTGCTGGTAAAACTCAATGCAAATCCGGCTAAATTATGGTCGCTCAATGAGATGGAAAAAACCGGTGGTGAGCCGGATGTAGTAGGTTGTGTTGAAAAAACGGAAGAATATATTTTTTTCGATTGTTCTGCCGAGAGTCCTAAAGCTAGGAGAAGCTTATGTTATGATCGGGAAGCACTTGAATCTCGAAAAGAATTTAAACCAGCCAACAACGTTTTAGATTTGGCAGAGGCTATGGGTATTGAACTTTTAAGTGAAGAACAATACAGGAATTTGCAATTACTTGGAAATTTTGATATTAAAACTTCAAGTTGGATTCAAACACCTTCTGAAATTAGAAAACTAGGAGGTGCTTTGTTTTGTGATCGTCGTTACGACCATGTTTTCGTATATCACAATGGCGCAGAATCTTATTATGGAGCTAGAGGATTTCGTGGGTTGTTAAGGGTTTAGTGCCCATATAAATTTGATTTTTAAAACAGGAAAATAATTTACTGTAGAATAAATTTTTTGGTTATCTCAATTCATTAGAGTAATAAATAAGAGTATCATATTGATTTTTTGCTAATTGACAACCCATATCTTTCGCTTTTACTAAATTGTAAAGATATTCATTGTTATTTTTTAATTCCAAATATGAATTTGCTTTATAATAATATGCATCTGAATATTTGGGATTTAAAGTAATTGTTTTATTTAAGTCTGAAATTGCTTTGTAATAATTTTTTATATAAAAAAACAAAACTCCTCTATCGAAATAGTAAAAATCTAATGTAGAGTCGATCTTTATTGCTTTATTATAATCTAAAAGAGCTAGATCGTATTTTTTACAATTAAAATAAAGGACACCTCTATTATGAATTGCAGTGTGATAATTTGAATCTAATTCAATTGCTTTATTATAATCAAAAAGAGCTCCAACATAATCATTTAATATCTCTTTTTTAAATCCTCTATTGTTGTAAGCTTGCTCAAATTCAGGGTTTAGTTCAATAGCCTTTGTAAAAAAAATAATTGATGATGTCGGATCAAATTTATCTAACAATCCTAGATTATTGAGATCTAAAGCATCTTTTTTCTTATTGTTAATGCAACTTAAAAATATTAAGAGAACAAGAATGCTAAAAAAAAATTTGTGTTTCATAACTAATTCAATTAATTTGAAATATTTTTTTTATTTAAACTTTGAGTTTTTAAAACCAAAGTATATCCATAAAAAAACTAGATATATAATTTGTAATGAAATAAATATAAATAAGCCGTTTAAATTTGAGTTAAAGAGAAAGATATTATCCCAATCATAACATGAAATATAACTATTGTCTAATGAAAAATGTATAATTTCATTATATGTTGATAATACTATAAGAATAAGAAATATTATTCTATTTATACCAGAGTTAAATGGGATAAAGAAAAGCTCATTTATTTTTATTTTTTTATACAAAGCATTGAAGATAAAATACGATATAAACAAGAGAAGCAGAAAAATTGCAATAATTATCACGATATTCTCTGAAATATTCAAAAATTTAATACTTGTATCTTTATTATACTTGTTTAAGTTGTTATAGGCATAGAGTCTTAAAATAAAATTCAAAAACACATATGAAAACACAAATGAATATACTAAAACTAAGAAGTTTATTTTTTTTGATTTAAGTAAAGTTCTTTTTTTGTTTTCTAAATTGATTTCAACACTATTTGATTGTTTAGATTCAAATTCTGAAATTATTTTAGAATCATAAAAAGGAAGCATTTCTAGATTAGTTTTTTGTTGTGATGATTTCAATGTTTCTTTAATTTTATTTATTTTAAATGAAGCAAATGCACCAGTTAATATAAATATTAGTAATATTGAATCTATTTGAAATAATAATAAATTGTTATAATATTGAAAATTTATTATTGCAATTAAAAGACATAAGATTAAAAAAATTATATATATATAAGTCTTCTTTTTAAACAAACCATATATTAATGATATTAGAAGCAAGTTTTTGGCAAAATAAATAAATTTCAAATCAATATAATTCAAATTATAAGTGAAATACACGAAATATATTGGTACTAATATTGATTTAAAAATAAAAAGCAAACATGAAATAATTGATAATATAAGAATTGAATTTAATTGATTGAGATTTATTGGTTTCATAATTTTGTATTATGGCTGCCAGCCTACATGCTAATTTAATATTCGAAGATAATGTTTTTAAATACTAGAGTAAAATAAATTTGCAATTACTAGCAAAATTCTGTTTTTCAAACAATTACATTCTAAAGTTTTTATGTTTTTAAAATCTTTTTTAATCATTAATTTGACATTTGTTGTATTTATTTTGCTTCACTAACAAAAAATTATTTTTTCAAAGAATTATTGATAACTGTAAAGGTTAACTCTGAATTTTTACTACTCATATCTGATTTTCAAATTTCCATTCATTTATATTATGCATGAATTCTGTAGGATTTAGCCTTATTCGTAGATATTTTAAATTTTTTATATGTTTTACTCAACACTAAATTGATAAAATAAATATGAATATTGTTAATTTGATTAGTATGTTAATCAGTCAAAGCAATCTGTGTTAGTTTGTTTTTAAGTAGAAAACAAAGATATAATTATTTAGTTTATATTCCAAATAGTTTACATTTTATTTAAATAAAATGTAAATGATTCTATTGCACTTTTAGTTGTCCTTTTAAGGACTAAGTGATATGAGCTAATTAGTTTATTTTTTTTCTTTATAGTTGTTATCTAATATTCAATAACATAATATAAAGACATATAGTATAAATATTCGATATGTAAGGAAGTCATAATTTGAAATCAAATTAGTAAAGAAAGGCCAGTCAAAATTTTGACTGGCCTTTCTTTTTTTTAATTTAAAATGCTTGTTTAATCTTTAAATTTTGCTGATAAAAATTCACGGTTCAATCTGGCAATATGCGAAATAGAAATTGCTTTTGGACATTCAGCTTCGCAAGCACCGGTATTGGTACAGTTACCAAAACCCAATTCATCCATTTTTGCCACCATTACTTTAGCGCGATGAGCGGCTTCTACTTTACCTTGTGGCAACAAAGCCAATTGACTCACCTTAGCAGCTACAAATAACATGGCTGAACCATTTTTACAAGCTGCGGCACAAGCTCCACAACCAATACAAGATGCAGCATCCATAGCTTCGTCGGCATAAACCTTCGAAATTGGAATAGCATTACCATCGGGCACACCACCTGTATTGACAGATACATAACCTCCGGCTTGAATAATTTTATCGAAAGCACCACGATCGACCATCAAATCTTTAATTACCGGAAAAGCTGCTGAACGCCAAGGTTCTACAGTGATAGTTTCACCATCTTTGAATCGGCGCATGTGTAACTGACAAGTTGTAGTTTCTCCATCAAGTCCATGTGGATGACCATTGATATACAAACTACACATTCCACAAATTCCTTCGCGGCAATCATGATCGAATACAATTGGTTCTTTACGTTGTTTTACCAAAGTTTCATTCAAAACATCCAACATTTCAAGAAATGAACTGTCGGTGGACACATTGTCCATTTTATAGGTCACGAATTCGCCTTTGGCTTTCGGACCAGCTTGACGCCATACTTTTAGCGTTATATTTATACTTTTTTCCATTTATGAAGCCCCCTTTAATTCCCCCAAAGGGGAAAATGAAGTTAGTAATTTTATTTTAATTATATTGACTATTTATATCTAAGCTCTTTAAGTCCCCCTCTTCCTCCCTCTCCTTTGGGAGAGGGTTGGGGTGAGGTCAGGATTTAGGGGCATTACGCTTTATAATTACGTTGTTGACGGTGAATAAATTCATAGTCAAGTGCTTCTTTAAGTAACTCAGGTTCTTCGCCTTCGCCTTTAAATTTCCAACATGATGCAAACGAAAACTCTTCATCGTTACGCAATGCTTCGCCTTCAGGTGTTTGATATTCTTCACGGAAATGACCACCACATGATTCTTCGCGCATCAACGCATCACGAGCCATCAATTCGCCAATCTCAATAAAGTCGGCAACACGCAATGCTTTTTCAAGTTCTACATTCACATCGGCACTAACTCCCGGAACATACACTTTAGTCCAGAACGCCTTGCGAACAGCTTTTATCTTTTCAAGAGCTAATTCCAAACCTTCTTTATTACGACCCATACCTACAAAATCCCACATAATTAATCCAAGTTCGCGGTGTAATGAATCAACCGAACGGTCGCCCTGAATTTTCATTATTTTTTCGATTTTTGCATGAACAGCTTTTTCAGCTTCTGTAAATTCAGGTAAATCGGTACTCATACGTGGAACCTGAATTTGATCAGCCAAATAATTTTGAATGGTATATGGCAATACAAAATATCCATCAGCCAAACCTTGCATCAATGCAGAAGCTCCCAGACGATTCGCTCCATGATCAGAGAAATTAGCTTCGCCAATACAGAATAATCCTTTGATAGATGTTTGTAGTTCATAATCAACCCAAACGCCACCCATAGTATAATGTATAGCAGGATAAATCATCATGGGAGTTTTGTATGGATTTTCATCAACGATTTTTTCATACATTTGGAATAAATTACCATAGCGTGCACGGATTGTATCTTCGCCTAAACGTTCGATAGAAGAAGAAAAATCAAGATATACAGCTAAACCTGTGTTTCCTACACCAAATCCTGCATCACAACGTTCTTTGGCTGCACGTGACGCAACATCACGAGGTACAAGGTTTCCAAAAGCAGGATATCGGCGTTCTAAATAATAATCGCGTTCATCTTCTTTTAAATCAGTTGCTTTCTTTTTTCCGGCACGAATAGCTTCAGCATCTTCTTTTTTCTTTGGAGTCCAGATACGTCCATCGTTACGAAGCGATTCTGACATCAAAGTTAATTTTGATTGGAACTCACCATGAACCGGTACACAGGTTGGGTGAATTTGAGCATAAGCAGGATTTGCAAAATAAGCTCCTTTTTTATACATCTGAATGGCAGCCGATGCATTAGATGTCATGGCATTGGTTGAAAGGAAAAATGCATTTCCGTAACCTCCCGAACCAACAACAACTGCATGTGCAAAGAATTTTTCTGTTTTTCCAGTTACTAAATTGCGGGCAATGATACCACGTGCACGTCCTTCAACTACAACTACATCAAGCATTTCGTAGCGAGAGTAAAGTTTTACTGCACCTTTTCCTACCTGACGACTTAAAGCTGAATATGCTCCTAGTAATAATTGTTGACCGGTTTGACCTTTTGCATAAAAAGTACGTGATACTTGTGCACCACCAAACGAACGGTTATCTAATAATCCGCCATATTCGCGGGCAAAAGGTACACCCTGAGCCACACATTGATCAATAATACTGTTTGAAACTTCGGCCAAACGATAAACATTGGCTTCACGGGCACGGTAATCGCCTCCTTTAATTGTATCGTAAAAAAGACGATAAACTGAGTCACCATCATTTTGATAATTTTTAGCAGCATTGATACCACCTTGTGCAGCAATTGAATGTGCACGACGAGGTGAGTCCTGAATACAAAAATTCAACACATTAAATCCAAGTTCGGCAAGCGAAGCGGCAGCTGAAGCGCCGGCTAAACCTGTTCCAACTACTATTATGTCTAAACGACGCTTGTTGGCAGGGTTTACTAATTTCTGATGGGCTTTATAATTGCTCCATTTCTCAGCCAAAGGACCCGCAGGTATTTTAGCATCTATTTTATTTGTATCTACAGCTGTAGATTCTATTTTCTTTGCCATAATGTTATTTACAGTTTTTCAATTTTGTGGTTAAACAATCCAATTATTACCGCCACCCAATAAAAAATATACAGGTATTGAGATAAACATCAAAATAATAATAGTAGAAATGATGTTTGAAATTACTTTAACACGTGACATCCAAGTGTTATTGTTTAATCCTATTGAGTGCAATGCACTCCAAACTCCATGGGTAAGATGTGACCACAATGCTGCCAACCAAACAATATAAAGTATTGAATACAGAGGTTGACTGAAATAATACTTAATCCAAAATGCTCCATTAGCTGCTGTAGTCAATAAATTTTCATCTACATGGCAACCCAATTTATGGTTAATCTCAACCAATTGCATTTTTGCCCAAAATTGATACAAGTGCAAAGCCATAAAGCCAAGAACAATAGCTCCTAAAACTAACATGTTTTGAGATGCCCATTCCACACTTTTTTGATTTTTACTTACAGCATAACTTACGTTACCGCGAGCTCTTCTGTTTTGAAAGGTAAGATAAATGGCATAAATAATATGTACCACAAATCCAATTGCAAGAATTTTTGTTCCTACCAATGCGTACCAATTTGCTCCTAAAAACTCACAAATTGCATTGTAAGCCTCGGTTGAAAATAGTACCACAAAGTTCATGGTGCCATGAAAAAGTAAAAACAACACGAGAAATACTCCCGTGATACTCATAATGAGCTTTCGCCCAATTGAGGAATCAATTAACCACATAGATTTTTGTTTTAGTTAGTATAATAGTTATTTTAATTTTTATGTTTAAATATCATTTTCAGAATATATGCTAGTTTATAAATTTCAATGCAAATTTAAATTGCACATTATCAGGCAAATACATCAAATAATAATCCCTTTTAATTTTAGTGCAAAATTAATAAAAACTGTGGATATATCAAAGAATTACAGAAAAATTTCTTTAATTAGTTTATTTGCTTATTATTCAGCATTATAAAAGAAAAATGAAACTATAATTACCAAAAATAATTAAATACGTTATATTTTTTTTATTTAATCTATCACTTCGCCAATAAGTGTTGCAGATGAAGCTGATAGTATTTTTACCTGAATAAATTCACCAATTTTACGTCCCTGACGTGGAAAAATGACCACCTTACTTTGTGATGTTCTACCGAAAAGTTGCTCTTTTGAACGTTTTGAAAAACCTTCTACCATCACTTCAAAGATTTTTCCCACATCATTCTGATTACTTTCGTACGATAAAATATTTTGAAGATCAATAATTTCGGCTAATCTTCTCAACTTCACTTCTTCAGGCACATTATCGGGCATACGTTTGGCTGCAACTGTTCCGGGGCGTTCAGAATACTTGAACATAAATGCCATATCAAAATGTACTTCACGCATCAATGATAATGATTCTTGATGATCTTCTTCTGTTTCATCGTGAAAACCACAAAAAATATCAGTTCCTATAGTTGCATCAGGCAAAATTCGTTTTATGGCTGCAATCCTATCGAGATACCATTCACGGGTATATTTTCGGTTCATAAGTTTCAGTATTTTATTACTACCCGACTGAACAGGAAGATGAATAAAGCGGCAAAGATTAGGATATTTGGCAATTACCTCTAAAGTTTCATCGTTCATATCTTTGGGATGCGAAGTGGTAAACCGTATGCGCATATTGGGTGCTGCTTCGGCTACAATACTCAGCAATTCAGGGAAATAAATCGTTTTACCGTCATGTTCATATTTATATGAATTTACAGTTTGACCAAGTAAGGTTACTTCTTTGTAGTTTTTCGATTGTAAATCTTTAATTTCGTTCAGGATACTTTCTACATCACGGCTACGTTCTCGCCCACGTGTATAAGGTACAATGCAATAAGTACAAAACTTATCGCACCCGCGCATAATTGAAACAAATCCTGAAATTGATGCACCAATTCGGGTAGGAAGTACATCTTTATAGGTTTCGGTTTTTGATAATTCTACATTGATTGCTTTTTCGCCGGTTTCTACAGAGTTTATTAGATTGGGGATGTCTAAATATGCATCAGGTCCAACCACGATATTCACTCCATGATCTGTAATAAGCTCATCTTTAACCCGTTCGGCCATGCAACCTATTACACCAATAATAAGTTTTTTGTTTTTTCTTTTCAATGACTGAAAATACTTGAGTCGTTGTACCACCTTTTGCTCGGCATTATCTCGTACCGAACAGGTATTTACAAAAATGGCATTGGCATCCATTATTTTATCTGTCAATTCAAAACCATCCATTTCCATAATGGAAGCCACAACTTCACTGTCGGCTACATTCATCTGGCAGCCATAAGTTTCGATAAATAATTTTTTGTCGTTTAATGCGGATTTAGAGTCCGTTGAAACAACTTTTTGTTCACTCATAATTTAATTGATTTTAAAAATATTTTGATTACAAAGGTACATCTTATATTGAAAAAATAAAATATTGAGCCTTAACATAGTTTAACTACGACTTAACATTTTGTATAAAGTAATGTATTTCAGTGTACTATATGTTATGTTATGATAAAATACAGCTGTAAAGTATAAATTTATAGAAAACACAAACAAAAAAACTTGCACATATCAAAAAATCTGTGCAAATTTGCAGAGTAAACAAACAGATAAATTTTTCATAGTTAAGGTTTAGGTTAAAATGTGCAATGGGTGGCTGTGAAGTTACCCATTGTTTTTTTTATATAACCCAACAAAATATTAGTTTTACATTACTCTTAATAACACTTTACTTCCTTATTATCGCTTATATCTTTCCAGATCCATCACATTGTTTTCATTACTCTAAAATAATCTATCACAGAAGCCTTTAATTATTAAGGGTTTTTGCAATCGTTTGCGTTAATTTTTTGCTGAAAATCTTGATGTATTTTAATACAAAATAATTCGTTCATGTATCTTTACATAATATTATAAACTATTTTAAAAGATACATTTATGAAAAAACTATCTACTCTTTTATTCGCCATTTTTTTGGCAAACACATTTATCTTTGCAGCAGACCTTACGGTTACAGGTTCTTTTCCCGGCAACAATTGGGTAAATAATGCTGCTGATTATAAAATGACTCAAATAGGTACAACAAACATTTATGTTTTGGAAAAAACATTGGTGGCCGGAGTGTACGAATTCAAAGTTTTTTATTCAGGTACATGGGACGGTGCTGCTTCAGGTGCAAATGCTAAAATTACATTAGCAAGCGACAAAACGGTGAAGTTTTATGCAAAGGATAATGGAACATCTATCAACTTCGTTTGCGATGCTCAGGAATTATTTGTTATTGGTGCTCCTGTAGGCGGTTGGGATACTTCAAATGCAAAAACCATGACCAGTACAAGTTCAGATGCCAGGTACACTGCCGATGTTGTTGCCGGTGATTTTAAGATTGTAAGTAAAGATGGAACAACTGTGATTTGGAATTTTATTACGCCTAATAATATGAATGTTGGCGGTTCGGGAAATTATACTTTTAAATTAGATTTTGCAACATTTACAATTACTGCAACAAGTAATGGTACTGTTCAACCTTCTATTACAAGTCTTACTAATTCGTATATCTTTGTAGGAACTGACCCTGCTACAGCTACTTGGTATAACGGAAGTGCAACTTTTCAGGCTGAAAATTTTAACCTTAAAAACTTAGGCTCAATAACATCGCCATTGTTTATTGGAGGTGAAATTGTAACTGCTCCGGTTTTGAGCGGTGTTTCTGTACAACTTCATTACCAGATTAATGATTTGACAGTCAAAGCTGTAGCAATCCCATGGGATTCGAATAATGGAACTACAACATCGAAATGGAAAAGTACTGCCGGAACGAATGTGTTCGCAGATTATACTTTAGTGAAAGGAATCAGCTATTCACTTAAAGTTTGGTTTTCGGCTAACGATGGTGTTGCTACCTTATGGGATAGCAATAATTCTAATAATTATGTGGCCACTTTTACTTATGATATTGAAACAGGACTAAATGCTAAAGTAAACAATACACGCATTTTTACTGACAATGGTTTTATTAAAGCACAATTCGATGGTATGGCTCATATTGAACTTTTCAACATCAATGGTCAATTTATAAGTAATACAACATTAGAGAATCAATTCACTCAATTGCTTGAAAAAGGAGTATATATACTAAAGATAAATGGTGAAACACACAAAATATTAATCAGATAAATACACTCATATTTTTATAAAAAGCCTGTTTCAATCCATAATGAAACAGGCTTTTATAATTTCAATTTATTTGTTTTTTCAAACCCTCTTTTTTAATTATCTTTGCAGTCTTGAATTTTTTTCAGGATTAGATAAGCTATTCATTTGTAAAATATACAATTGAGTCTAAAAAACTTCAATTGTAAATCGTAAATATATAAATTGTAAATAATAAAATGGAACTCGCAAGTAAGTACAATCCCACCGACATCGAATCGAAATGGTATCAATATTGGCTCGACAATGATTTTTTTAGCTCAAAACCTGATGATCGTGAGCCATATACCATTGTTATTCCACCGCCAAATGTAACAGGTGTTTTGCACATGGGGCATATGCTCAATAATACCATTCAGGATGTATTGGTTCGTCGGGCGCGTATGCAGGGCAAAAACGCTTGCTGGGTTCCGGGAACAGATCATGCGTCTATTGCTACCGAAGCCAAAGTAGTTGGAAAACTAGCTGCCGAAGGTATAAAAAAAACCGATTTAACACGCGAAGCTTTTCTGGAACATGCCTGGGAATGGACACATAAACATGGTGGAATTATTTTGGAACAGTTAAAGAAACTGGGAGCTTCCTGCGATTGGGATCGTACGGCATTTACTATGGATGAACCACGCTCCGAAAGTGTATTGAAAGTTTTTGCCGATTTATACGGAAAAGGCTTGATTTATCGTGGAGTGCGCATGGTAAACTGGGATCCAAAAGCATTGACAGCGTTAAGCGATGAAGAGGTAATCCACAAAGAAGTAAATGGAAAGCTCTATTACATCAAATATAAAATAGCTGCCCCCCAACCCCCTAAAGGGGAAGTTGAAGAGCCTCAATTTATAGTTGTCGCTACAACTCGACCTGAAACAATTTTTGGTGATATTGCTGTTTGTATCAATCCTAACGATGAGAAAACTGCTGCTTTAAAAGGTAAAAAAGTAATTGTACCCATTTCGAATAGAGTTGTTCCAATTATTGAAGATGAATATGTAGATGTGGAATTTGGAACCGGATTTTTAAAAGTAACACCGGCTCACGACATTAACGATTATATGTTGGGAGAAAAATACAATTTGGAAACAATTGATATTTTCAACGACAATGGTACTTTAAATGCCCATGGTTTACAATACGAAGGAATGGATCGATTTGATGTTCGCAAACAAATTGAAAAAGACTTGGAAGCGGCTGGTTTACTGGAAAAGATAGAACCTTATACCAATAAAGTTGGTTTCTCGGAACGTACCGATGTGGTAATTGAACCAAAGCTATCGATGCAGTGGTTTATGAAAATGGAAGAGTTGGCAAAACCTGCATTGGAAGCAGTTATGAGCGATGATATTCAATTGTATCCTGCCAAATTCAAAAACACCTATCGTCACTGGATGGAAAATGTGAAAGACTGGTGTATTTCGCGTCAGCTTTGGTGGGGACATCGCATTCCAGCATATTTTCTGCCTCAGGGTGGCTTCGTGGTGGCATTAAGTAAAGAAGAGGCTTTCCAAAAGGCACTATTAACTGTCAACTACCCATTAACGATTGATGATTTGCGTCAGGATGAAGATTGTTTGGATACATGGTTCTCGTCGTGGTTATGGCCTATTTCGGTTTTCGACGGTATCAATAATCCTGAAAACGAAGAAATTAATTATTATTATCCAACCAATGATTTGGTGACTGCTCCTGAAATTTTGTTTTTCTGGGTGGCACGCATGATTATTGCCGGATACGAATATAAAGGCGAAATGCCTTTCAAAAATGTATATCTGACCGGTATCGTTCGCGACAAATTGGGTCGTAAAATGTCGAAATCGCTTGGTAATTCGCCTGATCCGTTGGATTTGATTGCGCATTATGGTGCTGATGCGGTGCGTTTGGGCATGTTGCTTACTTCGCCTGCCGGAAACGATTTACCTTACGACGATAGTCTTTGCGAACAGGGCCGTAACTTTAACAATAAAATCTGGAATGCTTTCCGCTTGGTAAAAGGTTGGGAAGTAGCCGATATTGAGCAACCTGAATCGGCACGCATGGCGGTAAAATGGTTCGATGCACAGTTGAACAAAACATTGCTCGAAATTGAAGATTTGTTCTCGAAATATCGTTTGTCGGAAGCTTTAATGGCTGTTTACAAACTGTTCTGGGATGAATTTTCATCCTGGTATCTGGAAATGGCCAAACCGGCTTATCAAAAACCAATCGACCGCGCAACTTACGAAGCTACGCTGGGTTTCTTCGATTCCTTATTGAAAGTTTTGCACCCATTTATGCCGTTTATTACCGAAGAACTTTGGCAAGCACTGGAAGAACGTAAAGTAGGCGAAAGCATCATGGTGGCGTTGCAACCAAAAGCAACTGCTGTTGACGAGAAGTTGATTGCTGAATTTGAATATGCTAAAGAAATAATTGCAGGAATTCGTACAGTGCGTTTGCAGAAAAATATTCCAAACAAAGAAGTTTTGAGCATACAAATTGTTGGAGCGCATGATGTAACATTTAATGCTGTAGTTGCTAAACTTGGAAATCTGAAAACAATAGAAAATGTAACCGACAAAGCTGCCGGTTCAATTTCATTTTTGGTTGGCATAACCGAATTTTCCATCCCTATGGGAAGTTTGATTAATGCCGATGAAGAAATAGCCAAAATGGAAGCTGAAATAATTTACTTCGAAGGTTTTATCGAATCAGTTATGAAAAAACTTGGTAACGAACGCTTTGTGGCAAACGCCAAACCGGAAGTGGTAGAAGCCGAACGCAAGAAAAAAGCAGATGCCGAAAGTAAAATTGCTTCGTTGAAAGAGGGGATTGCAGCTTTGGAGAAATAAAATTTCAAAAAAAGTAGACAGTCAGAAGTCTGCTTTTTTTTTGTTCTAAAATTTGCTATTTTGACTAAAGTGTGGGAAAAAATCAAAATATTATGATTTTTTCCCACACTTTGATTGTTTCAAGCCATTTTATTTTTTTCTTTTGGGTTTCCAAATAAAACTTCCAATAGTAACAATTAAAATAATCCCCGTCAGAATAAACGCCCAAACATTAGCTTTACGAGATTGTGCCTCAATAACATAATTAGCCGGAATCATGTGGTAAGCTGTGAGCTTCCATATAAGTGTGTCGCCTTTTACAATAGCGTTGTTAGGTTCAGTAATCTTACCCGGAAGTATTAATTTGTATTTAAAGCTTTTCCCAAAATAACTGATAAATTCCTTGTCTTCAAATTCATCTTCATATTTCTTCATGGGATTGTTTTTGCTTTTCCAGAAAAGGCTAAATACCTTTGTTTTAAAATAATTATCCAAAATAAGTTGCATTTTAAAATCCTCAGTATCATTCACATTTAATTTGAAAATGGTGTCTCTTAAATTTTCAAGCTTCTCCTTTGATATGGGTGAATTTTTAAGCTTTTCATAGTTGGTTATAAGCACTTTATATTCAGCATTCCAGAGGTTTTTGTTAAACCATTTGCGATAATTATCCTCGAGCTTTCCAATATATTCCCTCACTTCTACACCATTCATTCCATGTAGAATATTTGGTTCTCCGGTAAACCAATATTGTGCTTCATTTTTAGACATGTAATTTTCAATCGGAATTGTGAAACCTGTTTCAATTTTCGGATATGTTTCAGTATACTTGTAATAAGTGTAGAACCACCTGAATTTCATCTCTAATTGATGTTTCACCTTCATTTTACTCCACTCATTAGAGTTTTTAAGTTTAAATGTTTGATCTAACTCTTCCACTGAATTGTAATTTTTACGGGCAAGTACCAAAAAATCACGTGTATTTTTTTGTCCTTCAAATTTTATTGTTGGATAATTTGTGTTCTTTATCGAATCAAAAAATGATTTTTCAACAGGAAAATCTGATCTAAATCCTGAGTTTTTATACTTCCAAACGAATTTCCATGAAGAATCAACTTCCGTTGGAAATGGATTGTGATTTTCTGATAAATCACCAGCCAAAAAAGCTGAATCAGGATATTCGGAAAACTCACGATAACATGAACCATCAGAATTAATTACAGTAAGCATATCGGTAGGTTCTGTACAGGAGGCTGTAAATAATACCACGGAGAAAATCAGATATTTTATAATAGCTTTCATGGTTGTTTATTTTCATTAAATTGTTTATATTTTTCAAATCGGTTATTCTCAATAGAATTTTGTTGCAAATAGCAATAATAACTTTCAAGCAAATTGGTGCGATTATCTTTTAAGGATTGAATGCAGGTTGAACGAATATCTACTTTAATTTCAAGTAAATAGCTTGAGTTATGATTTAAATTAGTTGCATTAATTTCATTCTGTTGAAACAAATATAATCCAAAAAGCAATACTGCGGCTACACTTGAAATTGTCCTAATCCAAATTAATAGCTTTGGAGTTAAACTATCTTGAGTTTTAGAAATTTCAGCTTCAATTTTAACTGTTAATGCTTCAGCATCGTGCAATTCAGGTTGAAGTGCCTTCAGTTTATTTATGAAGCGATCAATTTTTAAATCAGTATTTTCCATATTTCTCTAATTTATGTTGTATGCTTTGCCGTGCAAGAAAAAGATTACTTTTGATCTTAGCAGCCGTCATTCCGGTTATTTGAATAACTTCATCAATTTCTAATTCTTCTATACATCTCAATGTAAACACAATTTTTTGTTTTGGAGTCAATTCATTAGTAAAATTTTGAATTATATAGCCTAGTTCTGTATTTAACAATTTTTTGTCGCTATTTTCAGTTGAAATCAGACAGTTTAGAACATTATCGATTGATTCCGGCTTCATCTTTTGTTTTGAAGATTTTAGTTTATCCAAACAAAGGTTGGTGGCAATGGAATACATCCAGGTGCTGAATTTTTTGTCGTTCTGATAACTTGGTAATTTTGTCCAGATGCGAATAAATGTTTCCTGAACCAAATCTTTAGCATCATCTTCGTTGCCCAACAATCGAAATGCCAGTGAATATGCCATGTACTGATAGTTCTCAACAATTGTTCTGAATGCTCTTTGATCATTCTTTTTGCTTCGTTCAATCAGTTTAATTAAGCTTTGGTTATCTATTTCAATTTATACCTTTTTAATCTTCAATCTATATATTATACGACAAATGTAATCATAGGTCGAAAAAAATAGGTCAAAATCGGATAAATATTTTATTTAAGTAAATTGTTTGAATTTAATACGATTAAGACCAAATGAAATACTTCTTTAAAATTAAGGTTTAAAACGATAGAAAAAAATTCAATTTAAGAGAGATTATATAAGTTAGTTTGTTATTGATATTTTAGTTTGAAATTAGATAAGGCACAAGCGAGTACCATAACTAAATCACGGAAATCATGTATATATGATCTGATTTCTTCTTTGACAATACGAAATATTTTGCAGTTGCCAATTGCATGTTCGACTTTGACGCGAGTT
>CAMBSB010000068.1 GCA_945870155.1 Paludibacter jiangxiensis | reverse complement strand
TTTATAAACATAGAAATGAAAACAGCAAAAATTATTACTGAAAAAGGAGAAATGCAAGTTGAGTTTTACGATAACGACGCTCCCAAAACAGTTGAAAACTTTATTAAATTGGCCAACAGTGGTTTTTACAATGGTTTAACTTTTCACCGTGTGATACCCGATTTTGTTATTCAGGGCGGATGTCCTAATGGAACAGGTGCAGGCGGACCGGGTTATAACATTCCTTGTGAGTTAGATGGTGGAAATCAATTTCACGATAGAGGCGTATTGTCCATGGCACATGCCGGACGTAATACCGGAGGTTCGCAGTTTTTTATTTGCCATTCGCGCAGAAATACTGCACATTTAGATCGCAATCATACCTGTTTTGGTAAAGTGGTTGAGGGTTTAGAAGTGATTGATGCTATTCGTCAGGGCGATAAAATTTTGAAAATTGAAATTTCGGAATAATTGACCGTATTTTTAATGCTTTTTAAAGCCCTCACTTCGATTATATTTCGGTGAGGGCTTTTTTTTAAATAAAAATTATTAACACATTACAAAAATTAGTTACTACTTATAACATATTGAATTTCAAAAGTATAATTTGATCGCTTCCTTTCGGAATCGGACTGACCTCGTCCGGTGAGCCGAAAAACAAGTGAGGTAGGCGGTTAAAAATCGTCCTTGTTTGAGTTCCGACGTATTCCGTCGGAATGAGTTTGGACGATTTGTGCCTACCGAGCGTAAGTTTTTCGAGCGAAGTGGGCGAAGTCTTGAATTTTTTTGCATACTTTTTTGTTTCAAGACAAAAAAGTATGTGGGGTATGGGGCCGCTCGGCTTTGCCGCTTGGTTTACCAAGAAAGCCCCACATTCAAAAAGTTTATAACTCGCGAATTATAAATGATTTGATATTTTTAGTCATATATTAAAATATTTCTTATTCTGTTTTAAACTTTGAAAATGGTTCACGCCATTTAATAAATTTATCTCCAAATAACATATTCGATTCATTTGGACCCCATGTATTGCATTCGTAAAAATAAAGCGGAATTTCAGGATCATTTTTCCATGCTTGTAAAATTGGATCTACAAACTTCCAACTAGCTTTCACAGCATCTGCTCTTGCATAAAGTGTTGAATCGCCAACCATAGAGTCGAGCAACAATCTTTCATAAGCTTCAGATATTTTTTTGTCGATTAAATCGGAATAATGAAAAGCCATATTTACATTCTGTACCTTAAACCCGGCTCCCGGAATTTTCATCCCAAAATCAATAGCAACACCTGCATCGGGGAAAATGCGAAGTATAATCATATTGTTTGGCTCAGTAAGGCAAAGTTGTTTGAAAAGTTGATGTGGTGCTGGTTTTAAATGTATTACAACTTCTGTTACTCTTTCAGGCAATTGCTTCCCCGTGCGAATATAAAAAGGCACATCACCCCAACGCCAATTGTCGATAAGAATTTTTAGTGCAACAAAAGTTTCAGTTTTGGAGTTGGGTGCAACTCCGGATTCCTGTCGGTAAGCATTTTGAATTTGATCTCCAACTTGCCCCGATATATACTGACCACGTACAACGTTTTGAGCAACTTCTGCTGCTTTTATTGGCCTTATTGCCTGAAGTACTTTTACTGTTTCGTTACGTATAGAGTCTGAATCAAAAATTGCCGGTGGCTCCATAGCTACAACTGCTAAAACCTGCAACAAATGATTTTGAATCATATCACGCATTGCTCCTGAAGTGTCATAATATCCACCACGGTTTCCAACTCCAATTTTTTCGGACGAAGTAATCTCGACCCTGTCAATATATTTTCTGTTCCAAATTGGCTCGAAAAACCCATTTGAAAATCGGGTAACCATAATATTTTGGACAGTTTCTTTGCCCAAATAGTGGTCGATGCGATAAATCTGCTCTTCGTTAAATCCTGCATGAAGTTTCTTATCTAAATCGATAGCAGAATCATAACTATAGCCGAAAGGTTTTTCAACAATGATTCTTTTCCAACCATTTTCTTCGTTATTTAAACCTTGTTTCACCAAATTGGCTGCTACTACTTCGTATAAAAATGGTGGAATAGAGAAATAGTAAACTATATTTTGTTTTATATCAAGCTTTATCGATAAATTTTCGATATAATTTTTTAGTAACTCAAAGTCAGTTTCAGTTTGATTGTTGACTTTTTGATAATACACATGTTCTAAAAAAAGATTTACTTTTTCGGGAAATTCTGTGTACGATTTGTTGGCAAAAACTTTTAAACTTTCTTGCACATCATGTCGGTTTGTAAGCTCATCTTTTTCCTGGCTTCCGGCACCGATTACTATAAAATTCTTAGCCAATAAGCCATCCAAAAATAACTGGAAAACAGCGGGAAGTAATTTGCGTTTTGCTAAGTCGCCATTTGATCCAAAAATTACAAGAATCTGATCTTCAATATTGTTTTTTTTCATTTTGAAAAGGATTATTTTTTTTTAATCATAACAAGTGAAATATGTTTTTGTTTTAAAAAAACTCAAAACCATTTTTTCTTTTTAAATATCCAGAGCATTAGAATTGTTAGAATAATCATAAAAGCCCACATCATAAAATAACCGGAATGCCATTTAAGTTCAGGCAAATACTCAAAATTAGTTCCATACACCCCAACAATAAAAGTTAAGGGAATGAATATTACTGAAAAAACAGTGAGCGTGCGCATTATGTCGTTCAGTTTAGTGCTCATAGTGGTATGATAGATAGTAATTTGGTCATAAAGCATTTCACGATAGCTATCCGAAAATTCGGTTGCTTCAGCAATATTATCCTGTAATTCTTTGTAATGGATTTTGTTTTCTACTTTGATTAATTCTGTATCGAGTTTTGAAAGTGATATAATCATTTCTTTAGCAGGATTAATTTTTTTGCGTAAAAAGTTCAACTCTCTCTTGTAAATATTTACTTCATCCAGCAATTCCTTTTTTGGGTTGTTTGTCATTTTTTCTTCCAGAATTTCAATCTGTTCGCCCAAGGCTCCAATTATAAAAATATAATTATCAACTACAATATCAAGCAGCCCGAATGCTAAATAATCAGCACCCGAAATTCTTATTTTGTTATTGTGTTTTCTTATTCTATCACGTATGGGGTCAAATACATTGGCTGTTTCTTCCTGAAAAGAAATTAGTAAATTATCGAGAATAATTAGACTTAAATTATCATCCGTGATAAAATTTTCGTTATTTTTGTATTGCAACATTTTTATGGTCAAAAAAATGCCGTTTTCAAAAAGTTGAACTCTAGGCCGAAGTGAGGGATTCATAATATCAGAAATAATATTCGCCGGAATTTTAAAAATACTAGACATTTCTTCCATGCTTTTGGGGTCATGCAGTCCGTCAACATTAAGCCAGCTAAGTACCTTTTTGTTTTTAAGTGCTTTTAATTCGTCCAAAGTTTTAATATTAAATTCTTTTACTTCGGTAGAATTTGATTCAATTACCCGGTATATGGTCTTTTCAACTTTGTTTTGACCACGAAACACCAAAGCATAAGGTGATAGACCAATGTATTCTTTTTTCTTTTTTACAATTCTGGACATAAAATTAAAGTTTTAAATTCTGAACTATTGCAAAGGTAAGAAATTTCCTGATTAACACATTCCGATGCAAAAAAACATTAGACTTTATTTCGATTAAATAATTAAAAGATTGATATTAAGACTTTAAACACAAAAACACGAAGCCACAAACACTTGTAAGAAATAAAATAAAAAACATGAAACACAAAGAAAAAAATACAAGTATTTTTTATAAAACAGCTTCGTTATTGTTCTATAAATAAAACATTTATGTTTTATACTTTGCGTCTTTAATTATAAATCAGTATTGAGATTATGTATTCATTTATTGTGTCTTTGTGACTTTGTGTTTATATCTTAATTCCTTGTTTTTGAGCTATATAATATCTTTTTTCATATAAATTCTATTATAATAATAAACTCTTTTATCTTTTTTATGTACTAACTTGAATAAAAACAAATTACTAATATTTTACAATACATTGATAGTCTGTATTTTTATTAAACTAAAGTTTCCAAATCTTTTTATTTTCAGTGCACTCAACGAAGCTTTGGCACAATCATTGTTATTTTAAATAGTTACAAAAAATTGATACGAAAAGGAATGAAAATTCTAAAAACAATATTTTTATCTCTATCTATTTCCCTTCTGACAATACAAACATATGGTCAGGAAAACAACTCCACGCCTGAACGTACTCCCGAACAAGAAGCTGTAAAGCAGACTGAAAAGCTTCAAAACGAATTAAGACTTTCTACACAACAGGCAAAACAAGTACATGAAATTAATCTGAAATATGCGCGCGAAAGACAAAATTCAAATTCACGAAGTGAAGCATTGCAACGTTTAAAGAAAAAATACGATGACTTGAAACAAGTACTTAGTATTGATCAGTATTCACGTTTGCAAAACAAACAATATGAACGTTCATCATTCCAATCCCCTGAAACGAACAGAGCTGTTGCACCAACAATCCGTTCAGGAAATAATCAACAAACAATTGAATCTTCGAGGCAGCAAATTAAAACTAATACAAGGGAAACGCAAACAACTACGAATGATAGACCTGTTAGACGTGAAGATGCCGGAAATAGCGATCAAAATTCAAACAGGAGCTCACAATCTGTAAGATCCACCATTTCAATTCCTAATACTTCTTCCGGTTTGCGCAATCAACCTTACAATAGTGAGAGAAGAACTGAAGCTCCCAGAAATGAA
This sequence comes from Paludibacter jiangxiensis, assembly GCA_945870155.1. Lineage (GTDB taxonomy): Bacteria > Bacteroidota > Bacteroidia > Bacteroidales > Paludibacteraceae > Paludibacter > Paludibacter jiangxiensis_A. Next base: position 20,386 of record CAMBSB010000068.1, on the reverse strand, counting down.
AATAGGGAGAATCCAAACACAACAAGAAGTTCTGAACCAAACAGAAGTTCAGGTTCAAGCAGAAGATAGCAATTTTATGGCTAATCAACACTTTAGTTTCAAGCAATTTACTATTTATCAACATCTATGTGCCATGAAAGTTGGTACTGATGGTGTATTACTTGGAGCTTGGGCAAATACTGAAAATACTAAAAGAATTTTAGACATTGGCACCGGAACCGGTTTAATAGCACTTATGCTAGCTCAAAGATGCTCAGCTCACTTAGATGCAATTGATATTGACAATGATGCAGTACTGCAAGCTTTGGAAAATGTAAAAAACTCCCCCTGGTGCGAAAGAATAAATGTCTATAAAACTGCTTTACAAGATTTTGGACTAAATGAAAGTGAAAAATATGACTTAATTGTTTCAAACCCGCCATACTTTAACAATTCATTAAAAGCTCCTAATGCAAATCGCACTATTGCACGACATACAGCATCACTAACGCACGTTGATTTAATTGAACATTCAAAAAGACTATTAACTGAGAATGGAATTATCTGTCTGATACTTCCCGTAAATGAAGGATTGGAAATTATTGATCTCGGATTAAATAATGGCTTGTTTTGCAACAAAATGGTTTATGTATATCCAAAACCTAATACCAAAGCCATTCGGCTATTAATAGAACTTTCAAAAATAAAAAACAAAACATGCATCGAAAGTATAGAAATTGAAACAAATACCAGACACGAATACAGTAGTGATTTTAATAAATTAGTTCGGGATTTTTATTTAAAGCTCTAATTATAAAAATCAACTTGTGAAACAAAAACATAATACCCAATTATTAGCATACGTCTTAATCCTCTTAAAATTTCACTTTTAATAGAATAGGGACTAAGCATTTGCATTTTAAGTAAAAAAACTGACAACAAACCAAATGCTTACAAATATAAAGTACAATAAGACTTAGATGAAAAATGTACTATTATAAATGATCAAAAGTTATTTGTTGCCAGTTTAAAAAATTCAAATCTTTATGATCTCTTTCTTGCCCATAATATAAGAAACCCTCCAATTACCATAATAGCCAAACCAACAAATGGCGACCAATTAAAGGCATGAGGTACATCCCTGCTGATTTCTATAGCTCCTAAATCAACTACTTTTTCTTTGGTGAAAAACGAAAAAGCAGTGAAAATACTTAGGCTCAGGCCAACTATCATTAAAATAAATCCGGTTATTTTCATGTTATTATAATTTTTATACCTCCTCCTAACCCATAAAGGGCGAAAGTACAGGTGTTTGTGTTTTTTAGAAACTTATTCTCAAATTCCAGTACGTACTTAATTTTTATTTTAGTGCTGTGAGTATCAAATAATTATTTATAAATTTAATTTATTGTCCGATATTTTTAAAATACAGTCATTCTGTTCTATTCAGATATTAAATGCTAACTTAATGCCTTGTATTAGCATATTTGCTCCCAGAACTCCAATTATTAAACCCATAATTTTACCTATGATTACAAAATTTTTATTGCCTACAAACTTTACGATTTTACTGCTGTAAACAAAGGAGTAATACGTAAGCAAAACTATAAAAGCGAAAATTATAATGGTAATAAAAACATGTAGAAAAGTAACATTTACGACAAAATTCATGGCTGTTACTATAGTTCCAGGGCCGGCCAGAATTGGAATAGCCAAGGGCGAAATAGCCACACTATCATCAAAAGATGCGGTGGTATCGACATGAGAAATAGTTTTTTTGGATTGAAGCATTTCAAATCCAATTATAAATATCAATATACCTCCAAACACTTTAAATGCCGGAATGGTCAATCCAAATACCTGAAAAATATATTTTCCAATAAGAATAAATGTCAAAACAATTAGAAAAGCAACAATACAAGATGTTTTTGCAAGTTCTTTCTTCTTTGTTTGAATCTGGAAATCAGTTAATCGTACAAAAATTGGAATATTTAATATAGGATTCATTATAGCAAAAAAAGCCATAAAAACGGTTAATGTATAACTCCAAACATCTTTCATAAGTTCTAATGTTGAAATTTGTATTTCAATTTCAAAAGATTTATTTTGCAAAATAATTCAAAACAAAACTTTCCTTTTGAGCGGCAGTCATTTTATCGGTAGTTTGAATATTGATATTAATTTCATCAAATCGATACATTTCCTTCATTTTGTTTAATAACTCGTTTTTAGCATCTGTTGGACCGAAGACGATTACTTCTTCATAGTTCCTAACAATATCCGAAATACTTTTAAAATAGGCTAATTTTAATTGTTTTTCTTCTCTCCCTTGTATTTCATGCGTATCTTCATTGTCAATTTCTTCCTTTTTAATAACATCGGAGTGCAATGATTTTGAAAGAATTTTCCCCATAGATATTTCCATTAATGTAGCGTTTGAATGATCCATATAAACGCCTAATCTTTTATTTGTTTTCATTATAGTAATTAAATAAACCAAACAAAAAAGCCTTTGTTGACATTCATGTTTGGTTTTTGATTATGTTTTAAAAATTTACTGATTTAATAAACTATATAGTTCGTTTAAATCGGGTGAAAGAATTACTTCAGTTCTTCGGTTTGCTGCACGGCCTTCGGCAGTTTCATTCGATTTTACGGGAGAAAAGAATCCTTTGCCGGAAGCAGTAATACGTTTTGAATCAAATCCAAAATCTTTTGTTAAAATACGAACAATAGAAGTGGCTCTGGCTGTACTTAAATCCCAGTTGTCTTTAAATGTAGCTGTTTTTATCGGCATATTATCTGTGTGTCCTTCAATCAGAACAGAAATATCTTTGGTATCATTCAATACCAATGCTAATGTTTTGAGGGCTGCAACTCCCTTTATATCTACCACATCGCTGCCAGATTTAAAAAGCAATTTTTCTTGTAACGATACATATACATTACCATCTTTAATATAAACATACAGTTCATCTGCTTTGTATTTGATAAGTGCATCCGAAATTGAATTTTTAAGTTTAGTCATCACTTCTTTTTGTGATTGAATGACATTCTGAAGGTTGTTTAGACGCTTTGCCTGATCTGCAATTGTCATTTTTGATGTAGCAGAAACAGTTTTTAAATCTTTCGATATTGATGCGTTCTCAGTTTGAAGTGCTGATCTTTCTGTTCTTAATTTCTGAGTCAGATCAACGCAATCATTAAGTTGACTGTGTGTGTCAGCACTATCCTTTTGAAGTTGGTCGACATGATAGCGTGAAGCAACTAATTTTTTACCAGGTCCGCACGAAGTCACTATTAAACTAAGAAGTAATAAAGTGATTGGAATAAAGCTAAATTTCTTTTTCATTATGTAAATTTTTATATGATTTATACTTTTACAAAGTTGCAAAAATATACTGTATGTCAATTACATAACTTTATTTATCAGTTACATAAATCACACATTGTAATCAACTATTTTTCAAATAAAGAAGAAATGAGTTTTAATTTTAAAACGGATAGCCAATAGCGATATTCAACATCAAATTTTCAGTTCTCCAAGCTGAATTAAGTGGGTTAATTTCCTTAATCACCCATCTTTCGTTCTCAGCAAGCCAGGGTTTTCTGAGGGGTATGGCTAAATCGAAACGCAATACAAAAAATGAGACATCTACACGCAATCCAAATCCTGTACCTACTGCAAGTTCGTTCATGAATTGAGATATAGCAAAAGGAGTTCCTATATTCGATGGGTTGGATGTTTCTTGCCATACATTGCCGGCATCCACAAATAATGCTCCCTTGAAAAAGCTGAAAATATTGAACCGATATTCTGCATTCATTTCCAATTTAATGTCGCCACCCATTTGTAAAAATCCAGTATTTGTTGATTGTTGAAAATAATTTCCCGGTCCTACTGAATTTATTCTGAAAGCACGAATACTATTAGGTCCACCACTAAAAAATTGCTTGCTATAGGGTAAAGAAGAAGAATTTCCATACGAAGAAGCTACACCGGCAAATAATCGCATTGCCAATTTATTTTTGTCTCTGAAATTGAGAAAAGCGCGTCCGTCGACACTTAATTTTACATATTGCGAATAAACAGATCCTAGTATGGTAGCGGGGTTTTCTGAATTTGGCTTCTGACCACCAATTATTTTTACTAATGAAAATATATTTCCAGCCGTTTCAACTAATCCATTAAAATAGTATTGGTTTTTTTTTCCTGTAATTGCTTGTTCGTTATAAGTATAAGAATAGTTTCCACCGGCAATAAACTGTTCCTCGTAACTTTTTTTAAGATAGGGATTTGAGCTTAGTAATTTATTAAAAATTTCAGATTCATTGCTTATAGTGGTGTTACTTACATTTACAGGATTCAGCTCATGTTCGTTACGTAAATTATTTTTCCAAACAAATCCATATTTAAAATGATATGTGCTCATGTCGAAATAATTAACTCGCTTCATATAATTGTACGACAATGATAAATGTGTTTTTGGTATATAAATACTATTCGACTGTTTTATTTTGATAGGAGTCCAGAAACGTGGAAAAGTAAGATCGAGTTGTGGATTCATTGAATAGGAAAACTGATTTTTGTTTGCTCCACTTAATTGTGCCTCAAACGAACCAGCCAAATTTAGTTTCAATAATTCAGCTCCATGAAATGCATTTCGGTTTAACATACTCATATTCAAGCGTGGACCCATATTATTGTTCGATTTTGAAATCAGATCCATTTCAGCACGGAAAGTGTAATTAGGCATGGGAGTCATGAGAATAGTCACATCTAACATTCCGATGGCTGTTGTATCACTGTTGGTGAATTTTACTTGTACAAATTTAAAATTACCCAATGACATTAAACGATTCAATGTAATAGTATAATTATCACGTGAGTAAATGTCGTTTTTATGTAAGTAAACCGAACGCATAATAAGTTCTGGTTTCATATTCATATCTTTTTTACTGCCGCGAAATATTGTATTTTGACACATTATAGTGTCTTTTGAATTTTCAATACTATCATTATTCAACGAAAAATTTTGATTGATCGTAACATTATTAATTTTATATGAAATGAATGCATTCTCGGGAATATCTTTTTTTAGGGTGAGTTTCAGAGTTATGCTATGATCAACCGTAGAAGTATCGGCTTTGAAAAGTAAATAATCAGGAGTAAAATAGAAATATCCCTTATTTTTCAACAGGATATCTATTCGTAATCTCTCATTTTCAAGAGTTTCCAAACTATAATTTTCACCTGCTTTAATCCATGTTTTATCCTTTTCATTAAGTATCGCTTTACTTATACTATCATTCGAAATATTGTAAACTAATGCTTTTATAATGTATGGTTTGTGAATATAAATGGTATAAATTATTTTCGCGGAGTATTTCTTTTCTACAATTTTATATTCAGTATAACTGTTGAAAATTCCCAAATTGAACAATCTTGAATTAATAATTTCAGCAGTTATTCTCGGTTTAACCGACGAAAGTACAACGGGAGCTTCGCCATTTTTTTGGAGCCATTTTTTGAATTTAGATTTCGGATTTACACCAGCCATTTGATAGAGCACAAGTTTAGGTCGAAAACCTAGATAATTACTATTAGGTTCAGGTCGTAGAATTTCAGTTACGGCAGTTTTAATTTCTTTTTTGTTAACCTTTTCGTTAGTTTTAAGTATAATTTCAGCTCCTGTATAAAGTTTCTCACCTTTAGGTAAATGACGTGTACCCGAACATGATGCAAGTAATATGATGCAAATATATAAACCCCAGCATCTCAACTGCAAGATGAAATTTATGTGTGTGAATATGTTTAATTTAGTTTGCATTATTCTTATTTTCTAAAGATTAAACGTCATAATCAAGTAGCACTATGAATTTTTTAAGGGATAAGTGTAAGTTCTTAGCTCACCAACCCCTCAATATTCCCCTCCCGATTCCCGATAGCTATCGGGACGGGATAAACAAGGGTTAGGGAGCAGATTTATTTCTTCTTTTCTATTTTCATTTTTTCAGGCTTTTTAAAAAACTCATTCCACCAATTAAAGTCACGTACAAAAACAATTCCTACACCAGTTTCAATCAACTGACCTTCCAATGCTCCTTCGTATTGATTGTGCCTGAACCCCTTCAATCTGTAACGACCATCATCAGTTAATTTGTATTCCACATCCACATCGCTTGTAATGTTACTTACAGAATTTTGTTTTGCTTTTTCGCCTTCCACATCTATTGTACCACCTATCTGTACTGTTAATCTTTCATTGAATAGTTCTTTCTTTAAGCCAATTTCTACTTGCGTGCGACCTTGTGCTTCACCAGTTTGATAGTCATCATACGATTGTACATCGAAGTTCATTTCCATACCGGGAATCACTTTTGAACTCAATTTATTAAGTTGAGCCGACAAGAAATTACCCACAGTAGAACGAATTAAAGATGAAGTACCTGATGATTCAGATTGCAATGGATTCTCCTGAACAAACCGACCAAGTACAAGCAATGCAAAAACCTGTTTGTTGAGTGTGGATGGATCTTCATTTAATAAGTTAAGTTTTTGATTAACTGCACCTCCTAAAATTCCTTTGTCTTCGGGTAGTAATTGAATTTCGAAACTAATTTCGGGTTGAAGAATAGCACCTCTGAGTTTCAGTAATATTTGAAATGGGTAAGTTTGTTTATATCCGCCTTTTTCAACATCACTCAATCCCGAAACCGAAAGTTGATCAGCTACTAAGTTATAGGGTGCTGTACGTACATCATAAGTTGCATCTATAAATATTTCAGCATCCAAGGGGTCGCCGTTCCATATAATTGTACTTCCCGAAACAATATCGAATTTGCGTTTTATTACCGATTCCAACGAAACTAAATAACTCCCTTCGTTCAAATTGTAAGCGCCTGTGAGGCTCATTTTACCTGCTCTGTCCATATTAAAACTTAATGCAGCTTCGCCTTTTACAACCAACGAATCGGACGAAGTCGGATCCATCAACAGCCGAAGTGTAGCTTTTTTATCCACTTCGATAATGGCGGCTAAATCAAAACCTTTAAATCCGCTGTTTTTCGAAGCATTGATGTTTTGGCTGTTTAGTATAGGATTAAATTTAAGAGAATCATTAAAAACAATCACATTTTCACCTTTGTTGGTGGTATATTCATCTTCGGGCACTACAAAAGTAAAGTTTGACCCTTCTTTCATTTTTATATTGGCATTGATAACAGGCAATGACATGGGGCCTGTCATGTTGACTTTACTATCTATTATCATGCGTCCGTAAAAATCCTGGTTTTTGGCAGCTTTTGTATTAAAGAGTAAAAAGTTTTTAGAATTAACTTGCAAATTAAATCTATAATCCGCAAATTGATTCATTAGTACTGAGCCATCAATTGTTGCTTTGTTGTTCTTTTCATCCAACAAGGTAAACGAATTAAAATAAAAACCATCTGTTTTTAACTGAATAGTTTCATGCTTCAATTCAATGCGATTGTTCAGGTAGCTAGGATTTAAAAATGCATTATTAAATACCATTTCACCGTTTATTTCCGGAGCATCTGTTCTACCTGTAATGCTAAGATTACCCGACATATTGCCAGATGCTTGTGTGATTTGACCCATTGAAAATGCTTCGATAGTTTTCATGGACAAGGACTGAATATCGGTGTTTATTTTGATAGAATTGTTGCCGCCATTGGGAATAAAATATCCGTTAGCAGTCATATTGTTTTCAATGCCTGTTAAGTTCATGGCAATATCAAATTTATCGAAAGATGGATTTCCGGCCTTTAAAGTTAAATTTCCGATGGGAACATTCCGTACCATTAATTTGCTTATAGCAGCATCGGCTACTATTCCGTACGAATTGTTTGTGCGTATAAGTAGCACATTTCCGTCTAAATTACCTTTCATCAAACTGCTATCTTTTTCCACTATTTTGGAAATATCTTCCAATTTAAAATTCTTGATATAAATGTTTATATCATCATTGAATTTATTGTTCAACGAAGCAATATTAACTTCACTATCAGCATTTTTCAGGTAAAGCTGATGTATCATAAATCCCGGCTTGCCAAATTCGATATAATTATCTTTGGCAATGTCCCACTTTTTATCCATTATATAAAAATCTTTCGGATTTAGCGCCAGCTTATAGTTCGCATTTTGCTTTGTAATAACAGAACCAATAAAAAGCTTTTTATTTGACAAATCAACCGAAGAAATATTCGCAGTAATTTTATTATCAGCAATTTTACCATCAAACAAAAAGTTATCGAACTTTATCTGCGAATTAGAAATGCTTGTTGACGAAATTTTATAGTTCATTGCCGATGAATCTGCATTTAAATTCACTAAAAAATCATCAACTTCAGTAGTTCCATAAACCAAATGTTTTATGTTGGCGTCGATTTTCATTTCTTTTTTTCGACTATCAAAACTCCCTTTAATAATTCCCGGGTCGAATTCTTTAAGTTCGGGCAATAATACTTCGGATAAAATAGGGTGATTTTTAAGTTCAATTTCAAAATTAAAATCTGATGCATCCGAGTTAGTTTGTTTTAGTTTTGATGTAGAGAATGGAAAATAATTATTCATAAAACTACTGAGAGCCATAGGCAACGAAGCCGGTGAAATTGTACCATTATATTTCAGGTTTACAAGTGCGCTTTTAAAATTCATTTCGCTTTTTTGGGGTTGATTTACCGAAGCTACCAAAACAGAATCAAGCATATATTTTTTTCCGTTTTTGGCAATAATCATATCCGAAATTCCTGCAATTCCATTCAGTTTACTTACAGTTCCGCCTTTTAAATCGGCTGTAGCATTGAAAGCAATTTGCATATTTTCTTTTGTGAAATTAAGCTTTTGCAGGTCAGCGCCTTTTAAATTCAAATTAAATTTTAATCTTTCTTTCCCTGGATTGAAATTCACTAATCCTGCAAAATCAAATTCAGCATGTTGATCGTTCAGGTTTATTTTACCATCGAATTGCTGGTTGGCTATAGTGCCTTTTAACAATAGATTATGATATAAATAGTTATTGAGTTTAATTTCTGACACATTGGCATTGATATCGGCTTTTACTGTTTTTTGATTCAAGCCATGTCCTTTTGCTTGGGCTGTCATACTTACAGGCCCATACATTTTCTTGTTTTTAAGCAAACTCCCCAAATCAAAATTTTCGAGATTCAGTTTTGTGTTGAAATTTTCATCTTTATCAATTGTAGCATCAAGCCAAGCTTTTCCTATGCTTGAATTCATATTTATGGTTGTAATAAAATCATTAATTTTACCTTTAAATGCGATATCTACTCCAATTTCATCAGGCATTTCTATACTTACCGGAATATATGAAGCTGCCATTAGTTTTATATCTTCCTTGGTCGAAATTACGTTTAAATTGGGGAAATTTAAAAAGGCAGTTTCTACTTTTGGCAAACCAATAATATGAAAGTCAGTTTTCAATTTAGTGTTTTTAGCCGTTTTTATAACAATATTTTTTCCTTTCAAATTATTTATTTTTCCATTTACATTTCCTGAAAACGAACTTTTGGTTTGCTTGTTTTTGAAAAAATCGAGTTTAGCCAAATCAGGGCTGAAATACAAAACATCGGCATTGCTTAAATCTAAATTACGTATTTTTAGATTCAAAGCCAAAGTTGCTATTGAATCCGTCAACGAATTTAGTGATTCGAAGTTTAGTAGCAAATCGCCTTGTAAACTTGAATTTGTTGTACTTGCTTGTATGTTATTAGCCGAAATGGATTGATTGCCCATAATGAATTCAGTTTCCAACCCGGTAATGGCAAAATTATTTTGGTCAATGGCAGAGAAATGTTCTATAGCAAATTGCGTTTTATCCCAGGCATAATACAAATCAGATGCATTAAGATTTATATGCCTAAAATTTAAATGATTGCTATCAAATATTTTTTTAGAAAGAATGTTATAATTTGTATGATATTGAACTGAATTATTATCGAAATCTATTACATTTACCGAAACTTTCCATTTATTACCGATACTTTTTTTTGAAATAATCGTTGAATCTAAAATAGTTTGTAATCCTTTTTTATAATAACGCACATCAGTCTCTGATAAGTAAATTTTGTTTAAGTTCACTATTTCATCTCTCAAATCTACTTCCCCTTTTTTTAAATCGAGACGATTTATTTTTGCAGTGATTAATAAATCATCGGTTAAATCGGAAAATGAAATACTCGAGTTGTTAATTTGTATGTTGTTAGCAGTAATTTTCGGGAGAGTCACATTAGTTGATTCAACTTCGGTTTTGTTTGATTTTTCAATCTGAATACTCGTCATCAATTTTTCCACCAGCAAATCGTCTATCTTGTATATGGATTTTTCCATGTCAATTTCATCTATCGACAGGTCCAATTTGTCAAGCATTGCAAAGATTTTCATTCCGCCAAAATTGTCAAAGTATCGAATACGGATATTTTCAAGATTCACATTATCGATAGTAAATGTCCAGGGTTTAGACGCTTTGGAGTCATCAAGTTTTTGTTGGGTAGTGTCGGTAAATGCCTTAATCAGAAAATTATAATTAAACAGTGAATCATTTTTTGAATTATGAAGATTCAGATGCATATCTGTTAATTCAATATTGTTTATACATATTTTATTGAATAATAGATCTTTTAGCACTATATTTACCTTCGCTTTTTTGGCATAAAGCAAAGTGTCTTTTTGCATGTCTTCCAGGTATAAGCCTTCTATTAAAACAGCTTTAGGGAAAGAAATACTTAGATTTTTTATTTGTACTTTTGTATGCGTTTTATTACTCACAAAAGTTGTAGCATAGTTTACAATTTTATTTTGTACAGCAGGAATCTGAATCACACCTGCTACAATCAGAAATATAAGCACAAAAACTACAAGCACCCACAAGATTGCTTTAATGGTTTTTTTTATGTAGCTAAGTAATTTTCTCATATTATGAGTAGTACTTAAATTTATATTGAATGAATTCTGAGTTTTCTCAAAAATTATCTTTCACTGTTCTAATTAAACTGATACCCGAAACAAAAAAAATTAGTCCAAGAACAGTGTAAATTATTACTTCTTTAATATCGTGATTGTTATTTGATAAATTGGAAAATAAAATTGCTGCATAAACCAAGCCACCAATTCCAAGCACGGTTAATAGCGATCCGAAAATTCTTTTTACGTTCATAATGTGATTGAATTTAAATGTGTGATAATTTTCACTTTACAAAGATAAATACCACATAAGATGTAAATGTTATATAATTTCTAATCAAAATAGCATAATTCACATTAAATCTTACATCAAGTGCAATCTTGTTTAAAAAGAGAATTTGCATACATTCATCGGGAAAAAACAATAAGTTGGTCGATTTGTTGTAGGATATAAGTTCCACATAGCCTTATCTTTGCAACATAAAATTTAAAAACAAAAAAAGTTATGGAAAAAGAAATTAAAGATTCGAATCATACCGTTTATGGCAAAGGCCTAGGAACCGGTATATTGTTAATGGTTATTGGTGTATTATTCCTTGGTTTTAACTTTGGTTTAATCGATTCTCCTCTAAAACAGGTGATATTCTCGTGGCCAATGATACTTGTTGCAATTGGTTTAGTAAAAACCATTAAACGCGATTATTTCACAGCTGCCATCTTGTATGTTATTGGTTTTTTCTTTTTAATGCCAAAAATTATTCATGCTTATCCCCAAAGTTTCCCGGGAATGGATGGTAATTTTACGCATATCTATTGGCCACTGTTGCTGATTGCCGGAGGTATTTATTTAATAATGAAAAGAATGTACGGTAAACCCTGGGAGTTTAGCAAAATGGAAGGAAAGCATCATTACTCAAAAAAAAACTATGAAGGTCCTGTAGGATCATTTTCAAAAAACAGCATTTTTGGTGGTGGGGAACATATAGTTTTGGAACCCGACTTTAAAGGAGGTGAAATTAATGCAGTTTTTGGTGGTTTAACCCTCGATTTACGTCATACCAATTTGGCTGAAGGTACTTCTCGTTTAGATGTAAATGCCGTTTTTGGCGGTGTTACCATTTTTGTTCCCACCGATTGGTTTGTTGAGACTCATATTGATGCGGTTTTTGGTGGATTTGAAGATAAACGTTTGGTAAAACTACCACTTAATACTGAGCGTAAATTGCTGATTACAGGTGCTTGTGTTTTTGGTGGTGGTGAATTAAGTAATTAAATCAGCTTTATGTTTTCACAACTCTTCAAAACAATAATCGGTGCTTCAGGGTATTTAGCGTTAATCACAGGGTTTGCTCTACTGCAAGCCCTGCCGATTAATGAATATACACATGAACCATTTTTAATTGTTTTTGTTGATGCCATGTTTTACACATTCATATATGCTTCATTAGCTCTTTTGATGTGGAATACGTTGAAATATGGAAAGTTCGATGCTTTGCCCATAATTCAGGAATTGCTTATTTATACCGCTTTGGTATTACTCTCTTTGCTTTTAATTTATGGTATAGGATACGGTTTTTATACTTTTATACTACCTCGTTTTTCAGGCATATTACTGTTGTTTTTACCTGTACGCATGTTTTTGTCTTTATTGGTTTTATTACTAATAATTCAGCATTTAAGGTATAAACTTTGTTTGAATTCAGACAAGGACTTGTCTGTAGTTGAAGAATTTACCGACAAAGCAATTACAGATGAGAAACCTGCAAATACTGAAATTTTAGAGCGTATTGCCGTTAAATCAAATCAAAAGATTCATGTAATATTGGTTTCAGAAATAATATTTTTACAAGCCGATGGTGATTATGTTCAAATATATACACTTAACGGAAAATACCTCAAAGAACAAACCATGAAGTATTTTGAAGAACACTTACCGTCAGCACTTTTTGTAAGAGTACATCGCTCATGTATAGTGAATGTACAAGCCATTGCCCGAATTGAACTTTATGACAAGCAAAGCCAACAACTGACGCTAAAAAACGGACATCAAATTAAAGTAAGTCAAGGCGGTTATAAAAGCTTACGCAAAACTTTGAATTTGTAAGGTAAATTCTTAAAACATAAGAAAGCAGGATAAATTTTATCCTGCTTTCTTATGTTTGATTATTTTCTGCTTGTTGAAAATGATTTAAAAACCTGAAATTTAACTATTTTAACTCAAGCGCTACTAAAAAATAGATTTGAATTTGTTTGAAAACAACACTTCATTAATAGATAATTGACAATTAAAAATTACAATCACTAATACCTCAACCACTTCCACATTTCTTTCCAAGTAGTTTTTTTGCCATACATAAGTATTCCGGTACGGTATATTTTGCCTGCCATCCAGGTAGTTCCTATAAACGAAAGCACCAAAATGCTTATAGACAAAGCTATTTGCCAAAATGGCACATCGAATGGTAAACGCACCATCATTACAATGGGTGATGTAAAAGGAATCATGCTACACCAAAATGCCAAAGGTCCATCCGGATTTTCGGCACTAAAAATTCCTGCATAAATGGCAAAAATGATAGGTAGCATAATAGGCATGGAAAATTGCTGCGTATCTGTTTCGTTATCTACTGCCGAACCTATGGCTGCAAAAAGCGAGGCATACAATAAATATCCACCCAAAAAATAAATGATAAAAAGCACCACTATTTGCACCAAATCCAAGCCGTTTACAGCGGTCATAAATTCCTGAACCTTACCATTCATGGCATCGGTTGGCATATTTTGCATTCCCATTTGGCTCATTTCCTGAACTTTCTGGATTTTTTCCATATCCATATCTTTGGCAAAAGCTGTGGACAGTCCAAATAAAATACCGGCAGTAAGCAATACCCACATCAAAAATTGTGTCAGCCCTACAAGTGCAATACCTATGATTTTGCCCATCATCAGCTCAAAAGGTTTTACCGATGAAATCATAACTTCAACTATGCGATTGGTTTTTTCCTGTACAACTCCACTCATTACTTGAGCACCATAAATAACTATAAACATGTAAATTATAAAGGCAGTTAACATACCTATCATCAAAGCCAATTCGGCCGAACCCTCTTTTTCTTTACCATCTTCGCCCCATTTAATGGTTTTTACATCGATATTGGTGTTCGATTTTTCGACCATTTCTTTCAAATTGGGAATATTGTACGAAGCTAGTTTTTGCTCTTCAATATAAGTATTTAAAAGCCCTGAAACATAACTTTTCAGTTCAAGATTAACTTGTTTGTCCGAATACATAACCGCCGCAGTTGAATCGACACTTAAATCCTTGCTAATATATAACAAAGCAGCAAATTCCGATTTTTCGCTATTTTGCGATTTGATTTCTTCAACCGTGGCATCTTTAAACTGAAAATTATAAGATTCGTTATTCTTTAAAACATCTTTGTATAAGCCTGATTTGTCAACAACTACAATGTTTTTTATTTTGTCGTCTTTTATCGTACCTAAATACACAATAAGTGAAATCATTCCCACCATAAGTATGGGAGTAAGAAAAGTAAGCAGAATAAATGATTTTTTCATTACCCTGGTACTGTATTCGCGTTGTATTATTAAACTAATTTTTGACATAAAAGTGATGTGTTGATGTGATGATGTGATGATGTGTTGATGTGATGATGTGTTGATGTCTGTAACAACTAATTAACTAAATAACAAATTAACTGATTAACCAATTAAGCTCTACTAACTGTCTTGATAAAAATATCATTCATGCTGGGTAGTATTTCATCGAAAGAAATAATTTCGGTTTGTTTGATTAGCTTTTCGATTAAGCTATTATTGCTATCTTCAATACTTTTTTTAAGCTTGCTTTCGTAAATCCCATTTTTAAATTGCGAATCAAGTAGTTCAAAACCATTCACTTCCAGCATTTTTTTTGTTTTAATAAGGTAGGTATTAGTGGCATGTGAGGCTCTAATTTCCGATACATTACCTTGTAAAACTATTTTAGCATTATCAACCAGCGAAATGTTTTCGCAAAGATCTTCCACTGTAGCCATATTGTGAGTCGAAAATATGATGGTTGCACCTTTATCGCGTAATTCTAGTATTTCGCGTTTCAGCAAATCGGCATTCACCGGGTCGAAACCACTAAAAGGCTCATCGAAAATAAGCAGTTTGGGATCGTGCAAAATGGTGGTAATAAACTGCACTTTTTGTGCCATACCTTTCGATAATTCTTCTACTTTTTTATCCCACCAGGTCTGGATTTCAAATTTCTCGAACCAGTATTTCAATGATTTCAATGCATCGGCTTTGCTCATTCCACGCAATCGAGCCAAATATAAAGCTTGTTCGCCAATTTTCATTTTTTTGTACAAGCCTCTTTCTTCGGGCAAATAACCTATGTGACGAACATCTTCTGCCGTCATTTTTTTTCCGTTAAGTCGCACTTCACCACTGTCGGGTGCTGTAATACAATTAATTATCCTGATTAAAGTTGTTTTTCCGGCACCATTAGGCCCAAGTAAACCATATACTGTATTTTCAGGAACCGTTAAGCTAACGCCGTCCAAAGCCCGATGTCCGGCAAACTGTTTAACTACATTTTCTACTTCTAAAAGAGTCATTTCTTTATGTTTAAAGTTATTTTGTTAATTTGTTAATTTGTCAATTTGTTAATTGGTTTATTAAAGCATTTGTAATATTTTTGGCTACTACAACTAGTTAAGCAGAATAGGCAGGTTATCATATCTTCCCTTCATCAGCAAAACTATAATAACTACCACGGGTAATAATTATATGATCAATAAATTTAAACCCAACGGCTTCACAGCCATGTTTAATCAGTTTTGTTATTTTCTCATCCTCAGCACTGGGATATCTTTGTCCCGAAGGATGATTATGAGCTACAGCAATATTTTGAGCTGATTTTTCGAGCGCATTTTTTAAAAGAATTGGAATATCAACAATAGTTTGATTTCTTCCACCTTGTGTTAATCTAGTCATATCTATCAATTTATTTGCGCCATCGAGTAAAATTATCCAAAACTCCTCATGTGTCAAGTCAATCAGTTTTGGCTCAATTATTTCGTACAAATCAATGCTGCAAGTAACTTTTTTTCTTTCAAAAACATCAGCCGTTTTGCGTCGTTTACCTAATTCAAGCGCAGCCATAATAGTGATTGCTTTGGCCTCGCCTATACCTTTAAATCGTTTGCAAAAATCTACTATAGTTAATCGCGCTAATTCATTAATGTTGTCGTGACATTCACGCATAATGCGCTTCGAAAGTTCAACTGCCGATTCATCTTTGTTACCTGAACCAATTAAAATAGCCAACAATTCAGCATCCGAAAGACTTTGTGCGCCTTTTCGTGACATTTTTTCACGAGGTCGGTCATCTTCCGACCATTCACGAATTGTTAATCGTTTGTTGTTGTCATCGGTAATCATGTGCCAAAAATACAATAATTGTTTAGAATATTAATAACAATTCAATTAAATTGTTGTTTAAAACATTTCTATTTTAAAAATATTTATTTTAATTGCTTATTTGTTTTAGAAAAGGTTAAATGTATTTTATGCTTTTAAGCTTCATATTTAAATATGGAACAATATAATTCGTTGAACCACAATAGACACAATAGAAAATTTCTGATTGCAGTACCATCAAGTTTCAAAATGGAAATACCGACAGGTATTTATCTATTGTGTTCTATTTTAATTATTTATATCTTCTATTGCGTCTATTGTGGTTTCATTTTTAGTAAGCTAATAAAAGTGTTTTATCTATAAATTCAGACTTTACTTATTGTTGTTTTTTTACTAAAAATACTGCTCCAAACAACATGGGAAATGCATAATTTATAAGCCACAAAGCAAATCCGGCAAATGCTATTGCCGGAGCTTGATTTAAAAATGCTCCAATAAATAAAACTGCATAGGAACTGCGTATGGCTGGTTCTGAAAAAGCCAAAGAAGGTGTAAATGTAATAAATAGATAATTGGTTGGAATTACTAACAAAGCTTGCCAAACGGATAAATTAACACCCCAAAACAGCAACATAAAATAAAACTGAACGCAAAATATAGTAAATCGAAAAACTGAAAAAGTAAGTATTTTGATAAAATCAAGTTTTTTGAAATATTCAAATGCTTGAATATAAGCATTTAACCTGTTTATTTTTTTTGAAACTGCTAGACTTGGTAAAACAAAAAGTAAAATACTTAATGCCAAAAACAGGAGTATTATCCCTGCAAAATAATATGTAAATTCAATAGGAAACAGATTACTGACAAGTGTAAAAAACAGGATGGCTGCCGGTAAACCCAAAAGTATGATTGCAATATTCTGACTCAAACTGTTTACTAAAAAATAGCTGATTCCCATTTTTCGATTTTCCGGATATAAAAACATTAACCTCCCAACCATATCTCCAATTCTATTTGGAGTGAAAAAGCCTGTGGAACAACCAACTAAGACAGATTTATACGCTGTTTTAACATTTAAAATCTGGGATTTTGAAACAATTTTTTTCCATTTAAAAGCTTCGATTAACCAGTTTATTGGCATAATAATTAAAACCAGTAACAGCCACCAAAATTGCCTTATTGTCATAAGTTTCCATTGTGCAATAAGGGCATCGTATTGGTTAAATGTCAGAAGTTTATACCCTAAATACAAATATGCTGCAATGAGTATCAACCATTTGAAAATGGTAAAAAATTTAGACATTTTTAAAAGTAAATTTCTTTTGAGAAAAATAGCTGAACAATATGCAAAAAAAGGTGGCAACGGCTTGCGAAGGTGTAGACCAGAAATGAAATCCATCAACAAGGAGCTTTAGGAAAACTACATTGATTACCAAATTTACAAGTACCACAATAAAGTACCTATAAAGTTGCACATGACCGCGTAAATCCGATTCGGTAAATGTAACGTATTTTTGCAATAAAAAACCGGTGAAAGTAGAAATTGGAAACGCAATAATTAGTGATCCAATGTGTGCACTAAAGGTAAAAAAACCTAAAGGTAACAACTCTTTACGCAGCACAAAATTATAAACTACATAATACACAACAAGCGAAAAAAGGACATTGCCTGCTCCGGTAACACCGTACCGGAAAAACTGCAAAGTCATATATTTCCTAAATGGTGGATAGAAAAAGTCAATCACCAAACTTATTAAACGCCCTGTTGATTCTAAAAATTTTCTCATTAATTTGTTTAAAACTAAAACATCGAGGGTTAATGTGATGGAAAATAGAGAATAATCGAACTATTTTAGTTACTTTTGTACGCTAATATTGGTTGCAACTAACTTTTGCAAAGATACAATTTATGAGTTGACAATTGATAACCACTAAAAAACATTTTTAAGTATTTATTGACTATTAACAATTCTGACTTTAGATAAATTTCGATTAACTATTCAAACCATGCCCGACGACTACCATAGTTATGATTCAAGTAAAAGCCAAAAAATACTTGGGACAGCACTTCCTGAAAGATATGGAAGTTGCTCGTCGTATTGCCGATAGCTTAACGCTCGACGGTCGTACATCTGTACTTGAAATTGGCCCCGGCATGGGTGTTCTTACACAATTTTTATTACAAAACCCACTTATTGATTTAACTGCTGTAGAACTTG
Source organism: Paludibacter jiangxiensis (assembly GCA_945870155.1). Taxonomy (GTDB): domain Bacteria; phylum Bacteroidota; class Bacteroidia; order Bacteroidales; family Paludibacteraceae; genus Paludibacter; species Paludibacter jiangxiensis_A. Next base: position 1,810 of record CAMBSB010000068.1, on the reverse strand, counting down.
ATTCTGAATCAGTTACATATCTACACCAAAATTATCCAACACTTAAAGTAATAGAAGCTGACTTCCTAAAGTTAGATTTAAACGAAATTTTTAGCAATAAATTTTGTGTTATCGGAAATTTTCCATATAATATTTCTAGTCAGATATTTTTTAAAATGCTCGAAAACAAGGATCTTATTCCTTGTCTATCGGGCATGATACAAAAAGAAGTAGCCGAACGCATGGCTGCTCCCGCAGGTAGTAAAACCTACGGAATTTTAAGCGTCTTAATGCAAGCCTATTATACCATCGAATACCTGTTCACCGTTCACGAACATGTATTCGACCCTCCTCCAAAGGTCAAATCGGCTGTTATTCGCCTCACTCGCAACGATGTTTCGAAAATTGATTGTAACGAAAAGCTTTTCAAAACAGTGGTGAAAACAGCCTTCAACCAACGCAGAAAAACCATGCGTAATTCACTCAATCCTATAGTCCCGAAAGGTCATCCTATGTTCAACGACCCGCTTTTTGATAAGCGACCTGAACAGTTGGATGTTGCAGCTTTTATCGACTTAACAAAAAGAGTAGAATTTGCATTACAAAACCCTTAAGCGTTTCTTTTATTAAACTTTTGCTATAACATATCTTGTTGAAAACATGTATGTTGTATTATTATTTTAATAATCTTCGCTTTCATCTTGTTAGCTTATTAACAATTAAAGAGAAAGGAATCAAAAAACATGTCAGAATTAAGACTTTTTTACCACGAAGATAATAAAATCAAAATATCGAAAAACTTAGATACACTTAAAAAAGTGAATCTTAAAGACCTGATTTGGATAGATTTAAATGATGTATCCGATGCCATAGAAACAGAACTTGAACAGTTTCTAAAAATCTACATTCAAGAGGATGAAGAAATTGAAGAAATCGAGATGAGTTCGCGATATATGCAAACCGATGACAGCATAGTTGCCAATTCAAATTTTCTTCAGGACAATTTTGTCATGGAACCGGTTTCATTTATTCTTAAAAATGGAATTTTGGTGTCGGTACGCAATACCGAGTTGAAATCGTTTAACGAAACAGTTAAAAAGATTTATGCTAATACCAAGAGCTTCCCTACAGGCTATCATGTGTTGGTTACGCTTCTTGAAACACGTGTAGAATACGATGCGGATATGATAGAAGATGTAACTGATTTAATTACTAATTTAAGTAAAACTTTGAATACCGAAGATGACTTAGATCAGGATATATTGATACATATCAAGGACTTGCAGGAAAAGGTTATGATAATCAGGCAAAATATCGTGGACAAACAACGCGTGGTTTCCAATATGCTTAAATGCGATTTCTTTCCCCTTGATTTACTTCCACGCTTAACCATGATTATCAAGGATATCAACTCGCTTTTTGAATATACGCGTTTTGGGTTCGACAGGTTGGATTATTTGCAAGATACTTTTTTGGGGTTAATTAATCTGCAACAGAATAAAATCATCAAAATTTTTACTGTGGTTTCTGTTATTTTTATGCCCCCTACCCTTATTGCAAGTTTATATGGTATGAACTTTAAATATATGCCGGAACTGGATTGGAAATATGGTTATGCTTTTTCTATCGTTATAATGGTAATATTCTCAGCAGCTGTTTTAATGTTTTTCCGACGTAAAAAATGGTTGTAAATATCAGCCCCCCTGCCCCCTAGCCCCCTAAAGGGGGAATACAGAGGGAGTGCTAACGTTTTTCAATTTTAAATGTATCATAAAATTTCTATTTATTGCATTTTAATTAGTTGTTTTACTTTAAAATCAATGTCATTTAC
>CAMBSB010000067.1 GCA_945870155.1 Paludibacter jiangxiensis | reverse complement strand
GAAAACTGTTATAGCTTTAATAAAACCTGTATTATTGAGAATAATAAATTTACTGCGCCGGTAAGTGTTACTTTGCATTTAAAAAAAATAGCAGCACTCACCAACGGATCTACTTACGCTATACCCATATACATAGCTAATTCTACATCCACGGACGATACAATTAAAACCAATAAAAGACATACTATTTTAAAAATAAAACGTAATTTCAATTTCAAACAACTATAACCAATTTATTCGAAATCAATAATTTACTTTAAATAAATATTCTTATGAACACAAAATTTTACCGTATGAAGCATTTATTTTTGCTTTGTCTGATTGCCATTTCAGCGCAACAGACTTGGGCTCAGGTCGCAATTTCAGGTTCCAATGGAGCTGATGGTTCGGCTTATGCCAATCTGGGTGCTGCTTTTACAGCCATTAGCGCTGCCGATCAAACTGGAAAAACAATTTCAGTAACTTTAAATCAAGCTGCAATTGTTGAAACTGCATCAGCAGTATTGATAAATAAAGGATGGAATTCGTTAACAGTAAGTCCAGCCATAGCAGGTGTTACCGTTTCGGGTGCTGTAGATGGCGCTTTAATTAAACTCGATGGGGCAAAAAATGTAACTATTGATGGTAGAATTGGAGGTGTTGGTTCAATAAAAGATTTAACAATCAGTAATACAAGTGTGTCAATAGCTGCAACACAAACCATTCTTTTGATAAATGATGCTAAAAACAATACCATTAAACATGCAATTGTAAAAGGAACTAATAGTGCTACTGTAAGTGGTACTATTTCTATTACAGCCGGGCTTGTAGATGGAAATGACAACAACACCATCGATAATTGCGATATTTGCGATGGTGCTACCATGCCAGTATGTCCAATATTCTTGAGTGGAACATCGGCTACTATCATTAACGATGGTACTGTAATTTCAAATTGTAACATTTATAATTATATGAATACTGGTGCCTCTAATGTTGCTGCTGGTATTTATACGCCTGGCTTTTGCAATGCTACAACTGTAGAAAACAACCGCTTTTTCTGGACAACTCCTATTGTACCAACTGCTGCAGGTACTTATTATGGTATGATTGTAAGAGGAGATTTGAATACTGTAAAAAATAATGTAGTAGGGTATGCCAACAGTAACGGAACTGGTTTGTCACAAATTGGGTCAGCAACAGTGGGTGTGAGATTTGTTGGAATTCAAACCAATGGTGGTACTTCATTTGAAGGAATTACAACTGTTTCCAACAATACGATAGCTGGTGTAGAAATTATTAGTAATCAGGGTGGTGATGTAAATGCCGGTGTAGTTGTTGGATATTATACTCCTGCATTAGCTGGTTCATACATCAATTATTTTACCAATACCGTGAAAGATATTAAATTAACTTACAATGGAACTCCAGCTACCTCGGTATATTGGAATCTTGTGGGGATGTTAAGTCAGGGTAGTAACTGCGTGTTCAAAGACAATAAAATCAATAATCTAGCAGTAGTAGGAGCAACTCTTGCTAATAAATGTTATGTTCGTGGTATATCAGTAGGTGGAGGATCAGCCACAGTACTTTATACTACAGAAATAGTTCACAACAACATTTCAAATTTAGTAAGTGGAGATGTTAACTCGACAGGATTGAACAATGCTTATGGAATTCAATGTGCTTCGCAATCAAATGTGACTATTGAACGAAATAATATCTTCAACATTGCCTCACTCAATAGCCTTGCTTCCGCAGCAACTTACGGTATAATCACTACTCAGAGCTTGGCTACATCAACAGGCTATACATTAATCAAAAATAACATGATTAATATTGGTAACGACATAAGTTGTGGTTCAGTTATTTATGGCATTATGCAAGCTGCGTATGCAAGTACAGCGGCTCGTGCTAGCTACTTCAACAATAGTGTTTATATTGGTGGTAGTGTTACTTCTGGCACATTAACTGGCGCTACTGTTGCATTTAACAGATCGTCGGTCAATGGTGCAGCTGGTTTTGTTGATTTAAAAAACAATATCTTTGCTAATGTCCGTACTGGTGGAACAGGCAATAATCATTATGCCATAAAAATTGCCAATTCGGCCGATTATTCTGCTGGTTATTTAAATTGCAATAATAATATCTACCAAGTTGGAAATGGAGTGAACAATAAAATGGGCTCTGTAGGTAATGGCCTTTCACCGTTGGTTTATACCGATTATGCCAGTTTTGCTGATTGGAAAACAACTTGTATTGGTTTCGATGACAAAAGTTCGTTGAATAATCCACAGTTTGTTGATCCAGCAAATCTTATTGCTCCCAACTTGCATATACGTACGGATGTTGGTACTCCTGTAAAAGGTGCTGGAGCTGATGTGTCTGATTATGTAGGTGATGATATTGATGGCGATGTTCGTACTGCCGGAGCTTTTGATATTGGTGCTGATACAAATCCGGCTTTCACAATTCCTGTTTTTGAATTTGCAAGCTTTTTAGTTCCTGCCGATGGGGAATATCAGATTACAAATAAACTCGACTTTTTTGTCAACTACACAATGCCTGTAATTGTTACAGGAACTCCTTCTATTCCTATTACCTTAAATACAGGTGGTACCGTACAAGCCAATTATATCGCCGGAAGCGGTTCTACACAATTGAAATTTTCGCTTACCGTAGCCACAGGACAAGTAGATGAAGATGGAATAACCATTGCTAATGCCATTGCATTAAATGATGGGTCTATCAAGAGTGAAGGATTAGTTAACGCTAACTTAAACCTACCTGCCAAAACAACCACTGGAATTATGGTAGATGGTAATGCGCAGGCTACTGTCATTTCGGTGAAACAGCCCGCAGATAAAATCTATCCTAGTGCTGCAAATCTTGACTTTACGCTTAGTTTTAGCAATTTTGTAACGGTAACTCCGGGTACTTATGTTGATGATACCAATACAGGTATTCCTCAACTTAACGTAACCATTGGTGATAAAACTGTAGCGGCTGCATATGTTAGTGGAAGTGGTACGAAAGATCTGCTTTTCAGATATACAACTGTTGCTGGTCAGATAGATAATGATGGTATTGTTGTTGCTAATACCATCAATTTAAATGGTGCAACTATTCAGGATCCAGCTTTGAATAATATCAATCCAGTTTTACCAGCACTTACAACTTCAGGAATCAACATTTATGGAGTGGTACCTACTATTTTGTCAGTTATTCCATCAGCTAATGGTATTTATGGTTTGGGCTCTGCCATGTTTTATACCGTAAATACAAGCGAACCAATTTTTGTTAGTGGTGCTCCACAGATTAAAATCACTTTTAGTGATAGTTTTACGACAAGCGCTGCAACTTATGTTTCGGGAAGTGGAACGTCTTCATTATTATTACGCAGTACTATAGCATCACCAAATCAAGATCTTGATGGGGTGGATTTGACCACTCCAATGGTTTCAAATGGTGCAACAGTAAAAAGTGCAAGTGGAAACACACTTGATTTCAATTTTATTGTGCCAACTACTTCGGGTATTTTTGTTGATTATACTGCTGTTCCAACAGCAATTACTTCTGTAGTAGCACCTATTGATGGAAAATATACAATTGGACAAAATATAGATTTCGTGGTCAATTATGATGCACCAGTAGATGTGGCTGGTACTCCAAGTCTGAATATTTATCTGAGTGGTTCTATGAAAAATGTTCAAGCAAATTATATTAGTGGAACTGGTACCAATGCATTGACTTTCAGATATACTGTTGCTGCAGGCGATATTGATACTGATGGTATCACGTTTATTACAGGAAGTAGTCAAAATACTGTATATCCAAATGCAGGAAGCATCAAAACTGCAAGTAGTCAATTTATTGCGAAAGTAGCTTTTGTTGCACCAGTGATGACTGGCATTACAGTAGATGCACCTTCTGCTGTTAAAAATTTAGATGCTACGGATTTCAAAGTTTATGTTGTTGATAAAACATTATATGCAAAAGGTGATGTAGAAACAAATGCTACTGTTTCAATTTATGATATTTGTGGTAAAATAGTAGCTCAGCAATTACTTTCTGTTGGTTCTGAAAATACAATGAATATATCGTCTTTGAAAGGGGTGTATATTGTAGCTATCAATATCAATAGTAATAAATATGTGAATAAAATTATTGTAAGATAATTGGAGCTATAAATTTTCGCTTGTAATAAATAAAAAATACCGTTTTTATTTCATATAATAGGAACGGTATTTATTTTTCTTAAATCAATTTCATAAAATCTTTTACATGAAACGAGCTCGACAAATAAACGTTGACACACAAGGGGATGTTTATGTGCGAGTTCCATCTGAAAAAAAATAAATTATAAACAGATGAAATCATTTTTCCATTATAATATCTTTCTCGCTACCTTTTTTTTACTGTCAATATTCGAAGTCTCTGTTGCTCAAGAGAATAAGCTTAGTTTCCAATATCCAGCTAATCAGTGGATTGAAGCTTTGCCAATTGGCAACGGCAGTATTGGTGCTATGATTTTTGGTGGGGTTTCTAATGAACGTATTCAATTTAATGAACAATCTTTAGTAACTGGAGATAAGAAAAAAATGGGAGATTACCAACCTTTTGGTGATTTGTTGGTTACGTTTAGTAATAAAAGATATGCAAATTACAAACGTATTTTGTCGCTAGACAAAGCTGTGGTAGAAGTTTCATATTCTGATGATGAGGTAAATTATAAACGAGAATATTTTGCCAGCTACACCGACAAAGTTATTGTATGTCGTTATACTGCCAATAAAGCTGGAAGTATTAACGCAGTTTTTAAACTAAATGATGCTCATAATGCCTTATCAATTGTTGATAATAAACGAATAATAGTCTCTGGAGTATTAAATGCTAATGGAATGAACTACGAATCGCAAGTGCTTATTTTGCCTGTGGGTGGTAAACTTGTGGCCAATAATTACGGCATTGAAGTTACAAAAGCAAATAGTGTTGTAGTGTTGCTTACCGCCGGAACGGATTTCGTGCTTGATTTGACAAAAAACTTCAGAACCGATCATCCCCATCAAAAACTAAATAAGATAATTGAAAATGCATCTCAAATTAGTTATGATCAATTATTGAAAAATCATTTAACGGATTATCAATCGCTGTATGGGCGTGTTAAACTCAGGCTAGGAAATGACTTTAAAAAAGAGGTGGAGACCACAAGTTTTAAGCTGGATAATTATATCATGTTACCAAAAGGCCAGGGGGATATTGCTCTCGAAGAACTGTTATTTAATTATGGCAGATATTTAATGATTTCATCATCGCGTCAGGGAGGGTTACCCATAAACCTACAAGGCTTATGGAATGAAGACATAAAACCTGCATGGTATTCTCAATACACAACAGATATTAATATCGAGATGAATTATTGGTTGGCTGAACAAACAGCTTTATCTGAATGTCATCTACCATTTTTTGACTGGGTTGAAAATTTGGCTAAAGTTCAAAAACAGTCAGATGATCCCAAATTAAAAGTAAACAAAGGCTGGATAGCTTACAGTACCAATAATATTATGGGTGGTCCATCAACATGGGGGCTTCACCGTCCTGGAAGTGCATGGCTGAGTCAACACTTTTGGGAACATTATGCTTTTACTGGTGATGTGGATTTTCTTAGACAAAAAGCATTTCCGATGCTTAAAGATGTGGTGTCTTATTGGGAAAATCATTTGGTAAAAAGAGAGGATGGAAAATTAATAACACCAGATGGGTGGTCGCCCGAACATGGACCGGGTAATATAGAAGGGGATAGAACACCATATAAAGGTGTGTCGTACGACCAGCAAATCGTTTATGATCTTTTTACAAATTATATTGAGGCTTCTGAAGCGTTGAATGAAAATTCAGTGTATAGAAAAAAGATAAAGACGATGCGCGATAAAATGCTTGGGCCTCAGATAGGTAAATGGGGACAACTACAAGAGTGGATGGAGGATGTAGATTTACAAACCGATGAACATAGGCATCTTAGTCATTTGTTTGCAGTTCAGCCAGGGAGGCAAATAAGTCCAACTTTTACACCAGAATTGGCCAAAGCAGCTAAAATTTCGCTTTTGTCGAGAGGTGAGGAAAGCAATGGCTGGAGTGCAGCATGGAGAATAAATATTTTTGCACGTCTTTTCGATTCAGAACAAGCCTATTTTCATATCACTCAATTGATGAAAATATCACTACATCCCAATTTATTTTCTATGTATCCATTCAATAGAACCGGACCTTTTCAAATAGATGCAAATTTGGGTTATACTTCGGGTGTTTCCGAAATGCTTTTACAAAGTCATTTAAAGCAAGGTAAAACGCAACTGCTTTTTTTATTACCAGCCTTACCTAATGCTTGGAGCGATGGTAGTATTCAAGGGCTAAAAACACGAGGAGGTTGCACAGTAGATCAAACTTGGGAAAATGGAAAACTTCAGAATGCCACTATTAAAGCAAGCCGTACAATAAATTTAAAGGTTTTATATGCTTCAAAAACTATCGAAATCACATTGAAAGCAGGTCAGAAATGTGAAATTGATAAGTCCTATCAATACAAAATTGATTAGTTTTGCTGTGCGGGATGGTGGATATGGCTATTTCAAATCAGTTTAATTAATTACTATTTTTTTACATTCAGCCAATTTTCCATCTATCATTAAACGAATAATATAAATGCCTTTGTGTAGGGTTTTATTTTTTATTTCAAATGCATAGCGATTTGCTATCAGAGTTTGCTCATTTACAATAGATTGTATTTCATATCCATAAAGTGAATACATGGAAATTGAAATGCGAGAAGCAGTAGTCAAATTGAGTACAACTGATGAATTAGTCGAATTCGTGAATACATAAAAACTTGACTCATTAAACGACGTTTTATCTAAAGCGGTTGTCGACGAAATATCTTCGAATAATACAGCATCGGCAATGGTTGAACCTAAAGCTGCTGCCGAAAGTTTTACATAGCTTTGCGTTCCAACTTTAAAACGATAAGTTCCCAAATAGTTCCACATAGCACCATTGTTGGTTTGATCTACAGTTAAATTCGTGATACTATCGGCACTTTGTATTTCTACAGGTGTTTTTGTAGGTCGTCCGTTGCCCGCAGTCCAATTCATGTAAACGCGGTATTTTCCTTCTTTTAGAATGCCGGGCGTCCATTTTGCCCATTTTAACGGATTGGCGTCAGTGTTGCCATCCTGCATATAATTTGCACCAATGTATCCGCCGGTGTACACACTTGTTGGCCACGGACTATCAAATGTACAGGCTGCATCGGTATTATCAACAATAATTTGTGGGTTTTTAGCATCGGGCAAAATCAATTCTTTAATAACCAGGGTATCGCCATAGGCAGGAATCCCTGCATTTACATACGATTTAAACTCGTTTAAATAATTGGTATAAATGGCTCGTGGTAATGCATTTCGCTTTTTACAAAGAGCAGCAGCCAAACTAACCACTTCGCCCATCATGCCCGTTGTTCGCATTACACGCACCGAACCCAACGCATCCTGAGTAACACTTATGTTTCGGCCTGCCATAAATAAATTATCTACATTGCGGGAATACAAACAGCGATAAGGGATGTAAAATGGTCGTTTAAATGACGTTTGAATATCGTGCGAAATAAACTCTTCGCCTTCGAACGATGCCTGAAAACTCGTATGCGGAACGTGTACATCCATATTCCAACCAATGGCAACAAAACCATCAGTGTACATTGTGTTTCCCAATAAATTATCTTTATTTAGCTGAATATCACCCAGTAATTTGCGCGATTCTCGTTTTCCAGTTACATAAGCAGCCCAGTTTAATTTGTAATTGGGGTAAATTTTATCTACATTTTTCACACAGTCCCAAGCACCATACATGGCTCTGAAATTATAATCGCGTATGTATTCCACTTCAGTAAGCGGATTACGACTAAATCCCGATTCCCAAAACCAACCTCCCAAAGCTGATATACCCGATGTGTTTGATGGTCCTTTAACTCCTGTTCGTCCGGGGAATGGTTTGTTGCTCAAATCGAGCGCCCAGCTACATGCAGGGAACGGTTGCGGAATATCGTAAAGTTTAAGATTCCACAAATTTGAATTTCCCATGTGCTTGGTTAGGTCAATTTCGTAGTCGGCTCCGGCCAAATAACCGATTGTGCCGTCGCCCGTACAATCCGAAAAATAGGTGCCAAAAAGTTCAATTCGTTCTGCTGTATGTGTGTTTTCAGCTAAAATAGAAGTTATTTTGTGGTTTACAACTGTTACGCTGTCGGTCCTGAAATTCATAAACAAGCTAATATTTTTTTCATTTTTCAAAATACTCATTCGTTTATTATCTTCAAAAATACTGTCGTTTCCATTTCCTGATGGATAGTTTGGGTTTGGTGGCACAGTAAGTTCTTTTACAATATTTCCAATATTTGAAAAGGGTGAAACATTAATACTCCCACCAAGTCCCACCCGCACTTCGGTACTGTTATTCCCTCCAACAACTGGTCTGTCCTGAACCAAAGCCACTTTTAAACCTAATCGTGCTGCGCCAATAGCTGCTGTTGTACCTGCCATACCTGCGCCTACAATTACCAAATCGAACTGACCTGCGTTTTTTGCCACCCCATTTCCCAACATAGTTTTTCGCCAATTTGCCAGTGGTGCAGCATCGTAAGGTGGAACAAAATCAGGGTCTTTTGTTAGTATTAGTGCATCGCAACGGCCTTCGAAACCTGTTAAATCGCACAGCTCTAGTTGCGTATCGGTGTTGTTAATATCTATCAATCCACCATTTTGCCAACTCCAGGTCGCATTTTTGGTTCCAAAAATGGTATCCGATTTTTGGTTATTGATGCTAACCTGAAATTTTCCGGGAGCGCCGGGCACTTTCCATTGTGCAACCCAATCTTTGGTGCGAACCCAAAGGCGATATTTGCCGGTTGATGGTAATTTTACTGTTGTTGATGCATTGGCTACAGGATTACCTAGCCCATGAGCCAGCAAATAAGGTGAACCCATTTCGAATGTAAACTGCTGATCGACCACCCATCCGCCTTTGTTTTGAAACGATTCGGCTTCAATCAAAATGGTTTGTGCGGTAACAGCATTTGAAATGCTACAGGTTAATAAAAAAAGTATTGTTTTTAATAAAAAGTACTTGTAATTTAATTTGCGCATTAGTGAAATGTAGTTTTAGTAATTTGATATAATTATTAGCTTACAAAGATATTTAAGTAAATTGTTTCTGATTTTATCTATTGTAACTAATGCTTATGTTTATGTTGCATTGCTGATTAAAAAGCATTTATCTAATTTCGTTTTTCTTTAAAAATATTTTATGTGAATTGAAAATTAATATTTTATGAAACAGTTTCAAACGAAATAGAAACAATAGTGAAAGCTAAAAACCAAGTATGAAAGTATTTTTGCAAGTACAATTATTTGCATCAAAGTTATAAACAAATATTTAAAAATCAAATCATGAGAAAATTTACATTATTCATTTCATTGTTAGTGTCAGCAGCCACTTTTGCTATCGACACGTATTATGTTCGCCCCACAGGCGATGCCACTTCATGGAGTACACAGGCTACTGCCGATCCTGCACAAGTGTTGACTATTACCGATATTTCAGAGTTAAGAGCTTATACCATTACAGGTAATGGAACCGTTATCGGAACTGGCACAACCTTTTATTTAGCAAAAGGAATTTACAATGCGTCAATAACATTAACTGCCGGTTATTATCTGGATTTGCATAACGGCGAAAAAGTGTATGGTGGTTTCAGTGGGAATGAATCCACAATTGTGTTGGCCAACCGTGAACTTACCGACCGTGATGGCAACGGAATAGTTGAACCATGGGAGTTTAAAAATGAATCTGTTATCACGGGTAATTTTGTAACAACAAGAAATACTTTTCGATTATTATCTTTGCGTGTAAATGCTGAAGCAGATGGTTTGACGCTAAAAGATTTTGGATATACTAAAGGTTCAATTGAAACAGGAGGTCCTATTTTTGTTGGATCGTATGTTAATGGTGGAGCAGCTGGAGTTACCACTGCCGGATCCTTGAATAAGTGTACAGTTATCAATATTTCGGCACAAGGACGTGGCGGAGCTGCATTTATGACAAATGCCGATTCGAAAATTGAAAACTGCCTTTTTGAACAATGTTTGTCGATTGGACAAAGTGGTAGTTACGATGGTATGGGTGGAGCGGTTTATGTACATTTTAATGGAGGTCAAATTAGAAATTCTGTTTTCAGAAATAATAAAGCCACTTCAACTTTTGCTCGTTATGGAAATGGTGGCGCTGTGTTTGCAGAAGTTCCACCTGCAGCTACTAATGCAAATGTGATTATTGAAAACTGCCTATTCTACAATAACTCTGCACTTGGAGGTCCAACTGCAACAGGTGGTTTTGGTGGTGCAGTACGAACAAATGGAATTGCAGGTTATCGTGGTGCACAAATAATCAATTGTACATTTGCAAACAATGACAATAAATCTACTACCAGTGGAAGTGTTGAAGTAATAAACAGTGGTATAATAGCAAATTGTATTATTTATGGTGGTACAAAAGGTTTTAGAGCCAATGGAACATCTGCCAATTATTACCTCGAAAAATGTGTTTCGACAGTTACAAATCTCGAAATGGCAGCAAATGCAAGTTATCCTAATGTAATTTTAGATGCTGCTGCCGATTTTGGATTTGCTCGACCTACTACATTTAACGGTGCTATTTTTCCGGGAGAAACGGATTACGACATCAAAATAGCTGAAATTCGTAAAGCTAACTTCTCATCGTCTAAAGCATCCTCTTATCTAAAAACTAATTATGGTATAGCTTCGCTTCCAGCTACTTACACAGCAATAGCAACTCCTTCAACAGTAAGTATTACGGCTACTTTGCCTGCAGCTGACTTAAAAGGGAATAGTCGTGTATTGGCTCAAAACACTTTGGGTGCATACAATTTTGTTTCGGATGCTGTAGCCCCAACTGTTGCAATTAGCTCAACAGTGGCGGCCAATGCCTCTACAACACTTACAAGCATTCCGTATACCATTACTTTCAGCGAACCGGTGAATGGATTCGAGCTATCGGATATTGTGGTTACAAATGGAGTTACTTCTGGCTTTACCGCTATTAATTCGGAGGTTTTTACAGTAAATGTGGCGCCTGAATTAGCTGGAAATGTACATTTGAATATTGCTTCAGCTGTTGCAGCTGATTTTGCAGGAAACAATAGTACAGCTGCCACACAATATACTGTAAATTACGATTTAGGAACAAGTGTTGCCAAAAACAGATTAGATGCAGCCAATGTCTTCTGCACAAATGGCTCTCTTGTATTCCAAAACTGCACAAATCAATCGGTGTCAATTTTTACTGCCGATGCCAAACTGATTAAACGCTTTACAATTAATGCCGAAACTCAAAAAATGCCATTGACTTCGGGCTTGTATATTGTAAAAGTAAACGATAAATTTTTCAAAGTAGTTAACAGGTAGTTTTTTTTCATAGCAATTAATAAGGTATTATTAAAGAGTTTGTTCTGGTTAATAAGGGCTATCATTTAATATTGAATGATAGTCCTTATTTAAAAATTGTATATTGAGTTGATTATGAAGTTTGTATATAGTCAATTAATAATTTTCGTATTTTTCTTCAGTATAAACCAACCGGTTTATGCTGTTGAGAAACTGCACATCGACCCCACTGTAAGTTTTCAAACAATAGAGGGCTTTGGTGCATCCGATTGTTGGACTGTTAATTATGTAGGCAAATACTTTCCGATGGCTGAAAAAGAAAGAGCTGCTAAATGGCTTTTTAGTACTAAAGTTGACAAATCGGGAAATCCGGAAGGTATAGGTTTGTCCATTTGGCGCGTGAATCTTGGCGCTGGAACACTGGAACAAGGCTCAAAAAGTACGATTAAAGATATTACACGCCGTGCCGAAAGTTTTTTGGATAAAAACGGAAACTATGACTGGGCAAAACAAGCTGGGCAACAATGGTTTATAAAAAAAAGTAAACAATACGGTTGTAATTCGTTTGTTTTGTTTTCGAATTCCCCACCTGTAAACTTTACCCGCAATGGACTAGGCTACGCTCCAAACGATGGCATTTCTAACCTAAAAGCAGAAAATTACGATAAGTTCGCCAGTTATTTAGTAGATGTTTCTGATTATTTAGCAAAAAAACATCAAATTAAAATTGACTATATAAGTCCGGTAAACGAACCGCAATGGAGTTGGCATGGCGACTATCAGGAAGGTTCGCCGTGGCAAAATGCCGAAATCAAAAAAATAATATTAGCACTCGATAAATCGATACAAGCCAAGCAGTTAAATTCGAAAATTCTTTTTAGCGAAGCTGCAAAATGGGATTTTCTTTATACAAAAAAAGAGAGAGCTTCAGATCAGGTATATCAATTTTTTGATAGAAGGAGTGAGAATTATATTGGTAATCTGAAATCGGTGGAGCCAATTTTAGGAGTACATAGTTATTGGACTGATAGATCGAACGATACGATAGTCGAAGTACGTACAAAAGCACGCGAACTTGCTCAGGAATATAAGCTAAAGTTACATCAAACAGAATGGAGTTTGCTGAGCGTGCCGCCACTTTCTGACTTTCCGTGTAGTTTCGAAAATGCAACTTATACAGATATAGCGCTTTATATGGCTAAAATTATTTATGCCGATTTGGAATATGCACAGGTTAGTTCGTGGTCGTACTGGACAAGTATGGATGTGGAAATGTATGGTTTTAAAAACCGATTTAATTTAATTCGTTTGCATACAAGAGGTGATTCAACTAGTACAATTGCAGCGGGTGGAACAGTTTCGGCTATGAAAAACCTTTGGGTGCTGGGCAATTATAGTTTTTTTGTGAAACCCGGTTATAAACGCATTTCCATTTCAGATGCTAAAAATTTGAGCGGACTAATGGGTTTGTCATTTATTTCGCCCGATAAAAATCGAATTGTTGCAGTGCTTACAAACAATGCCAAAATATCGAACAATGTAGCACTTTCGTTGCCAAATGCTTTTTCGAAACGACTTAAAAGTGTCAAAACTTATCTCACCAATAGCGGTTTAAATTTAAAATGTTCAATAGTTTCGGCCAATTCGAACATACATTTGCCACCCCAATCGGTTACAACTATTGTGTACGATTTAAAGTGATAATTTTTACAATGTTGCCCATAAAATGAATACTTAAAAACACATACTTTCAATATTGTTTTTTTTTAGGCAAGTTCTGTATTTTTTGCACAGGGATTGGGCGATTTGGTCAGCTATAATAAAACAGACTTTAATATTTTCATTTTTTTTTACTTTGAAATAAATCAAACAAGTCTGATTTAATCTCTATTTATCAATATTTTAAATTTAATATATTATGCTAAATCAAAGTTTTTTTAAAGAAAAAAATGCATTTATATTTGGAATAATATTTATTTTAATTATATCCCAATGTATTAGTACCCAAGCACAAAGTCTAGGTGTTTCGGCTGTTGTAAACGATACATTAAACACTGCATGCACAGTTGCCGATTATGAAGTGAATGGATTAAGTCCCGTTTTTTCTTTTGCAGGATCAAGCGGTGGAAATTTAGTACAATTGGCTGTTAACCCATTGAAAACAGGGCTAAACGAGTCAGCCAGAGCATTGCGCATTAAACAAACAAATGAAACGATTTGGTGGAGTCGTCTTCAAATAACATTTGCGAAACCAGTAAAAGTAAATAACAATACACGCTATTTACACCTAATGGTAAAAACCCCTCTTTCTTCGATTTCTGTTCTAACATTTGAACCAAAAGAACATTGGTTTGGCTCTGGGGTATCTAGACGTAACGAATGGTGTGATGTTGTTGTAGACTTGATGGCAAGTACTTACAATCTGAATGGGACAGTTTTGAAAGGATTTGGAATATGCAGTAATTCAGCTACTTTTATACCGAACAATGAATGGTATGTCGACCAGGTGTCATTTTCGGCAGATGCCAAAGCCAGACCTTTGAGAACTACCTTTCTCGATCAGATTACATGCGAAATGACCACGGAAGATACAGATTGGAATTTTGTGGATAAGAATCCACTCAATACTTTAAAACTTACAAATAATGGAATTTCTTCCGTATCTTTTAAATTAAATATTAATGTTCGATCAGCCTCTAAGGATTCGATACAATACTCACAACATGATTTGACTTTAGCTGTTGGTGAGAGCAAAACAATTCAACATGAACTTGTTAATCCAAATCCTGGCTTTTACCGTTATTATTTAGATTTAACAGATGGAAACGTAATTCGAAACAAAGTAATAAGGCAAATTGGATATAATCCTGATCAAATGAATATAGCGCTTGATGCTGAGCCAGATTTTGACAGTTTTTGGAATTTAGCGAAAGCTGAATTGGCATCTGTAGCTCCAATGTACAAAGTTACATACAAACAAACTTCTGGAACGCACTTAATCTACGATGTAGAAATGAAATCGATAAAAGGGAAAACGATAAAAGGCTATTTAAGTGTGCCAAATAAAACAGGTAAATTCCCTGCAATTGTAATTTCTTTTGGTTATGGTGTAACAGCAACTATTCCCGATAGAAATGATGATTATGTGGCGTTTGCTTATAATATCCGTGGACAGGGAATAAGCACTGACTATACCAGAACTGACGATTTTTTTGTAAATGGGTTGACTGATAAAAACACATATTACTATCGAGAGGCTTATATGGATGCTTTACGAGCCGTGGATTTTATTTGTTCGAGGTCAGAAGTTGATACTACTAAAATTTTTGCTGAAGGCGAAAGTCAAGGTGGTGCATTGACCTATGTTATTGCTGCTTTAGATTCCCGTATTCTGGCAGCATCACCACGCTTACCTTTTTTGGCGGACTTCCCAGTTTATTACAACATAAAAGAAAAGGTAAATGAGATTGATGAGTGGCCGATGTATGGTTTGAAACAATATATGTCAAAATACAATTTTCCTAGTGCGACATTATTCAGGAACTTAAGTTATTTTGATCTTAAAAATTTTGCACGAAAAATTAAATGTCCAATCTTGATGTGTGTTGGATTGCAAGATGCAACTTGTCCGCCTTCAATTAATTTTGCAGCCTACAATATGGTAAAACAACCAAAGGAATATGTTATTCTTAAAACTAATGGTCATTATTCTTCTCCCTCTTTTATTTCTTACAAAGATGCTTGGTATCAGAAGATTATAAACAATATGAAGACTTCAGTGAAGGAAATTAAAATTAATGATTTCGACAACCAAATTCATACAAGTGTATATGAAAAAAAATTGAAAATTGAAAATACTACAGGATCTCCTTTACATTTAACTGTTTATAGTGTAGATGGAAAATTAAAAAACAAAATGATAATTCAAAAGTCAAACTCTTTACCTATCGATTCAGGAATATACTTTTTATCGTTTTCAGATTATCAAAATCAAACTACTAGAAAAGTCTTAGTTCATTAAGTATGTTATTTATAGCGTTGTTTATTTAATAAAACCTTATCGATATTTTAATAGACTGACTTTTAGCAGTTTACGATTATGAAAAAAAACATATTCTTTTTTATATTGCTACTGTTTGTACCTGAAATAATTATTCAGGCTACTGTTATGCATAAAAAAATGAATGTATCTTTGGCAGCAAATAACGAAATTGAAACTTTGTATACTCGTTTGTACAATGATTATATGGAAAATTCGGCGATTGATTCTACAAATTATAAAACCCAACAGGCAAATGGCAGTTGGTCTGATATAAACTATGCCAGCCGAGTAGTAACTTATTGGCCACCAATGAATCATTTGTACCGAATAAGAGGAATGGCACGTTATTATTGTGAACAAAAAGATAAAAACTCAGTTCTGTCGCTCAAATTACTGAATAACATCAAGTTAGGAATCGCTTTTTGGCAAGTTAAAAAGCCTGTTTCTGATAACTGGTTTTACAATGATA
Organism: Paludibacter jiangxiensis; assembly: GCA_945870155.1. Classification (GTDB taxonomy): domain Bacteria; phylum Bacteroidota; class Bacteroidia; order Bacteroidales; family Paludibacteraceae; genus Paludibacter; species Paludibacter jiangxiensis_A. The sequence goes on along the minus strand of CAMBSB010000067.1, from coordinate 9,153 downwards.
TTGGTAAACAAGTGGAATTTATCCCTATTCTTATATTAATGCGCGATTATTTACCGGCAACTACAATCAATGATATTTGCACGTATTTTGTAATTGCTTCGGCAAATAATACGGGTGCTAACTTGTTGGAAATGGCAACTTCGACTGCCATACGTGGTGTTTTGCAAAATGATGTTGCCACTATCAGTGCTTCGCTGGCAAAAATTCAGAGTGTAATTTCACCCGTAACAAAAGGAACGGACGGCATTCAATCAGATAACTCTTTTTTGTTTCACGGATTGCAATTATTCTCAACACTTTACAATGTAAGTATTATGCGGGGAGCTGCTTTTTGGGTAGATATGACAAATGGACTTAGTTTTGGGTTACCAATTGATAATAAAATTGGGCTTCGTAATGCTATTTTGAAAGCAAATCGTTGGTTTTATTACGGCAATATTGCCGATTTTGGAACAGTTGGCCGTAGGGTGTCGCAGATTAATGGCACACGAACCAGCGATATATTGCCCACTCTCAATCGAATGGCTAAATTGGATACTGAAAATGAAGCCTTTTATGCATTGATGATTGATAATATAAATTCGAATAAAAAAGATAGTTTGATTGGCAATCAACATTTTTATCGCGCAGATTGTATGGTGCAACGTAAACCCGGATATTACTACTCTGTAAAAATGTGTTCGTCAAGAACAAGTGGTACCGAGAGTGGAAATGGTGAAAATCTGAAAGGATTTTGGTTGCCTTTTGGTGCTACCTGCTTGATGAAAAATGGCGATGAGTTCAGACACTCTTTTCCATTGTGGGACTGGACAAAAGTGCCCGGTGTGACTTGTCCCGAGGAAGTGCCGTCATTTGGCTGGTCTATTAATCAACCCACGCAATTTGTAGGCGGAGTAAGCAATGGAAAAAATGGTGTTTGTACCATGCAACTGAACAAACAAAGTACGCAGGCTCATAAATCGTGGTTTATGTTCGATAACGAAATTGTGGCTTTGGGAGCGGGAATTACGTCTACCAATACAAAACAAATTACGAGTTCGTTAGCCCAAAATAAATTGCACGGAAAAGTGTGGGTCAATGACCTTTCGGTGGCAAATGGCGACAAGGTCCTTTATTCAAATGTAAAGTCAGTGTACAATGATTCAACTGCTTATATATTTTCAACACCCGCAAAAGTGTATGTTTCAAATTCACTAAAATCGGGAAACTGGTATCAAATAAATAATTCTCAACGTGACTCAACAGTAAAAGATTCTGTATTTTCGGTTTATGTAAATCATGGTATCGCCCCTGTTGACTCAAGTTATGCGTACATTGTGGTGCCACGCATTGGAGTTGATAAATTAGCGGCTTACGTTAACAGCAATCCGCTTAAAGTATTGTATAATAATAAGGTGATACAGGCAGTGAGCCATTCCGATAAAAAAATGACAGGAGCTGTTTTTTATGCAGGAGGACAAATAATTTTGGATAACGGGTACATTATAAAGTCTTATCAGCCATGTGCAATATTGGTCGATTTGAGTACTGATTCATTGATAATGCACGTTTCAGATCCAGGGCAGACAAGTACCAGCGCTCTTTTTCAAATTTATTATAATGCCGTTCAATATGAAACAATACAAGTTTCGTTACCAACAGGAAATAACAGTGGAGCATCTGTTAGAATAAGTCGTATGCCATTGAAGGCAACAGGATTAAATGCCGAAAAGAGAAATGATGTTCTAAAAATACACCTTAATAAAAACAACGACAAATTGCATATTCAGGGGCTGGAACAGCAACAAAAGGTCTGGATTTATAATACAAAAGGCCAACTTCTTATTACCGAAACTGTATTTCATGATATGGATATAAGTAAATTATTATCAGGAACATATATATTTAAGTGTTTAGGTAAAACCTTGTTGTTTGTAAAATAAAATCATACAAATAAAAATCAATTATAATCACACATGAAACGAATTATTACTTTTGTAAATCATCGAATCTCGAGTAAGAGATGCGTTATTTTATTTTTGGGATTACTGATCCTGAACAACTTAAATATATTTGCTCAAGGATTAAAAGACTGGGCGTCTGCTGCTGGATTAAACTATGGTACAATGGTACACAAAGCCCAGTTTATTAGTACTAAAGACTCTGCCGTTTATAGGCAGACGCTTAGAAATGAATTTAATATGGCATTCCCCGAAAATGAAATTAAATGGGATGTGATTGAACCAAGTCAGGGCACTTTTAGCTTCACTTACCCCGATCAGGTAATTGCATTTGCTCAGGCCAATGGTATGAAATCCCGCGGGCATTTTATGATTTGGCACACAAACCTACCTTACTGGTTGACTTCAAGAGCTTCAGGTACTAATGCGTGGACACGCCAACAACTGCTGGATATTCTAAAAAACCATATTTATACTGTAATGGGTCATTATAGAGGGAAAATATCTGAATATGATGTGGTTAATGAGCCTTTTAATTTAGGTTACAATAATCCTGCTGGGTTGAGGTCGAGTATGTGGTACAATATTATTGGCCCCGATTATATCGATTCTGCTTTTGTTTGGGCGCATCGTGCCGATCCGCAAGCATACCTTTATCTCAATGAATATGGCGCAGAAATGGCATCGTCTTCAGAAAAAGCAAAGAGTGATTCGCTTTACAACTATGTGAAGGGTATGCTTGCCAGAGGAATACCCATTCACGGCGTTGGTTTTGAAGGACATTTTGGAAATTATATCAATGCGGGTACCATTAGTGCTAACATGAAAAGAATTGGAGATTTGGGTTTACGTGTATCTATCACCGAATTGGACATGATGAATACTACCAATATCCCTGCCAATTGGGTTAATCTGATGAATGCTGCATTGGCAAATTATAATTGTACATCGTTTGTTACATGGGGCGTGGACGACAAAAACTCTTGGATGGGTAGCGATTGTGGATGTTTGGTCTGGGATTCAACATTTCAGAAAAAACCAGCTATTTATAATGGATTAATTACAGCGCTTAAAAATGCAAATCCTACTATAGCTGCCAAACGAAAAGCATTTGCAGCCCAAGCTCCTTATCCGCAAACCGCTTTGCCTCAGGCGACTCCGGAAGTTGTTTATTGTCAGGGCGAAACAGCCGTTCCTTTGACTGCTACCGGAACTAAATTAAAATGGTATAATAGCGCGACAACCAATACGGTAATTTTTCAACCTACACCTTCTACAAAAGTTGTAGGAACAACATCTTATTTTGTGACTCAAACACTTAATTTTATTGAAAGCCGAAAAGTAGAAATTAAAGTAATTGTTACCGCTCCAACTACATGGTACCAGGATTTGGATGGTGACGGTAAAGGAGATCCGCAAATAAGTCTGGTTTCATGTACTCAACCAACCGGTTATGTAAAAGAAGCTTCCACCGGAATATTTGAAACCACGGCCGATAACTCTCAACTTCTTGCTTATCCGCAGCCATTCAGAACCTATACTGTTTTAAAATTGGCTAATGGTGAATTTATTAAGTCAACAATATTAATGAATATTTCTGGTGCAATTGTTGAATGCAATAACAATATTAATAGTCGTGAAATATCAATTGGAGAAAATTTATCATCTGGAATATATTTTGTTTTAGTTCAGACTGAAAAAAATACATACAAAACAAAAATCGTAAAGTTAGATTAAGACGATGATAAAAATAATTAATATTCTGACAATAAGTATTTTAATAGCATTAACTGTTACATCTTGTACATCATCCAAAGTTATGAGTGGCAATCCTATTTTGCCCGATTTTCAGGCTGACCCTTCGGCTCATGTTTTTGGTAAAAAAATGTGGATTTACCCTTCACACGATTTGGCTGGCAGCAAAGGTTGGGATATGTTGGATTGGCATGCTTTTTCCAGTTCTGATTTGGTACATTGGAAAGATAATGGCGTGATATTTAGCTTAAAAGATATTACGTGGGCTAAACGGTGGGCTTGGGCACCTGATTGTGTTGAGCGCAACGGAAAGTATTACTTTTATTTCCCTGCCGACGATCAAATAGGCGTTGCAGTTTCAGACAAACCACAAGGTCCATTTCGCGATCCACTGAACAAACCGCTGATTGCCAGAGGTGAAAGTAATACTAGAGTTATGGATCCTTGTATATTTGTAGATGACGACAAGCAGGCATATCTCTATTTTGGTCAGGATGCTTTACGAGTTGTGAAACTGAATGACGACATGATAACCAGAAATGGTAACATCGAAAAACTGGATGTGAAGAGATTTCACGAAGGAATATGGATGCACAAATACAACGGTCTGTATTATTTATCTTATCCTATTTATGAGAATGGAAATGCCCGTCAACTGGCTTATTCTGTGGGAAATACACCTTATGGGCCATTCGAGTACAAAGGAGTAATCATGGACAATAAATCACGCAATATTCATCATTCTATTGTTGAGTTCAACAACCAATGGTATCTGTTTTACCACATTCAGGGGCCAAGTGCTTATGAGCGCAGGGTTTGTGCTGAATTTCTCCAATACAACGCCGATGGTACTATCAAACCTTTGGAAATGACCAAATCAGGTATTTTAAAAAAATAGCAAATTCAAATAAAATGAAAAATTTTTCGTTGATAATCGGATTTTTGATATTGAGCTTTCGTTTATTTTCGGCAAGTACGGTATTAGTCAATTTCGAAAGCGCAACTGTACCTTCTTCCATTACGTATTGGAAAAACTATGCAGCTGCGGGTACTTCTGCTTCTGTCTGGTCGGTTTCAAATCCACTTTCAGATGCCATTAATAGTACGCAGAAATGTTATAAAATCACCAAAGGTGCAACAGATCCATATTGGACAGGGCTGGAAATAGGACTGACAACGCCTATAAAAATTACAGCTTCTATTAGGTATTTGCATGTGTCGGTTTATAAGACTTCCAAATCTCGAATTTCGCTAACTTATACCCCAACGATAGGTTCACAAAGTGCCGATACGTGGAAATCAAATTCCTCTACTACAGGATGGTACGATTATGTTTTGCCTATTCCGATCGATTCTACCATTAAAACCTTTTCAATAAAAATAGGCGATGATGCGGGCGATTATTATTTTGATGAAATAACACTTTCTGATAGTCCTGCATCACTTTCGCGCTGGCCGGTTGCTATCGATCCTGCTACAAAAAATCAGGTGATGGAAGGCTGGGGCGTATCGCTTTGTTGGTGGGCTAATGTGGAAGGTGGGCGATGCACCGATGCGCAACTCAAGCAATTTTGCGATTACCTGACCGACCCTGTAAATGGATTGAATATGAATATTTTCAGGTACAATATCGGTGGTGGCGATGATCCTACTCATACACATTTACCTTCTAGTTCGGCTATGCCGGGTTTTAAAGATTCTCCAACTTCGGCCTATAATTTTACGCGCGATGCCAACCAACGCAGGGTGGCTTTACAACTTATTGCTTCGCGCATTGCAGCGGTGGGAGTAAATGATATTCAGTGGGTTGCGTTTTCCAATTCACCACCATACTGGATGACTAATAGTGGCTGTGTGGGCGGTAGTTTAAGTACCAATGCATGGACAACAAATCTAAAATCGACAATGCATGCCGATTTTGCAGATTATCTGACTGAGGTAGTGAAGTATTATCATGATAATTATGGTATTACGTTCAATTACATCGAACCATTTAACGAACCTGATGGCTGGTGGTGGAATGCACTAAGCAAAAAACAAGAAGGCTGTTATTTTGATAGAAACGACCAAGTACCCATGATTCGACAGTTGTATGCCAAATTGCAGTCCAAAAATATGCTGTCGTATTGCCAAATTACGGCTAACGATGAAAACAGCATGGGAAATTTTATTACTACGTTCAACACCTATAAAAATGCGGGTGACATTCTGTCCAAAATTCCGTTGCTGGCCGTTCATAGCTATCGTGGAACCGATGCAAACAGAGCTTCAATAGCTACTTTGGCAAAAACATACACAAAAAAACTGTGGCAGTCCGAAACCGGTGGCCCCGATGATGGCGACCCGAATGGTTCATACAAGCATACTGTTATGACATTGTCGGACAGATTAGTAGCCGATTTGCGAAACCTTAAATGTACGGCATGGTGCGATTGGCAGGCTGGTTCAGCCATTGGTGGTACAACGGGAAATATATGGTCACTCATTGATGGAATGAATCGTGGGTCGCATTTCTATATTCGTAGTCAATACTCCCGTTATCTGAAAGCGGGATACACCATTATTAATAACGACGACCCTACAGTTGTGACTGCGCTTAGTCCCGACGAAAAGGAACTTGTTATTATTGTCAGTAATCAACAGGTTTATACAAAAAAATACCAGTTCGATTTGTCGAAGTTTAATAATATCAATCAGGCAAAACTAATTATTTCGCGTGCCGACCCTGCCCTTGCCTTTTATAATTATACAAGAAATCAGCAGATTACAAATAATTTAATTGTATTTGATGTCGTTTCGGAATCGGTGGCAACCTTTTTAGTGCCCATTAATCAGCCGGCTTCAAAAATATCCGAAGTGTCTGAAAATTCAAATTTTTGTTACTACAATAATGGTTTTCTGTATTTTGATTTCAACTCATCTGAATCAAAGAATATTACTGTCTATAACTCATTAGGTCAGACTGTTAAGACGTTTACGAATGTTACTTCTACCGATAAACTAGCATTAAACCTTAAAAAGGATGTTTATATAGTTTCTGTAAAGGTAAATAATAATGTGATAAATAAAAAAATAATCGTCAAATAAAAAAATAATTTGAAAAACAATTTTTATCGTATGAAAATTAAAATACATCTTTCAATTGTCTTCTTGTTGCTGACATTTACAGCGCACACCAGCATCAAACTATCATCGCTTATAAGCGACAACATGGTTTTACAACAAAACTCAGACATTAAAATTTGGGGGAAAGCAGCTCCAAATCAAAACATAAACGTCAAAGTTGAATGGCAAAAAAGACAGTTATTCACCACCGCAAATGACAAGGGCGATTGGGCACTAACTGTAAAAACTATAAACGCAGGTGGTCCTTATAAAATAGTAGTCACTTCAAAAAATGAGAAAATTGAAATAAGCAACATCCTGCTTGGTGAAGTTTGGCTTTGTACTGGACAGTCGAATATGGAAATGCCAATGGCCGGTTTTGCCGATTCGCCCATCAACGGCTCTACTGATGCACTTTTAAACTATAATCCCAATGTAAGAATGTTCAAAGTAACCAGAGCAGTTGGTGATTTGCCTTTTGATACTTGTTCAGGTACTTGGGCAGTTGCAAATCCTGAAACAATAGCTAAATCAAGTGCTGTGGCATACTTTTTTGCTAATGTAATCCAGCAAAGTCTTCATGTTCCTATTGGTGTTATTACTTGTAGTTGGGGTGGTTCACGAATTGAATCATGGATGAAAAAAGACATACTAACCAATTTCCCGAATGCATTAAAGCAAACTTCAAATGAAAAATTGCCTGCAAATCAAAGAGTATCGAATATTTACAACGGAATGATAGCCCCATTAACGAATTATAAAATAAAAGGTGCGTTGTGGTATCAGGGTGAGTCGAATATTGTAAATTATTATGATTATGACGCATTACTTGCTTCCATGGTGAAAAATTGGAGAACAGACTTTGGAAATTATGAATTTCCTTTTTATTATGTGGAAATAGCACCCCATAGTTATGGTAATTCCAATGCAAAAAATGCGGCATTGCAGCGCGAAGCTCAGTTCAGAGCCATGTCATTGATACCTAATTCAGGAATGGTTTGCACGGCAGATGTTGGTGAAGAAAAGAACATCCATCCTGCAGAAAAACTCACTATATCTAAACGTCTTGCGTTATGGGCATTATCCGAAACTTATGGTATTAAGGGATTACCCTACAAATCACCCACATATAAAAATATGACAGTTAAGGACAGTGTTGTTAGCATTTCTTTTGACAACCTAATAAATGGATTGAGTTTTACTGGTAATGAAATTACTGGTTTTGAGATTGCAGGAGCAGATAGCGTGTTCTATAAAGCCAAAGCAATTATCTCCCAAAAACAAATACGTGCATGGTCTTCAAATGTGAAACAACCTGTGGCAGTACGTTATGCATTTGTTAACTATTTGAGGCCTGAAGGTTTGGTTTTCAACACAGCAGGGCTGCCAGTATTGCCTTTCCGAACCGATAATTGGAAAAAATAACTATTATATACAGTATTATGAAATTAAAAAGTATTATATTTTTCGTATTTGCAATTAGCTATGTTTTTAATATACATGCTCAAACATTGGTAATTCCACCTAAAATGCAATGGTGGGTTGATGCCAAATTTGGCATGTTTATTCACTGGGGACTTTTCTCGCAAACTGCCGGATATTGGGATGGGCATAAAGCTAAGGGTTCGGAACATTTTATGTTATACGAGCGCATTCCACTAAATGAATATGCCAAAATTGCTAATGACTTTAATCCTGTAAAATTCGATGCTGAAAAGTGGGTACTAACGGCCAAATATGCTGGTATGAAATATATTGTCATAACCTCAAAGCATCACGATGGGTTTGCCATGTTCGATTCTCCTTCGAGCAATTATAACATTAAAATGCGAACACCTTACGCAAAAGATCCAATGAAAGAGCTTGTAGATGCTTGTCATAAACATGGCATCAAATTTGGATTTTATTATTCGTTGGGCCGCGACTGGGAAGACCCCGATGTGCCTACAAACTGGCCTACAAAAGGTGGAAGAAGCAATTTGGTTGATTTCCCCAACGAAGATGCAAAAGTTTTTAACAAGTATTTTGAGAGGAAAGTAAAACCACAAATGAAAGAATTACTTACACAATATGGTGCTATTGACATTATCTGGTTTGATACGCCAGAACTGATAAGCGCTGCCGAAAGTAAAGAGCTCCAGACACTTATCAATACGCTACAACCAAAGTGTATTGTAAACAGCCGAGTAGGTAACAACTTGGGCGATTATAAAGTGCTTGAACAAGAAATAGTGAAAGGCAAACAATCCGCTTTGTGGGAATCGTGCATCACTATGAGTAAAAACTGGGGCTATATTAAATATGATAGTGTCTATAAATCTCCGGAGTTAATGGTTCGCCAACTGCTTGAAAT
>CAMBSB010000066.1 GCA_945870155.1 Paludibacter jiangxiensis | reverse complement strand
ATTGCAAATAATTATGCCAACGGAGGTGCTGCTCAGATTGTTGAAAACACAACAATTGTTACAGGCAATGTTACCGACCTTGCAAATGATAATGCCGATGCGAGCAAAGGAGCAAAATTCACTTCACCATCTACAGTTACAGGATATAACACCGATGCGTCAGTTGCAAGTTCAAAATGGACTATTGGTGCCGGCTCGTATTTAACAGCAAAAGGCATAGTTACAACGAATAAATATGACAAAGCAGGTGTTGCATTTGCAATGACTCCTGCCGTAGGTGCTTACGAATATGTTTATAATCCCGGAACAGGATTTAATAAAACTTCTGATTTGAAATTTGTTAGCATTGTAAATAAGGGTTTAGTAAGCAATGAAACAGGGTCTATTCAAATTTTAACTATCGGTGGTCAAACTGTTTACTCAAAACAAGTACAGTCAGGCAATCGTATTTCGTTAGCTTCAGGTGCTTATATTATTCGCATTGTTACTGACAAAGGAACTTCGGTTCAAAAAGTAGTTTTATAATATCCTATAGTTTTTTAAATTTTTGGTTGTTAGGTTAATCGATTGATAGTTGGTTGTTTACATTGTGTAACACCAACTATCTTTTTTTATCTCATCTAACAAATTGTACTACCAATAAAAACAAAAATACACCTATAGTTTATACTTTCACCACTTATTTTTGCCTCTCTTATTAATCAAAGGAATATAAACTTTTAATCGTTTTATATCATGAAAAAATTTCTTACATCAATCTTTTTATTGCTATCATTTTTAGCAGAAATTAATGCAACAAATTATTATGTAGATGGTTCCAAAGCTGATGATACAGGCAATGGGCAATCCTGGGCAACTGCTAAGAAAACGATTACCGCAGCCCATGCACTTGGTGTAGCTGGTGACAATGTTTTTGTTAAAGCAGGTACTTATAGTTTTAGTGCTGCTTTGTGGACAAACGACAGAAACTTTTATGGTGGTTTTGCAGGCACTGAAGCTTCTCCGTCCGAAAGATCAAAAACAGATTCTGATAATAATGGCATTGTTGAGCCATGGGAGTTTAGCAATCAAACAGTTCTGAATTTCACTTTAACTAATGCAACAGGTTTGAACTTTAATTCCAGAGCAGCAGTACGTGTTATTGATGGTTTTAAAATTACAGGGACACAAACAGCAAGTACTACTGGAGCTGTACCACCTACCTATACATTTGGACCAAGTATTATTAGTACTACAACAAATCTGTTGTTCCAAAATAATATTGTGAGCGATATTACTGTTGCCAATTCATTGACCTTAGCTTATACGCAAGGTTCAATTATGTTAATCACTGGAAATAATGTGAATGTAAATAATTGTTTGTTCGAAAAAAATACTGTTACACTCACAGGTACAGCAACGCAGAATGATTATCAGCAAGTACCGTTAATATTCTTAAAGGCTTCAGGCACAACAGCCCGTAATGTGATGCAAAACTGTATTGTGCGCAACAATAAGGTTACTATTGATTATAGTGCAACTGCTTTGACAAGTGTAAGTAATGCACGTGGACTTATTGTTGCTATTGAGTGTCATGCTACTTATCCAACTACATTGAAAAACACCATTATTCACAATAATGACATGACTTTTATTCCTAAAACGGGTGCAACCAATAGTTTAGGAAATGCTGGTGCAGTAACAAACTATGCAGCTGCTAATTCTCAGTCCGATTCGATTATTAACTGTACTATTGCTAAAAACAAGGGGGTAAAAACAGGTTGCGCAGGATTAAAGGTAGGAATTCAATACAATAACTTTCAATATCCGTATGTAAAGGTATTCAACAATGTATGTTATGATAATGTGGTTGATGGCTCTATAACTACTACCAGCAATATGACTTTATCAGCAGAAGGAGTTACGCTTTTGGCAGGAGGAATCCAGATTGCAAATAATTATGCCAATGGAGGTGCAACTCAGATTGTTGAAACTTCAGGTATTGTTTATGGTAATGTTTCCGACCTTGCAAACGACAATGCCAATGCTACTAAAGGGGCAAAATTCACTTCTCCATCTACAGTTATAGGTTATAGTACAGATGCAACTGTTGCAACTTCTCGTTGGACAATTGGTTCTTCATCTTATCTAATTTCTAAAGGGTTAGCAACGAATAGCAAATACGACAAAGCCAATATGCTTTTTGCTTCAACTCCATCGGTAGGGGCTTACGAAGGAGGTGATGTTGTCATCCCATCATCCGGAAATCACAGCATTTCTTCAACTACAGCTTTAAAATCTTTGACTGTAAATGCCGGTGGAAAACTGACTTTGAATAACGGAGTTACCTTTACTGTTGGTGCTTTGGAACTTCAAAGTAATAATGATAACGGCACCGCTACTTTTGTAAATAAAGGTGGAACACTTGTAAGCAGCTCTTCCAAAGTGCAACAATACCTCACCAACCAAAGTTGGTATTTATCTTCGCCTGTACAAGGCACAGTAACTCCGACGAACTTAACCCGCATTCAGGGTTACAACGAAGGTGTTGGTACAGGAACCGATTGGTCGGTATCGGGTACAACCATGACTGCCAAAAAAGGATATATTATCAGTGTTAATGCTGCTCCGAATACGGTTGAGTTTACAGGTACAATCAATAGTGGTGCTGTTTCAGTTCCATTAACCCGTCAGGCTGCAACTGATGCCAATAAATATGGATTTAATTTAATTGGCAATCCTTATACAGCCTATTTAGACTGGAGAGCGGTAGCAACGGCAAATGCTTCAAAAATGCCGACTTCAACCATGTGGTACAGAACAAAAACAAGTGGTAGTTGGGCATTTACTACGGTGAACGGCTCTGGTGTTGCGTCACCTGCAAATGTAAGCTATTTGATACCTCCTATGCAAGCCTTTTGGGTAAGAGCATCAACTGTAGGAAATTCCAATTTGGAACTGACCAACGATATGGTGTTTCACGATAACAACTCAGGCAATAAACTGAAAGCTCCAGCAGTATCTAATACAGAACGGCAAATGCTTCGTTTACAGGTATCAAATGCAATAAATACGGATGAATTAGTGATTTACACCGATGCACAGGCTTTAAACTCTTTCGACAATTTTGATTCACCCAAAATGAGTAACGAAAGTGCTGATATTCCGGAAATAAGCAGCGTTGTTGATGATCAATCTTTGGTTATCAATGGCTTGAACAGCCTGACACTCGATTCACCCATACCATTACGTTTCATGACTAAAACTGCCAATACATTCACTTTTAAAGCCAATCAGGTAAGCAATTTACCCGAAGGAGTTAAAGTGATATTAAATGATAATGGCACTGAATTTGATTTGACAAACGGTGCTGAATACAATTTCACTTCAAATATATCAGATAATACAAGTCGTTTCAGCCTCTTGTTCCGTGCTCCTGGAGTAACTACCGGCATCGACAAGGCTTCAAAACTCAATACACAAGTATTTGTAAATGCAGCGAATCAAATTACGATTATTGCTCCCGAAAAATCGAACTATAGCATTTACAATGCTGTAGGGCAGTTAATCGAAAATGGAAATGTGAAATCAAAACTGCAAACTGCAAACTACAAACTGCAAACTGGTATTTATGTGGTAAAAGTGAATAATCAGTCAACAAAAGTAATCATAAAATAATGTGGTGATGTGAAGATACGTTGATGTGATGATAATAAAGAACACGAAACGTTGAGCACTAACCAACGGTCATCGACCAAAGAGAGATAAACACGTAACAAAAAATCATGGAAACAAAGAAAAAGTATACAGCACCCGAAATTGAGTTAGTTGAACTCGATAACGAAATCTCTTTAGCACTGGAATCTGCTCCTCCAGACGGGCCTGGCGAAACAGGCATTTCGAACCAGACGCCGGAAAGGTTTAATAATCAGCCACTCAAAGATTTTGTTGGGTAAAGTTGATTCGCATTTCTACAAAACAACAAGCTGCCTATTTATGTGGATAGCTTGTTGTTTTGTTTATAATAGTACAGTAACTAAACATAATAATATAAACCTAATGCTTAAACTAATTCTATTTTTGTAAAGTGATAATTTATCAATATCAACAACAATTTAAAATTTAAAAATATGAGAAAAATTACATTTTTAATGCTATTTGCTTTTGTAACATTCGTTTCAAATGCACAAATTTCGCGCTATATAAAAGTTGCCGCAACAGGTGCAGGAACAGGTACTTCGTGGGCTGATGCTGCCGGAACTGCCGATATACAAGCACAAATCGATGCTGTGGCTACTGATGCCAATCAGGGGACAGTTTATTTTGCAGCAGGAACTTATCTTATTGCAGCACAAATTCAATTAAAAAACAATGTTCAATTAATGGGTGGATATGCTGCCGATGGTAGTGGAACGCGCGATTTATTAAACAATTCAACCATTTTGGACGGACAGTTTAATAAGAGAATTTTATTTACCGGCGATGCTTCTCCTTATGTGGCATTTACTAAAATTACAAAAGTGGATGGATTTGTGTTGCAACGTGGTTCGAGTTCTTATGGTTCAGCGGCAGCAATAAGCATTGGAACTGTACTCGAAAATTGTATTATTCGCAATAATAATGGTTCTACCTATGGTGCAGCCATATTTATTAAAAGGCATGCAACTATTTCAAGTCCGACAGTTGGCTGGAATCAGGGTGCTGCCCTTGTAAATTGCTTAGTTGTAAATAACTCATCATCCAGTTATTCGGCAGCAATATTTGTGAATCAGGATACCCATTTTTCGCTTGCTAATTGTGTGATTGCAAATAATAAGTCAACAGATGCTATTAATGGAGTTGGAGGTTTATATTGGGGGCAAAATGTTCGCTATTCAAGAATTTCGAACTCTATTTTCAATAACAATATTGCACCTACTTCAACAAAAAACAATATTGTTTTTCAAAGTACTTCTGAAGTACAATTGGCCATTTTCAATAATTATTTCAGCGATGCTGCTTATGTTGATGCCGACATTACATCGGCAAATGGAAATAAAAATGCTACAGATATAGCAAGTCCGGGTTTTGCAGCAACCACATCTTTTGAAGGTTATGATGCAACCAAAATGACTGAAATTGCTGCTGCCGATTGGCGATTAAGTTCGAATTCAGGTCTTATTGGACTTGGGTCTACAATCTCTGGGAGGGCTGATGTGCCATATCCTTATGTTATCTCAACCTTTGGTGGCGTTGCGCGAGCATTCACTACTGTAACTACGGACGTTCAGGGAAGTTCACGCATAATAAATACTACTGTAGAAATGGGTGCTTATGAATATAATCCAGTAGTTGTAACAACAGCTTCAGCCAATATCAATCAGGGTACAGTGTCGGCTAATGTTACAGTAAGCAAGGGCTCAGCTGCTACTGTTACCGCAACACCAGTTTCTGGCTATAAATTTTCAAAGTGGAATGATGGAACAACAGATATTTCTACTTCGGCTTCTTATAGTTTTGTACCTACCGCCAATGTTACGTTGACTGCAACTTTTGAACAAGATTTAGGAACTAGTGTAGAACAGCAAAAAGCCGAAAATTTTGTAAAGATATGTGCCAAAAACATTGTTGTTGCTGGTCAGGGCAATGTGTTTATTTACAATAATGTAGGTAAATTAGTTGCACAAGAATTGATTAGTAATACAATGGTTAAAACAGTAGATGCAGGCATATATATTGTTAAATTGAATACCATTAAAGGTGTAAAGGTTCAGAAAGTGATTGTTTATTAAAAGTTTTTTTAAAATTTGGTTGTAAAAAGGGGTAGTAATTGTTATTACCCTTTTTTATTTTTACTTTTGTAAGGATATATAAATGACTTATTTATGAATAATGGTATGCGAAAAATTATAACCATTTTTATTGTTCTGCTTAATTGTATTTGCATTTTAGCAATAAATGCACAGGAAATTTGTCTTTTTCAAACGCACAAAAACGGTATTTACAAAACAGGAGAAAAGGCTCGCATAGTGTTTTATTTACCCGAATCAAGAGGGGATTCGGTACATTTGAAAATTCAGAAGAATTTTACAGAACAGACACCCGTTACCGAGATATGGCAAAAGGATATGGCTTGGGATCGGGAAATTCCATTCCCGAATATGCATCGGTAGAAGGATTTATGGCTATGGTAGATGCTGTGAAGGAAATAAGAAGGAGGGAATAAATTGAGAGGAGCAGTATTTTTTCTAATTAAAATCACTAGTAGACATTCGACTATCATATTTTCGCTTAATTGTATTAATCGAGATGGAGAGATAACACTATTTTTACACCCTGAAAATAAAAATTATTATTGTAATGAAATCATATTTGCTGATTACTGTTCTATTGGTGGGTCTTCAGGCTTTAACAGCTCAAACCAACAATATTTTTGTAAATTTCGATGATGTGGATATGGCCTTTTCAACATTCAGCAGTGCACAGTTTCAGAAAGTACTTAATCCCTCAAAAACAGGCATAAATACAAGTAATTATGTTGGTCAGGTAACGAGTAGCTCAGGGTCGACTTACGAAGGAATTTATAACTCAACCTTGTATGCTCCAATGGATTTTTCGGTAATGAAAACTTTTAAAATGAAGGTGTTGTCGCCCCGAATCGGAAATGTAGCTTTTAAGTTAGAATACAGTTTAAACAAAACGGTAGATTACATTACAGTAAAAACAGCAACCACAAAAGTTGGAGAATGGGAAGATATTTATTTTGATTTTCCGGCTGCAAAAACAAACTTGTACGATCGCATTGTAATCAGTTTCGATATGGACGACAACACTCACAATGGCGAAAAATGGTATTTCGATGATGTTACACTAACGACAAAACCTGCAATATCGTCATTGACATTACCCAATGTATTTTCGAGTAATATGGTGATGCAGCAAAACACACTTACTTCGGTGTGGGGATGGGCCAGTGCAGGCGAAAGTGTTGAAATTACGGCAGGTTGGGGCACTGCAGTAACAGTTATTGCCGACCCGAAAGGAAAATGGAGTGCAAAAATACAGACCCCAACAGCTATTGCCGGTCAGGCAACTCCCTACACACTTACATTTAAAACAACTACCAAAGTCATTACGCTTACAAATGTATTAATTGGCGATGTTTGGATTTGTTCAGGCCAGTCGAACATGGAATACACTATGACACCAAACTTGCCCTGGACACGTGGTGTGTTTAATTATTTTTCCGAAATTGCGGCTGCAAATTTTCCATCAATCCGCTTGTTTAAAGTCCCACGCAACCCTCAGGCTATTGTTGCTAACAATTGTGGTGGCACCTGGCTCGAATGCAATCCTACCAATGTGGCAGCTATTTCGGGTGTTGCCTATTATTTTGCCCGCGAATTATTCCAACATCCTTCTGTAAATATCCCGATAGGCATTCTGGTAACAGCACATGGTGGTTCCAATTGCCAAACATGGATAAGTCGCGAAGCATTAGTCGCCGATCAGGAGCTAAAGACTGCCATTATCGACCCTTATGATGCATCACCCACAAGTGGAAATCCCGAGAACCGCCCAACAAATTTGTATAATGGAATGATATCGCCACTTGTACCTTTCGGTATTAAGGGAGCTTTATGGTATCAGGGCGAAGCTAATGCATCCTCTTATGGCATTTACCCCAAACTGATGAATACTTTGATTAATGACTGGCGAACCCGATGGGGATTGGGCGATTTTCCGTTTTATTACGTTCAGTTGCCGGCATACTCTTCAACGAATTGGGCAGCTATGCGCGATGCACAAACCACAGTTTTAACAACGACAAAAACAGGTATGGCAGTTTCATTAGATATAGTTGACTCCGATCCGGCCAATATTCACCCCGAGAATAAACGTGAAATTGGCGAACGACTTGCTAAGTGGGCTTTAGCAAAAGATTACGGACAGAGCATCGTTTTTTCGGGTCCGGTTTATAAATCAGCTGTTGTTCAGGGCAACAAAATGCTAATTTCATTTCACCCCACAACTATCGGAACAGGATTGAAGTCGAAGGATGCGGCTCCATTGCGTGAATTTGAAATCTGTGGTTCAAATGGTGTTTTTTATCCTGCCGATGCAGTTATATCCGGTAATACGGTGGAAGTGTCTTCGGTAAACATAACACAACCAGCCATAGTACAATACGCCTTCAAGGCTAATCCATTGCCAAATCTTACAAATAATGAAGGTTTCCCTGCAGCACCGTTTAAAACTTCCACCTGGAATAATGCCATAGTCATAAACGGAGTAGTTTCAGGAATTAAGGAGATTAGTAATTCAACTGCATTTAAAATCAGTGCCGATGGAAAAATGCTTTACTCAAACTTGCAACTACCTGCTCGTGTGCAAATTTTTGATATAACCGGAAAATTACTCCTGAGCAGTAAAACAGAACCCGGCGAAGCAATTAATATTTCAAAGTTATGTAGCGGTGTGTATGTTTTTGAAAGTCAGAGTGCAAAACAGGTTTCGACCTATAAATTAGTTAAACGTCAGGTTGAATGATATAGAATTTCAATATTTCACTTAAAATATTATACTATTGTGTTATGAGAAAACCATTTTTTTCTATTTGTTGCTTTACACTAATTTCAATGTCAGTTTTTAGTCAAACTTTTGAACGGGTAACTCCTAAGAAATTCAGCATCGAAAGTAACTTTTGGTCGCCCAAGGTGAAAGAGTTATTAGTGAACTTTTTGCCCATGACAATTGATTTGCTTGAAAACGATCGCGATGGATGGCATTCCATTCAGAACTTTCGCGAAGCTGCAAAAAAAAATCAGGGCAAACCCTATATTGTGCCAATTCCTGAACCCGGAAAGAAAAAAATATGGTCGGATGGCCCGGTTTACAATACCTTCGAGGCTATGTGTTGGGCACTTACGATAGATGCAGGTGGCGATACCACAATTATAAATGCCCAAAAACTCTTTCAAAATAAGATTAACAACTGGATTCCGATTTTTCTGAATGCAATGGAAGAAGATGGTTATTTGTGTCCGCAAGCAACTATTTGCAATTACAAGCGATGGGATAATCCGGCAGGGTTAAACTTGCACGAAGACTATATGCTTGGTTATTTTCTGGAGTGTGCGATGGCTCATCACAACGCTACAGGC
This sequence comes from Paludibacter jiangxiensis, assembly GCA_945870155.1. GTDB lineage: Bacteria > Bacteroidota > Bacteroidia > Bacteroidales > Paludibacteraceae > Paludibacter > Paludibacter jiangxiensis_A. Next base: position 16,287 of record CAMBSB010000066.1, on the reverse strand, counting down.
GATACCCGAATGTTGCAGGCTGCACGCAAATCGGCTGACTTGTGGTGCCGTTCAATTGGCTATCCGCCAAAACTTCCGTTTCAAACATGCCATCCGGGTCTAAAACAATCGTTGGTGCGATTTGCTGAATATATGGAAACGATTGATGGTGCTGCCACAAGCCGTAAATACCTCGAACTTGCCATTTATTTAAGCGATGAAAGAGGCAAACAACCTTACCCCGAAACAAATCTTGATGCCTGGACAAGAACTTATGTGCTAAAAGATGAGCCAAACATGAAAGTAACTCAGTTGCACGGTCATGCTGTAATGGGTGTGTACCTGTTGTCGGGAATGATTGAAATTACACGTTCGTTGGATAAGATGTATGCCAACAACCCTGACTATGCACACAAACGGTTTCTGGAGTACGATAATACAGTAGAAATACTTTGGAATAATTTAGTGAATAGAAAAATGTATGTTAACGGCACCATAGGTTCGTCGGGAAAAGAGGAGTATCATGCCGATTACGATTTGCCTGACTATTCGTACGGTGAAACCTGTGCGAGTATTGGAAATTTGTTGGTACAAAATAACATGGGTTTACTTCATGGCTATTCGAAGTACCACGATGTAGCTGAACTCACACTCTATAACGGCATTTTAGGTTCGCTCGATGAACATTGCAAAAACTGGGCATATTGCAATCCGTTGATAAATATTAAAGATAAAACCTGGCGCGATAACTGGGAGCGTAAGCACCATACCGAAGATTGCTGTATGAATAATATTAGCCGAACTTTGTTGCAACTACCTGTGTATATGTATGCCAAATCTGATTCATCTATTCGTATTAATCAGTTTATAGGCAGCACTTTTACAATAACTAAAGTTGGAGGAACTAATGTGACGGTAAAACAAAAAACCAATTACCCGAATGATGGTAAAATTGAATTGACATTCTTTCCCGAACAGTCTTCAAACTTCGAAGTACTGGTTCGAATACCCGACAGGCAGGTAAGTTCGCTGTATCAGCCGGTACAAATGGTAAGGGGTTACATATCGATAAAGCTAAACGGAAAAGTGATTACTCCGGTTATGTACAAGGGATATGCTGTAATAAAACGCAATTGGAGTTCGGGCGATAAAATTGAATTGGAAATACCGGTTGAAGTACAAAAAATTCATACCATCGAAAAGATAGATGACAAGAAAGGAAAAATTGCATTACAACGCGGTCCAATTGTGTATGTGGTTGAAAAAAAGGATGTCGAAAATCAGGATCCGACTCAAATCAACCTGAAAAAAAATAGTGTGCTGAAAACAAGCTTTGCTAAGGATTTAGTGGGCGGCATTTGGACTATTACAGGGCAACTTGAAAATGGAAAAAGTTTTATTGCAGTCCCATTTTATGCTCGCATGAACCGAGAAATACCCGGGAAATATGCAGTTTGGATGAATGAGAAATAGTTTTTAATAAGTGATATAATTCCAATTCGAAATCATGCCCCGCATTTCCTGCTTACATATTTTTTTGAAATACAGTATGCTTATCTGCATTTTTACGCATTGTGTTAATTTACAAGCGCAGCACTGTGTTGATTTTTATACCGATGGGTCTTCGGCAAACTTTCCGGGGATAGCCCGAACACGAGTGCCCGAATTAATTGCACTTGACAAACGGATTAGAGATACTATTGCAGGAGGCTTTGCCGACAACAAAGCATGTATAATAAGTTATGGAAAAAATGGTGAAAATGATGCCTTTTGGGCTGGCTATAATTTCAAGGCGAGAGCAATAAAACCCTGTTCGCTTTATTACAAATCCGCAGCCAATTACCCTGTTTTGTTCAAAGTTATCCAGAAAGGCGAAATTGCAGGATATTATTCCATTGAATTCACCGAGAAACTCAACGATGGAAAGTTATACAGGAAGCTGAAAAGTGCCATCGAACACTTTGATTTCAACGATGTGTATGCCGACCCTGAATGCTTTGATGTTACAATGAAAGAATCGATTTCTAAAAATGAAACAGGTGAAGTTGAACGACACCATAGCGAGTTAACACACACCCAAGCCGGTACAGATGGCGATGTGACTTGGGTAAGCTTTTTAGTCAAAATGGATGGCAGGTCGAATAATATTGACCGGATTTTGTTCCAGTTTATGTATCCCAGCCCCTGGAAACCTACGTATTTTGTTGCGAAACCCGTTCGGGGAACCAATTATTTGCAGGCTGTTATGGCTGTTTTTCGTCCCGAAGGTATTGTTGCGTTGCGTCCAATAAATGGGTTAATGGAGTTTCGTAAATGGTATGCACTTACGTTCAGGGCAAAATTAGCCACCGATAGTTCAGGTTTTATCGATGTATATATAAATGGTCGAAAAGTTGACCCCGATCCTATATATGGCTCTGCCGAACATTACTACAATGGACCCGTCATGTTTCAACCCTTGGGCAAAAAACAAATACGGGCTCAACTTGGCGGTTATTGCTATTTTAAGTTCGATGTTCAACCCGATGAGTCCTGGTATCATTTAATTGACAATGTGTGTATTAAATCGGACAGACAGGGAATGACAGCAAAAGATGTATTGCCCGATAATTTAAAAGAAACCGGAAATTTCTTTCAAAAAGAATTAAATATAACCGGAAATATTCTCGAAAAGTACAGTGGTAAAGATAACACGGATATATATCCAAACTATAAACTAAGCCATCTTTTTGATAATGTGTTGAATAATTTATGGGGTTCAGCCAATGAACAAGATACGGTTTTGTATGCGTTTGCTCCCCATAAAACGAAGGCCATCAGACACTATAGCATTTCTCCGGGTTACAGACAATCTGAAGGACATACTTATGAGCAGGGAAGCCGACCTGAGTTTCCTCCTGCGGGTTGGGTTCTTTATGGCTCAAACAATAAAACTGACTGGAAAAAACTTTCGGAAGTTACCGATTGTACATTTGACTCGTATCAGAAAAAACAAATTAAACTTGCAAACAATACAAAAAAATATCGCTATCTTCAATTCGTTTTTAATAAACAAAAAAATAAACCCAGGTTTGAATTAGCTGAAATAGAAATATTCTAAAAAATAAATCATTAGAAAATGAAATTAAGTAATCTGAAATTCGCAAACATTATAACAGTAATAGCGTTTTTGTCGTTATCATTAACCACACTATCCTGTAAAGAGGAAGTTGCTCCTCAGCCCGATAAAAAACTGGCAATTACGAACATAGAGCCAATAGCAGGATGTGCCGAAACTGAAATTACAATTACAGGCGAAAATTTTTCGCTGGCAGTAAATTCCTCGGGCAATTCAACCAATGTTGTTAAGATTGGAAATACAATCATGACATTAATTGGTTTTTCAACAACAAAATTAAAATTCCGAATCCCTTTCTCGATGGCTGCCGGCACGTATCCGGTTACCATCACAGTTGGGAACAATACAGTTGAATATCCGCAAAAATTTACAGTTCAGCCACTACCTACCACGTACCCTGCCGAAGTCGAAAGTTATAATTATGTTATTGGTACACAGAATATTGGTGCATCGTATAAGTTCACCGGCGATTCGAAGTTAATAGAACCAGCAAAACGTATGTGGGAAATGGGGTCAAACATAATGAAAATACACTTGGGATACTCCACCAATACAGCTGCCGAATTACAAAAGGTGGGTAATGAAAATAAAATGATCATCGATATGCCGTTTAATCATTACTTCTTTTGGGTTTATACCGATTATAATCAATGGTGGAAAGATGGCATGAGTGCTTCCGACAGTATTGCAGAGTATTCAAACATGTATAACCTCACAAAATACCTGCTTCAAACCTACAATAATACCAATAAAAAATTCTATTTTGGTCACTGGGAAGGCGATTGGCTACTAACAGAAACAAATCCAGCTATGACAGCGGTTGATCCTGTACGCATAAAAGGTATGATTGATTGGCTGAATATCAGACAGCGTGCTATCGATCAGGCTAAACTCGACGTACCTCATAGCAATGTTGATGTGTTTCATTATGTAGAAGTGAACAGGGTAGTTGATGCTATGCAGAATAATTACGATAGGATTGCAAACAGAATTTTACCCTATACCAATGTCGATTTTGTTTCGTACTCCAGTTACGATGCAATTGGACATTCGGATTACAGCAGTACAAACTCGGCACTGGTGTCGGCTTTAAATTACATTGAAAGCAAACTAAAACCAAAACCTTCCATCAGCGGTAAAAGGGTTTTTATTGGTGAATATGGTTATGCACTTATTGGAAGCGATGGCGTGAGTGTTCAGAATTCGGCAACGGCACAAAACACCCGATCTAAATATGTAATGAAATCGGCAATCACGTGGGGATGTCCATTTGTTTTATATTGGGAAATGTACAACAATGAAGTGGTTAACGGCGTGCAAAGAGGTTTTTGGCTTATAAACGACAAAAACGAAAAACAGCCCATTTATTATACACACGAAAATTTTATAAAAGCAGGAAAGGCATGGGTAAATAATTATTTTACAACAAACAAAAAACTGCCTTCGTACGATGAGTTTAAAGCATGGGCTATTACATCGCTTTAATAAAATGTATATATTTGCATATTAAGTTATTAATCATTAAATTGAATACACAATATTATGATACCAAATCAAACTCATTCAAAAATTGGAGAAATAGCCTTTAAAACCTTTTTTTCAGTTGCTTTAATGCTCGCTTTTGTAGGATGCAAAACGGAAGAGCCCGAAATTAAAAACGGAAATCCAACTGTTCCTACAACACAGCTGCCCAATACAAATACAAACGACTCAACTTTAAAATGGGTAGATGTAATGAAAGATGGGTTCGCACTTGGTTGGAATGCCGAAGAATACAATGGAGGGCTTTGGAAAGATTCGGCGAGTATAAAGTGGGCATACCTCAACAACAATGACCCTTTGCTTAAATCGCGTTGTGAAATAAATAGGTTATTGTTTAACTTTGTTGGAAATGACAAAACATATTCCATTAAAGGGAAATTTATTTTGCCCGACAGAGCAGATTCAAAAAGTGCAAATATGGGCGGATGGGTGATGCAAACTATGTGTTGGAACTTTCCTGATAAAAATGGAAACACAGCATATGCTCCACTTGTGGTGCTTACTATGAATGCAAACTACATTTCTTGTTTGGTCTACGATTATCAGTGGGCAGAAGATGGAACGGCAACTGCAAAACCAGGTTATCCTTTATTCTACACATTACATACAGCTACAAGTTCACGGCCTATTGTAAATACCCCATTTACCATTGAATTAAAAATTACTTTCTCAAAATTCAGCACTGGCGAGGTAAAACCTTATGTCAATGGAACTTTAATTACATCAGCCATTCATAAAGGAGTAACATATCCGGCTATATTTCCTGTTAATGGACAACGAATTCAGTGGAAAGCAGGATGTTATTCAGCATCAGTTAAAGTATATCATGGGTTGATTGGTATTTACTCACTCGAAACGGACGCGTTTTAATTTGATTAATACGCACCAATTAATTGTATATTTTTCAAATTTAAAGTCTGATTTAGCAAAATAGTATTATTGCAGCCATGTAATATAGTGTATTTTTGCCTTGTAAATTAAAGTGTAAATTATACAATTAAAATATGATATGAATAAATCAACTTTTCTCACAGTTGCTGTATTAATACCCTTAATGGTGTTTGCAGTGGAAAGCAACGATTATCCTTATAAACCTGTTGAGTTTACAAAGGTAAAGTTTACCGATACATTTTGGAAACAACGGTTGGAAGTAAATGAAAAAACTACCATTCCCTTTGCTTTCGATAAATGTGAGAAAACAAACCGAATGAAAAACTTTGAACTTGCATCGAGGGTATTGAAACAACAGTCAGAGAGCGAACATTATTGCTCTGTATTTGCTTTTGACGATACCGATCCCTACAAAATAATAGAAGGAGCATCGTACTCGCTTCATAATCATTACGATGCTAATCTTGACAAGTACCTTGATAATTTAATAGCACTAATAAAAAGTGCTCAGGAGCCCGATGGGTATCTGTACACTTTCCGCACGATGAACCCTCCAAAACCACATCGAAATGCCGGAGGTGCCAGATGGTTAAACGACAGACTCTCGGGTAGCCACGAACTTTACAACAGCGGTCACTTTTACGAAGCAGCCGTAGCTCATTTTCAGGCAACAGGAAAGCGAACTATGCTTGATATGGCTATCAAAAATGCCAATCTTATTTATAATACCATTGGAAAAGATAAAATTCGTGTAGCTCCGGGGCATCAGGTAATTGAAATGGGACTTGCAAAACTTTACCGTGTAACCGGCGATAAACGATATCTTGAACTGGCACAATACTTTGTTGATGAACGCGGAAAGATTTCGCCTACAGGAAGTAAATATAATCAGGATCATAAACCGGTTTTTGAGCAGGACGAAGCCGTAGGGCATGCTGTTCGTGCGGGCTATTTTTATGCCGGTATTGCCGATGTGGCGGCTCTTACAGGAAACAAAGCATATATTGATGCCATTGACAAAATTTGGGAAAACGTTGTAAATAAAAAATTATACATAAATGGTGGTATAGGAGCAAAACATGAGGGAGAGGCATTTGGTGAAAACTATGAATTGCCCAATGAGTCGGCTTACAACGAAACCTGTGCCCAGATTGCCAATATTTTCTGGAACTACCGTATGTTTTGTTTGCATGGTGATAGCAAATACATCGATGTGCTTGAACGAACACTTTACAACGGTATGATATCGGGTATTTCGTTGGATGGAATGAAGTTTTTTTACCCAAATCCATTAGAATCTAAAGGCGAATACAAACGATCGGAATGGTTCGATTGTTCGTGCTGTCCGAGCAACGATGTTCGGTTTTTAGCTTCACTGCCCGGCTACGTGTATGCCCAAAAAGACAATAGCTTATTTGTTAATTTGTTTATAGCAAGCGAAACAGCTGTGCAGATTGAAACAAACAAAGTTAACATAAAGCAAAACACGCTATATCCGTGGGATGGTAAAATTGAAATTGCTGTAAATCCCGAAAAACCAAGCGATTTTAATTTGCAGGTTCGAATTCCATGTTGGGCGGCGAATGCTGTTTTGCCGGGTGATTTATATACATTTGCCGATACATTCAACGAAAAACCTGAAATTTTGGTCAATGGAAAAAAGCAAGCTTACACCACTGTAAAAGGTTATGCTCAGTTACAACGTCGTTGGAAGGCGGGCGACAAAGTTACACTGCAATTGCCAATGCCGGTACGTAGAGTTGTTGCCAATAAAAATGTAAAGGATGATTTGAATAAAGTGTGCCTTGTAAGAGGTCCAATAACCTATTGCCTGGAAGGTGTTGATAATAAGGCAGATGTATTGAAAATGATTTTGCCCGAAAACACAAGCTTTAATGTAACTTATAAAAAGGACTTGCTCAATGGTGTTTGTATTGTTAATGGTAAAGCCATTGCATATACTAAAACAAGTGGACATAAATTAGAAAAGAAGGTAGTTCCCTTTACAGCAATACCTTATTATGCCTGGAATAATCGGGAGGTGTCACCCATGTCGGTTTGGTTTCATACCGAAAAATACGTGTTTAATCCTGAGTTTAGCAATACATATTCATTTTTTAAAGACAAACAGGAAACAGGATTTTTTAAATATCCGAATTCCGAAATATACTATACCCTGGATGGTAAATTGCCCGATAAATCAGCATTAAAATACAACAGTTTAATACGTTTCGATAAATCTACCGAAGTTAAAGCCATTGCAATAGGTAATGATGGCACACAATCGGGTGTAGAGACTATCAACTATGTAAAAGCAAATGTATTACCTTTGTCGGCCGAAGTTTCGTTAAATAAAGGAATAAATTATGCGTATTTTGAAAATAACAATATTACCGAAACTTCACAGATACTTAAACTAAAACCACTTTTCAGTGCTAAAGCCGATAGAATTGATCTTGATTTGATAAAAAAACGTGAGGATGATTTTCAGCTTTTGTATAATGGCTATCTGAAAATAACCGAAAGTGCCATTTATTCATTTGAGCTGCAATCGGACGATGGTTCGGTACTTTGGCTCGAAGATTATGAGTTGATAAATAATGATGGTTTGCATGGAAAAAAAACCAAAACAGCAACTATCTATCTCGAAAAAGGATTTTACAAACTCAAACTTGCCTATTTTGACACATCGCTAACCGAAGTGCTGAACATATTTATAACCAGTTCTGATAATGTGAAACAAAAAATTGCTGCTTCATCATTATACTCTGACAAATAACAAGTTGTACCTGTATATTTAGCAATTTACAAAATATATTAACTTTTTAATTTCTACTATAATTTTTATACAATGGCAAAAAATGCTTTTAATCTCATTACGTTCAGCGTATTTGTTTTTTTTATTGTTTTTAGTGCAGGTATAAATGCCGAAAACAAAAATACCGAACAGTCAAAATCAAATGTGGCTCTTAAACAGTTCTCAATCACTAATGTACGTTTGCTCGATGGCCCATTTCTCCGTCGACAGGAACAGGAAAAATCGTGGTTGCTCATCCTCGAACCCGATAAATTTTTACATCCGGTAAGGGTTGTAGCAGGTATACCATCAAATGTACTTGATTATTATGAAAGAGAAGGTTATACAGGTCATTTGTTAGGTCATTATTTAAGTGCAACTGCTCAAATGTATTTGGCCACCGGCGACGTAGCTCTAAAAAATCGTGCAGCTGTAATTGTAAGTGGTTTAGCCGAATGTCAGGCAAAAACAGGTAGCGGATATGTGAGTACTTTCCCCGAAGTGGGTGTTGACAGAGTTATGGGGGTAAAAGGAGATCGTATAAAGGGGGCCGATGTTCCCTGGTACAATTTGCATAAAATTGCACAAGGGTTGCTCGATCAATATAGGTATTGCGACAATAAACAGGCCTTCGACGTTTTGCTGCGTTTTGTTGATTGGACTAAGACAAAAACAGATACGCTGAGCGAAGAACAAATGCAAAAAATGCTCGAAACGGAATATGGTGGAATGAATGATGTGTTGGCTCAATTGTATAAAATTACTTTTGATAAAAAACATCTGGACTTGAGTATTCGCTTTAACCAGAAAACGGTTTTGGATAATGCTTGCAAGGGGCATCAGGTATTTAAAGATTTGCATGCCAATACAACTATTCCAAAATTTGTAGGATTAGCCGAACAATACAATATTAACGGTTGCAAGGAATCAAAACACAATGCTTCATGTTTCTGGGATCATGTTATTGAGCATTACACATACCCAAACGGAGGAAATTCGGATCAGGAACATTTTCGAAACCCCGATTCACTATTCCTAGCTTTGAGTTATAATACTACCGAAACTTGTAACATCTATAATATGATAAAACTGAGTTCACATCTGATGTGCTGGAATCCTGACGCTAAGTATTCCGACTATCAGGAGAGAGCTTTGCTGAATCAGATTTTTGCTTCGCAAGATGCTGTAAGTGGAAAAATGTTATCGTACGTACCTATTGCTCCTGGTTCTATACGCACTTTTTACGACCCTAGAAAGACATCTGCTTGTTGCCAGGGAACCGGCATGGAAAATCATGCACGTTATGGCGAATTAATTTATTTTCAGTCGCCAAATGCAACCGATTTATATGTCAGTCAGTTTATTGCATCGGAGCTCAACTGGAACGATAAGAAGTTAAAACTACGCCAGGAAACAGGATTCCCTAATGCTGAATCGAGCCGTATAATTATTTCGAAGCTTGAAAACCCAGTTGATTTTAATCTTCATATCAGAAAACCGTCTTGGGCAGGTAACGATTTTGTTGTGAGTGTAAACGGTACAAAAATTGACAATGCTACACTTCAAAATAACTGGTTAGTTGTTTCACGTACATGGAAAGCCAACGATGTGGTGGTTGTCCATTTCCCTATGAAATTACGTTACGAGACATTTAAAAATAATCCGAATTGCATTGCTCTTTTTTATGGACCTACTTTGCTTGCAGGTACTGTGCCGGCCGGAGTTCGTGAGGCTTATGTTGTGGCTACAAACAAAGAGTCAGTGTTAGCTGAATTAAAGCCAGCGTCTGGAACTTTTGCTACCTTTACAGCACCATTAGGGCTCTTCAAAACATCGCTAATTGAAAGCGAGAATAAGCATGTAGTATTTAAACCCATGTATGCTTGTACCGAAAACGGGTACACTTCGTTCTGGAATTTTATTGCACGCAAAAAGTGGAAAGATGAGCTGAAAAGGAGAAAAGAAGATGTGCAGTTTCAGATGTCGGAGAAAGGACGTAAGATAGATGAAGTGGGTATTTATCCACTGTCGGAAAAGGAACATAGCTACCGAAGCTTTAAAACATATTGGAGAGGTTGGATGCGTTATAACCGCGACTATAGAATAACGGATGTTGATGGATGGATGGAGTGGACGTTAAAACTCCCCGATTTTCAGAATGAAAATGCAAAACCGTTAGAATTACGCTTAACCTTATGGACAGGAGATTCGGAAAACTGTGCTATGGATATTTTGGTGGATGGATCAAAAGTAGGCGAGTATATTTACAAAAAAGCGACCAAACCACAGTTTATAAATCCGGTTTTCAGCGTGCCGGCCGATTTACTTAAAAATAAAGATAGAATTGTGGTTCGCGTGTCGTCGCAAACCGGAAAACGTTCGGGAAGTGTGCATGGATTGGCATTGCTTTATCCTCTTGCAAAGTAATACAAGTTTAAAATAATTGTGTAAATTCCAATTCAATGAATAAATTGTATTTTCCGGTATTGTTATTCTTTACGCTTCTCATAAATTGTTGGAAGTCAAGTGCGCAAAGTACTCAGTTCATTCAATACAACGAAGCAATTCTTATACAAAACAGGAGCAAAGCACTGGCAAACGATCTGGAAATAAAACCTGTGAAAGATGCTATTATAGCAACGGCCACTCCATATTTGTCGGAGCCAATTGTAACTGTAACTCAAAAAGGAACTGATTGGCAAAAGTATTTCTTTGCCGAAGATTTAGCTAAAATTACCGTCAATGACTATATTTCGTTTGCAGGATATTTTTATCCGGTTGCAGGTCACGAAACAGATGGAACACCCTGGGTAGCCAACGAAGCATTGGGCTTAAACTATGATGTGATGAATAAATTTGATGGTCCGCGATTAACAAAAATGATTGCTGTAACAACCTGGTGTTCGAAAGCATACTGGGTATCAAACGATAATGCATTTGCAAAAAAAGCAGCCGATCAGCTTCGAGCTTGGTTTGTCAACTCACAAACTGCGATGAAGCCAAACTTCGAATGTGCCTCAATTGTCCCCTTTGATCCGGTAAACAAAACTGGCACAGGTTGGGGTATAATCGATATTAGCGGTGTTTTACCCAATATCTTAGCAGGTATCGAAATGATTCGTCCTTCAGGCGAGTGGACTCAAACTGACGACGCCGCCATGAAAAAATGGTGCTATAATTTTGCCAACTGGCTGCAAACCAGTCAGAAAGGATTGAATGAAGGCCGCGCACAAGGCAATAATAATCACGGTATTTATTACGATGCATTACTTGTTGGAATATGGATGTATTTGAATACCTATAATGGTGTTGATTATATTACTACAGCCAAAGGATATATGAAATACAAAGTTACAGCCAATCGTATACAAAATCAGATTGGAAACAATACTCTTGTGCAGGATGCCTATGGAAATCAAAAGATTAATAAATACGTAACCGGTGGTATGCATTTAGAACTTAGTCGACCAAATGCATCCATGTATAATTCGTTTGCATTAGATGGATTGATTATGCTAATGAACATGTCGCAGAATTTAGGATTTGACCTGTTCAACTGGAAAAATACACTTACCGATACACGCTCGATAAAAAGTGCTATTGAGTGGTACTTCCCATATATTAAAAATGAACTTGTTTGGACGTTTGGCGATGAAGTCAAAAACCCGTTCACGCTTGGTCAAACCTCGGGTAAGTTTTGGATATCGGCACTCAGGAACGCTGATCACGACTATTTTTTCAACAATTACATTTTAAGCCAGATTGATATGTATCAAGCCGATAAGAGTGAACAAAACTTGTATTATCCACGCAAGTTGTACTATTCTGATGATTTTGTTAGTAATCTCCCGGTTAAAAACAGAAACGATTTCAGAGGTGTTTGGGTTAATAATGCCGGCGAACTTATACTTTCCAACTCAAATACCGAAAGTAACATTGGTATCCCCGGTAATGTTTGTGCTCATGGTTCTTATATATTCAATGATTTTGAGATTAAAACAAACCTTAAACTAACTACTGTCAATGCAAATGATGGTGCCGGAGTATTGTTTATGGGGTATTTCAAAAAAGATGTAAATTTTGAACATGAGCAGTATTATTATGTATTATTAAGCAAAACCGCATCAGAGTCGGGTATTTATAAAGTGTATAATAAAACAGGAAATACACAGTCGCGTCAGAAGATTGCAGCCATTAATTTTTCGGCAACTCAAAATGTGGTATATAATCTACAGATAAAGTGCATTGCCGGAAAAGCAAGTGTATGGATTAATCAAACAAACTATGCCGACAATATTCCACTCGAAATACTTAGCGGAAAAACCGGTTTTATTATACAAAACGGTAATGCTGCATTTTTGGATATTGAGGTTAAGCGACTTGAAACAACAACAGCTGTTAAGCCAATAAATGAAGCAAAACCTCACTTAAATATAAGCTACAATAATATTGAGAAAACTGTTCGGATTCGTGTTCCTGAGTCATCTCTTCAATCGCATTTGCAGGTTTATTCCATACAGGGAGTGCTACTTAAAAATACAAAAATTTCGGAAACTGATTATTCTTTCCCAATGGAAAAAAAAGGTATTTACCTGTTGAGACTTTGTCAGGGAAATAATGTTTACACACAGAAATTCATTGTAGACTAATAACTTGCAAAGTAATGTATAGTGTTTTAACTAAATGCTTTTGAGTTAATTAAGTTATATTCTATAACCATTAAATTTTATTTTATCACATTATGCGTGTACGATTTTCGATAATACTGTTAATCTTCATGCAGTCTGGTTTTTTGTTTTCGCAGGTTGATTATGCAAAATACGTAAAACCCGACATCGGGGCTGCTTACGAACGCTGGTTCTTTTTTCAAAGTGCAACTCGTCCGCAGGGAATGGTAAATTTATCGCCCGAAACATTACTTGGCGTGCCTTGGGATGGTGGCTACGATAACCGTTTTAATGAAATTGTTCGTTTTAGCCACGTGCATCAGTATCATTCAATCGGACCAGCTTTTATGCCTTTTACAGGGGCAGTTGATGTACGCAAAGGTCGCGAAGGTTGGAAATCTGGCTTTGAAAAGTCTCAGGAGGTTATCGAACCAGGTTATCATAAAGTCCATCTTGATAAATATAATATTGATGTTGAACTCACTGCTACTTGTCGTGTTGGGTTCACCCGTTTTACGTTTAATCATTCGGGCGAAGCTAAAATTGCACTACCAATGAGCGAATATATTATTGAAAATGAGGCAAATTCGGCAGGAGGTACTTTACGAAAAATAAATAACACACAGTTGGAGGGTGAGATGAATTGCCGTATAAATGCCAATTTCATTTATAAAATATTCTTTGTAGTGTCGTTCGATAAGTCTTTTGAAAATTTTAATGTATATACAGATAGTTTGCTTGTAAACGATGTATCTGAATTCAGTGGACCAAATTTTGGTGCATTCCTTCGTTTTAACGTTCAAAAAGGCGAAAAAATTGGAATGAAAACAGCAATTTCTTACTGTGGAACCACTTACGCACGCGAAAACCTTAATGCTGAATTGCCGGGCTGGAATTTCGATCAAATTAGAGCCGATGCACGAAAAGAGTGGAACGAACGCTTGTCGCGTATCCAGGTAAAAGGTACCGAAAATCAACTCATAAAATTTTATACTGACATTTTCCATAGTTTGGTTGGCCGTGGTATAGTCGATGATGTTTCGGGAACGTATGCTGACTTCAATATCGGGAAGTTGATTGTAAGACATTTACCGCCTGCTATAAATATTGCAACCTTATCCAACACAACAGCCTCATCGGGCAAAAATAGTATGAATGGAATTACTGATGGAATTGTAGGAGTGGATGGAGCAAATGAGTGGGTTGCTGAAGGTGAAAAAAAACCGCGTATCAGACTCACCTGGAAAGTGGCTCAGGAAATCTCGCGAATAGATATTTACAACAGATGTAATAAATCGAATGGTATCAGTTCAGGAAGAATGGTGTTTAGCGATGGTTCGGAAATTAAAATTGATAGTCTAAGAGCAAGTGGCACACCTACCGAACTCATTTTTCCGGCCCGAAAAATAAATTGGGTTGAGTTTGTTGCCGAAAAAACTTACGGAAGCTCACCCGGATTGGCCGAAATCAAAGTATATCCGGCAAGTAGTAAACCTGACTTTCATCTCCATAATTCCGATTCATTCTGGTGGACCTTTAATAACCTGAATACACTTTGGAGTATGGTTTATCAGGATATGATAAACGATTTTGCTAAAGGATTTTTATTGATGAGCGAAATAGACCCGGAACATCGACTAGTACATGGTGCATGGGGTGGCAGAGCCTGTTACATTATGACCGGTTCGCAAGCTACACCAATAATTGCACGTGCATTGGCTATGAATATGATGGGGCAAAACGCTGCAGCTGCCTATCAGCTAATAAAACGGGACCATTTGGCTATGACTGACTTTATTGATAAAGGCTATGTTGTTGATAAAAAAAACTGGGGAAGCTCTAGCATAACCATGGAAAATTGTTTTACAAGCTGGGTTGTTGCGCAACTTGCTCGCAAATCGGGGAATATGACAGATTACAAGCTGTTTACGAAACTTTCAACAAACTGGCAAAATATTTTCCATCCTGAATTTAAATACATTTGGATTCGTGAGCAGGACGGAAACTGGCGTAAGCCTTTCGACCCTCTTGGGGGATATAACAAGGGATTTGTCGAAGGAAATGCGGCACAATTTACCTGGTTTATTATGCACGATGTAGCCAATATGGCAAAAGCTATGGGAAGTAACACCGCTTTCTGTACACGACTCGATGAGCAATTCAGAAAAGCTGAACAGAGCAGATTTATGTACCAATATGGCGAAGGTTGGGTAAATTATGGCAATCAGTCGGATTTGTGGATGCATGAGCTGTTCAATAAGGCTGGTCAACCCTGGCTAACGCAGTATTGGACACGCAAAGTGCATGATTTAACTTTCTCTAAAACACAAGCTAACGAATGGGGATATGGTAGACGAAACGAGGATCAGGGCATCATGGCTTCGCTGAGTGCATTAATGAGCATGGGAATAAGTTCTTCAACCGGATTAACTGCCGCTCAACCAGTTTTTGAAATTACAAGTCCGAAGTTTAATGAAATTACCTTTCGGTTAGAAGCGGATGGTCAAAAATTGTTCACAATAAAAGTCAATAACAATTCCCCCGAAAATGTTTTTGTACAATCGGCCAAACTCAACGGCAATCCTTTATCTGCTTTCTGGTTTAAAGAAAAAGATTTTAGAAAAGGCGGTTTGTTAGAATTGAGTATGGGCAAAGATCCTAACAAATCGTGGGGAACAAAATAGATTTTTACTGTAAAAGTCTATTTATAAGAAATATAGTAACTAATTAAAAACTTTATATTTATAAATCTAATGAAATCAATTACAGTTTTCCTGCTGGCTTTAATGGCTGGTATTGTTTATTCGCAAAGTGCAGATAATAAGCTGGTTGTTAATTGCGATTTGGGCAAAACCAAAATTAGTAAACATGTATACGGGCATTTTTCCGAACATTTGGGAAGATGTATTTACGAAGGAATTTGGGTTGGCGAAAATTCTTCTATTCCCAATACACGAGGTATACGCAATGATGTGGTGAAGGCTCTGAAAGAAATTGGTGTACCTAACATGCGTTGGCCCGGAGGTTGTTTTGCTGATACCTATCATTGGAAAGATGGGATTGGACCACGAGCAAACCGAAAAAAAATTGTGAATATACATTGGGGAGGGGTTACCGAAGATAATAGTTTTGGAACACATGAGTTTCTGGACTTTTGCGAACAGGTAGGATGCGAACCTGTAATTTGTGGAAATGTGGGTAGTGGCACGGTTCAGGAATTTTCAGAATGGGTGGAATATATCAATTCTTCGGCCGAATCGCCCATGACCGACTTGCGCAAGAAAAACGGCAGG
>CAMBSB010000065.1 GCA_945870155.1 Paludibacter jiangxiensis | reverse complement strand
TGATAAATAGCGATAACAATCTTCATCTGTTGAAAATGCTTTGTGAAACTTTATTGAATTCACACCTAAAAATTGATTTCGTTGATTCATGCTACAAAAGTAGCAATTATAAAAATAGTGGGCGGTCTAAGCGCCTATACCAATAAATTTATTAGTTCAACCACCAAATAATTATTATTGGGACAGGTTTATTGACATTCACGGAATTACCCCATCAAAAACCGCAAACGCTCCAACTTTTGATAAAATTTGGCATAAAGTAGAACAGTATATAAAAGATCAAACCGTAGTTGCACACAATGGTTTGGCATTTGATTTTCCCGTTTTATGTAAAACACTAGAATATTATGGTATGCAAGAGCCTGTTTATGTTAAGCGTTGCACCTACCAAATTTACAGAGATAACTTGTCATCGCTATGCAGAATACATAATATAGCATTGAATCATCACGATGCATTAAGTGATGCAAGAGCGTGTGCAGAATTGTATTTGAAACATTTAAATAAATAAAGAAATACGTAAAGAATGGAAAGAAAAATCAACGTAAATGAGTATTTTAACAAAGGTACTTTTGTAATTCCCGAATATCAGAGAGGATATAAATGGTCAGTTAAAGATGGAGACAAGGAAAGTTCATTAGAATTTTTTCTCGATAATTTGATAAAAGCATTTAATGACAATTTAAATGAATATTTTATTGAAGCAGTTACAATAGTAGAAGAAAATAAAAGAATAGTTCTTGTTGATGGGCAACAAAGAACAACTTCATTGTTTCTGATATTTACTGTTTTGGGTGAAAAAGAATTACTTACAGCAAAAATGATTTATGCCGTTAGGAATGATTCCCACGAATGGTTGAATAACATAATTCAAAAGAATGATAAATATGTTGAATATAATGATGAAGACCCTCAAGATATTCATTATTTCAAAAAAGCAATTAAAGTAATACTGGAAAGAACAAAGGAGATTGATAAAAATGGATTTTCAAAGTTCATTCACGAAAAAGTTTTTCTGCTCTATAATGGAATTCCAAAAGAAAAGGCCGTGAATACTTTCATTGCATTGAATGGCTTAAAGGCTATAATGAAAGATGAGGAACTAATAAAGTCAGATTTACTAATTAAATCATCCAGAATAGTAATTAATGATAATCTGAAAGATGAGAATGAATACTTCGGTTTTGAATGGAAAATTAACGAAGACAGAGGAAGATTAGCACGTAACTGGGATAAATGGTTATATTGGTGGAATAAAAAGGATGTGAAGTCTTTTTATGGAATAGGGGACACACAACATCCTCTTTATTATTTACTTGTAACATATAGGAAAATAAATGGAAAAGAAGACAGCAAAGCAAAAGTTTTCTCATTTGATAATTTCAAAGCACAATTCATTGACAATTTTAAGAATTCCAAATTGAATTTTGAAGGATTAAGAAAACTACAAAAAACCTTTGAAGATTTATATAACAACTATAAATTTCACAATTTTCTAGGATTAATTTTAAAAACAAGTAGCTCAAAAGAAGAATCCCTTTGTTACTTCTTAGACTCAAAAATAACTAATAAAATAAGCTTGGAAGAATATGCCAAATGGTCATTGGTTGAAGCTACTCATTTGGAAATAATAAATAATGCGACTGAAAAAATAAAAATTAATGAAAATGAAGAAAAGGAAATTTTTATAAAAACCAGAAAAGCCGAGGATGCAATTGCACTTATAAATGAAAAGTATGTTTATTGGGATGAAAATGATTCAGAAATAAATGATAAAAGAAAAGAATTTGCTTTTCGTTTTCTATTACAATTAAACTTATTACAAGATACTAAACTAAAGAGAAATTTTGATTTTTCAATTTGGGGAAATCGATCCTTGGAACACATTTACCCAAAATCAAAAAAAAACCAGTTAAATTTCGTTGACAACGAATTTAAAGAAGGAAGTATACATTGCATAGGCAATTTAGCGTTATTATATGGTAGAGATAATTCTGTCTTTGGAGCAAAAGATTTTAATGACAAAAAATTAAGCTATTTTGATATGTCAAGCGATTTTAAAAGCAGAAATCTCTTACACACAATTTCGATATTTGCTCTGTCAAAATGGAATGCAACAGAGATAATTAACAATAAAAAAAGAACTATCAATCAAATAAATGAGTATTATGGAATTAAAAAGTAACGAATATTATTCAATTTTAGAATTGCTATCTACCAAAAATAGAAAACTAATAATCCCCGATTTCCAACGTGATTACTGTTGGGGAGATAAAACCCATGGTGAAAAGAATATTGACATTGTAAGTGGCTTCTTAGATACTTTGATTGAAGAATCTGAAAATAAGAATGAAGATGTTTTACTTGGAAAAATTGACGTTTATGAATCTCCTAAAAATCATATCTATTTGACTGATGGGCAACAAAGATTAACAACTCTGTATCTAATCATTGGGATGCTTTATAGAAAACTGCAAGAAGGGGAAATGAAAAATAAATTAAAAGGTTGTTTGATTTCTGATTTTGAAGAAAAACAAGATGACAAAGAACCATATTTGCAATATGCTGTACGTGAAAGTACCGTATTTTTTTTAAGAGATTTGGTCAATGAATTCTTTGTTGGAGAATTAGCATTAGAATCGTTCAATCATGAATATCAAGTAAAAATGAAAAATAGAAAATTAGATAAAGATGAAACTCTGTTATCCTTTTGTCTAAAAAAACAATCTTGGTACTTTAGTGAATATAATTTGGATCCATCAATTGTTAGCATTCTAAATGCTATGGGTATTATTGAAAAAAAGCTCAACACAACCAAAGATTTAAATTATTTAAATTTTTCCGAGTTTCTAATAAATCATATTATGATTCAATATTATGATGTAAAAGACAAAAAACATGGTGAAGAGCGTTTTGTAATTATTAATACTACAGGAAAAAGTTTGACTGTTTCCGAAAATATCAAGCCTATTTTGTTAGGCAAATTTGAGTCTGAAGATTTTGCTAAACAATGGGAAGATAGAGAAAGTTGGTATTGGAAATTCAGAGACAAACAGAAAGAGAATATAGCTGATAATGGTGTTAATCAATTTCTTTACTGGTGTTTTCAGATAATTGACCAACAAGATGATGTAGATGTTATTAAAAAATCAAAGGCTCTTATAAAAGACGAAAATAGCCAATTATATTTAGAGAAAATACATTCAATTTTCGACGCTCTTAAGTTTCTTATTGAGTACTTAAATCAAGTGAAATTTCAAAAACAATTAAAGTTTATCAATGATAACAAAGAAATTAAAAGCATTGTTGATATTAGAAGTTTGTCCAAAATACAACAACAAAACATAATACTTCCGTTATTGTCGTTTATATCAAAGTTTGGAAATAAAGAGGCCGAATGCTATCAACTTCTAAGACGTTTGCGAAAAAATTATTTTGATCAAAAATGGAAAGAGAGAAACAATAATTTTGTAGACTGGAGATATGTGTTACAGATAATTGAAAAGTCCGAATCTTTAGAGAGTATTCTGCAATACAAAACAACAGAAAACACTCTAACTACGATTCAAAATATTCATTTTAATTGTTGGTTTAATACTGAAGAAAAACAAAAAAATCTACTTTTAGAATACAAAGACTTATTAGAAGAATTCGAAGATTATCGTGATTTTATGGGAGATTTGACATTTCTATTTCAAACATCTTTGATGAAAAATGAAGATTGCGAAATTCCAAAGTTAGATTCAGATTTTAATATTAATTTCGAAAAACTGCAAACTATTTATAAAAATTATCAATCAACTATAGATTTAATTCGATCGGATAAAAACGCAATAACAAATCCAGCATTAGCCAATATGTTTAGATTATTTCGTATTTTTATTGGCTGCAATAAGATTGGACATATTTATAGGGCTTCTTGGGAATTTGAAGGTGTTTTATTCTCCTCATTAAATAGAAGCCATTTGTTGAAAGTTGATTTTATGAAGTTACTAAATTCAAACAATTTGCTTTTGCATTGCATTACTTTTGTGAAACAATGTATTAATGAAGAGAATATTTTTGATGTATCCAATTTCAAAGTTGAAAAATTTATTAAAGCGTGGCTCAGTCTGAAAGTATTTCTGGCTAATGAACAAGGTGATTTATTAGCGTTTTATGATGGTAACGGAACTGGGGTTGCAGCCTATATAAATAAAGATTGGAACAAGTTAATTGATAATGAGGATTTCACTCTAGCTAATTCAATTTGTGGCTTTGGAGTTTGTAGTGGTGGTGGTGGTGGAAATTATGTTCACTATACAGGAAAAGATTTATGGTGCAAACCAAATATTATTGATACTCCTTTTACAGGAATAAATTATGAAAAAGGTAAAAGGACGATTGAGCAACTTTTAGTAAATCAAAAGACTATAGATTACGTAATAAAAACTATAGTTCTTGTTTAAACTAATTTCAAAATAACATTTTCCCTCTGCCACCCTTTGTCTGCCTCTGCCCATATCTTTGTACAAAAAATACAAAGATATGGAACAGACAATTAAAATCAGACTATTAGGAAGCATAGGTAAAATCTATGAAGAATCAAAAGATTGCAAACTCGAATCTGCATTTTTTGAAAAAGCAACAAATGAGTTAACAGAGCTTTCCAATTATTTCGGGATTTCAAGCATTCAATCACTGCTTGTGGCTATGGTTTTTTCGCTCAATTACAAAGGTGATAGGGTTGATTTCAATGATTTAATTGATTATTTTGATTGTAATCCTATGAAATTACTTGAGTATAGTGATGATTTTGAAAATTTATATTCAAAAGGAATTCTTATTAAGGAGAAATCAATACACAGAATAAATTTAGCTTTATCAAATAATCAGTTTACAATAAATGAAAAAGTTACTGAAGCAATTTTAAATAACATGCCATTGCCACAGCTTGGAGATGAAGGAATTAGTGATGTAATAGAACTATTAGAAAAAATTTATAAACTTGGAGAACAGCGCGATGAGGATGAAATAACTACTGTTGATCTTTTTATTCGGACAAGTAGATTGATAAAATCAAATGTGCAATTCCCATTAATAAAAATGCTTGATGATTTTGATTTCAAAACTGAAGATAAATATGTTTATTTGTATATAATCTGGAAAACACTGAGTGGAAATGAATCTATTGATGTAGATAGAACCACTAAAGGTATTTTTGATAATCCTATACAAAAAATTAAATATGTTCAAAAAATAATGTCGAAAGAGAATGACTTAATACATCAAAATTTAATTGAAATTATTGAGTCAAAATTTCTGAATGATACAGAGATTAAGCTTTCTGAAAAATCGTATAAGTTGATTGAAGATTGTGGTTTGAAACTATTTACTAAAAGAAAAGTTATTCAAAACAATATTATCGAACCATCAAAGATTTTTGCAAAAACTCTTTATTTTAACGATACGGAAACAAAACAACTAGTGATTCTAAAAAAACTATTGCAGGATAATAATTTCACAGAAGCACAAAACAGATTGGAAATGAAGGGTTTGCCGAAAGGTATAACTGCATTGCTGCATGGTTTTCCGGGAACTGGCAAAACAGAAACAGTTTTTCAAATTGCCAGGGAAACTAACCGTGAAATTATAAAAGTGGATATAAGTCAGTCAAAATCGATGTGGTTTGGCGAAAGCGAGAAAATAATCAAACGCATTTTTACCAATTATAAATTGTATTCCAAAGATTGCGAACTGAAACCAATTTTACTGTTTAATGAAGCAGATGCAATTATTGGAAAACGCAAAGAAATTGGGAATTCAAATATTGACCAAACAGAAAATACAATACAGAATATATTGCTTGAAGAATTAGAAAATTTAGACGGAATATTTTTGGCAACGACCAACTTAGTTAAAAATCTTGATTCAGCATTTGAAAGGCGATTCTTATTTAAAATTGAATTTCAAAAACCTGAGATCTCAATTAAAGCTAAAATCTGGAATTCAAAATTGCCAAATCTTTCTGAAAATGAATGCAATACGCTTGCTAATCGTTTTGATTTTTCAGGAGGACAAATAGACAATATAATCAGAAAAAATGAAATTTATGAAATTATTCATGGTATTTCTATTGACTTCAATAATATTGTTGAATTCTGCAATGCTGAATTATTGTTAAAAAACAAGAGTGTCAAAGTAGGTTTTACAAAAGCATAAATTTTATGTCAAAAAGAGAGTCAATTACGCGTTATAGTTTAATTATAAAAAAGTTAAGAAAGCAAGCTGCAACTTTTAAAGAAATATCAGAATATCTTTCTTTGGAATCAGAATTACAAGAGTATAATTTTAATATTTCAAAACGAACTTTCAAAAGGGACATTGAGGATATCAGTTCGCTTTACAACATTGATATTGTTTACGATTTTTCACGAAAAGTTTATTATATTGATTTCGATGAACAACCCGAAGTAAATGAGCGCATTTTAGAAGCATTTGACACTTTTAATGCATTGAATATCAGCGATAGGCTTTCAGATTATATTCATTTTGAAAAACGGCGACCACAAGGAACAGAAAACCTGTATGGCTTACTTCATGCTATTAAAAACAAAGTGCAAATCGCTTTTACTTACCATAAATTTTGGGAAGACAAAATAACACATAGAATATCAGAGCCTTATGCGCTTAAAGAATTTAAGAATAGATGGTATGTGTTAACAAACGATTTGAAAGATAACAGAGTGAAAAGTTTTGCATTAGATCGTTTATCAGACTTGGAAATTACCAATAAAAAATTTCAATTACCCAATAATTTCAATTTAAATGAGCACTTTAAATACTCATTCGGCATTATTAGCCCCAACGGACATGAACCACAAGAAGTAATTCTATCATTTGATCCTTATCAAGGTAAATACATTAAAACATTGCCATTACATGAATCTCAGCAAATACTTAAAGATGACCAAGATGAATTGCTCGTAAAACTAACAATGTTCATAACGCATGATTTTTTTATGGAAATATTATCGTTTGGTGAAAATGTAAAAGTAATTCAGCCTGAATCATTAATTGCAGATTTAAAAAAGTCATATAAAAATGTTTTAAAACTTTATTCATAATCGCACCTGTTCGGCATAGCGTAATTAGTCTGAATTTTCTGCATTTTGTCCCGCCATAGCCTTCAAACCATGCCACCAAACTACAATAAGTAAGATTTTATAAGCTATAAAGAACAGTGGTTAGAATAAATGAAGATGTAGTTGAGGTTTTTGCGCAGGCTCTCATTATTAGATAAAAAAATAAACACAGATAAAATACGAATATATTATGGATATTTTAGAAGTTTGACTATCTATGTTCGAACAAAATATTCTTCGCCATCTATTGCCAGAGAGTTCTTCATTTGAAGTGTAAAACACATTTAAGATTAAAATCGTTAGTACAATTGGCATCAAAAATTGAACTCTCAATTGAAAATATTTTTTGAATTTAATATAAAAAGGCTTGTCATATAAACTGACAAGCCTTTCTATTAACAAATAACGTTTTTATCTATTCTTCCGAATCTTTATCTTCCATATCCAATACATTGCGACGTGCATCTACTTTTTTATCGTATTCATCTCTCGAATATACAACAATTTTATCTAAATCACGCTGACCTGTACCGGCTGGGATTAAATGTCCGCAAATTACATTTTCTTTCAATCCTTCTAAACGGTCAGTTTTTCCATTGATTGCAGCGTCATTTAAAACCTTTGTGGTTTCCTGGAACGATGCAGCCGACATAAAGCTGTTTGTTTGAAGTGCAGCACGAGTAATACCTTGCAAAATCTGATTGGAAGTAGCTGCAACAGCATCGCGTGTTTCAACTATTTTCATATCACGACGTTTTAAAGCACTGTTCTCGTCGCGTAATTTACGTGGTGTAATAATCTGTCCGGGTTTCAATGTAGCAGAGTCACCGGCATCAAGTATTACTTTTTTGCCCCAGATACGATCATTTTCTTCCAAAAATTCGTTCTTATCAACCAATTGTTTTTCTAGGAAGCGGGTATCACCTTGTTCCAGAATTTCAACCTTACGCATCATCTGACGAACAATCACCTCAAAATGTTTATCATTAATTTTCACACCTTGCAGACGGTATACATCCTGAACTTCATTCACAATATATTCCTGAACCGCGGTAGGTCCTTTGATTAATAAAATATCATTTGGAGTTGTAGCACCATCCGAAAGCGGAGTTCCGGCACGTACAAAGTCGTTTTCCTGAACAAGAATTTGTTTCGAAAGTGGAATCATGTATTTCTTCACTTCTCCTGTTTTCGATGTTACACTCATTTCACGGTTACCACGTTTGATTTTTCCAAAGTTTACTTCACCATCAATTTCGGTTACTACAGCCGGATTTGAAGGATTACGAGCTTCGAATAATTCAGTTACACGTGGAAGACCACCAGTGATATCACCGGCTTTACCTACAGCACGTGGTATTTTTACAAGCATTTGACCGGATTTAATTCTATCTCCATTGTCCAATACCAAGTGGGCACCTACGGGTAAGTTATATGTACGTAAAATAGTTCCTTGTGCATCCAAAATGTGGGCACTTGGTACTTTATTACGATCTTTCGACTCAATGATAATTTTTTCGCGTAATCCGGTAGCATCATCAGTTTCAGTTTTGAAGGTGATATTTTCATCAACATCTTCAAATTCAATTTTACCATCCGTTTCCGAAATAATTACCGCGTTAAATGGATCCCATTCACAAATCAACTGTCCTTTAGTCCCTTTATCGCCATCTTTCACAAATAGTTTCGAACCATAAGGGATGTTTTGTGATGTTAACACAATACCTGTATTGCTGTCGATTACACGCATTTCGGCTAAACGACTTACAACAACCTGATATGTATTTTTATTATCTTCAATCGCCTCAACTGTACGGAGTTCGTCAAATTCAATACGTCCATCATAACGTAAAACAATTTTCGATTCAGCAGCAATGTTCGAAGCAATACCCCCAACGTGGAAAGTACGAAGTGTTAACTGTGTACCCGGCTCTCCAATTGACTGAGCAGCAATAACTCCCACTGCTTCACCAATATGAACCATTTTATTGGTTGCCAGGTTACGTCCGTAACATTTAGCACAAACACCTTTTTTCGATTCACAAGTTAATACCGAACGTATTTCAACGCGTTCGATAGGTGATTCCTGTATTTGTTTGGCTAATGCTTCTGTAATTTGTTCCCCTGAATTAACAATAATTTCGCCCGAAAGTGGGTGATATATGTCGTGAACTGAAACTCTACCTAAAATTCTCTCGTACAACGAAGAAATTACGTCTTCATTGTTTTTCATTTCAGTGGCAATCAAACCGCGTAAAGTTCCGCAATCATCTTCGTTGATAATCACATCCTGCGATACATCCACCAAACGACGTGTTAAATATCCGGCATCAGCTGTTTTCAAAGCCGTATCCGCCAAACCTTTACGAGCACCGTGAGTAGAAATAAAGTATTCCAATACCGAAAGTCCTTCTTTAAAGTTCGAAAGAATTGGGTTTTCAATAATCTGTCCACCTTCTGCACCCGATTTTTGAGGTTTTGCCATCAAACCACGCATACCTGAAAGCTGACGAATCTGTTCTTTTGATCCACGGGCTCCTGAATCCAACATCATATAAACTGAGTTAAATCCTTGATTATCTGTCGAAAGTTGTTTCATCAAAATATTCGACAATTTCGAGTTGATATGTGTCCAGGTATCAATTATCTGGTTATAACGTTCGTTGAAAGTTATGAATCCCATATTATAGTTATTCAAAATTTCTTCAACTTCGGCATTACCTTCTTTTACAAGTGTTTCTTTTTCGGCAGGAATAATTACGTCATTCAAATTGAAAGATAAACCTCCCTTAAATGCCATGAAATAGCCTAAATCCTTAATATCATCCAGGAATTTTGCTGTACGAGCCACACCACAAATTTCAATTACGTTACCAATAATATCACGTAATGATTTTTTTGATAGTAATTCGTTAATATAACCTACTTCCGGTGGTACACATTTATTAAATAATATACGACCAACAGTGGTTTCAATTAATTTCAATACTATTTCACCATGCTCGTTCAAATCGTTGGTTCTAACTTTTATCCAAGAGTGCAATGCAACTTTCTTTTCGTTGTAAGCAATTTCTGCTTCTTCAGGTGAATAGAAAATTAAACCTTCACCTAATGCACCTGTTCTAGGTTTTGTAATATAATACAAACCTAAAACCATGTCCTGCGAAGGTACAGTAATTGGAGCACCATTGGCTGGATTTAGAATATTATGTGAAGCAAGCATCAACATTTGTGCTTCCAAAACAGCTTCGTTACCAAGTGGTAAGTGAACAGCCATCTGGTCACCATCAAAGTCGGCATTGAAAGCCGTACAAGACAGTGGGTGAAGTTGAATTGCTTTTCCTTCGATTAATTTTGGTTGAAATGCCTGAATACCAAGCCTGTGCAATGTTGGGGCACGGTTTAGTAATACGGGATGACCTTTCATCACGTACTCTAAAATATCCCAGATGACCGGGTCTTTTCTGTCAACGATTTTTTTCGCTGATTTTACCGTTTTTACAATACCACGTTCAATTAATTTGCGGATAACAAACGGTTTATAAAGTTCGGCAGCCATATCTTTTGGCAAACCGCATTCGTGCATTTTTAACTCAGGACCAACAACGATAACCGAACGTGCCGAATAATCCACACGTTTACCTAATAAGTTCTGACGGAAACGACCTTGTTTACCTTTCAATGAATCAGAAAGAGATTTCAAAGGACGATTAGCGTCTGTTTTAACTGCACTCGATTTACGTGAGTTATCGAACAATGAATCAACAGCTTCCTGCAACATACGTTTTTCATTACGTAAAATTACTTCAGGAGCTTTAATTTCAATCAATCTTTTTAAACGATTGTTACGAATAATTACGCGGCGATAGAGGTCATTTAAATCGGATGTTGCAAAACGTCCACCATCCAGCGGTACTAATGGGCGCAATTCAGGTGGAATTACAGGAACGATTTTAACAATCATCCATTCCGGTTTATTGCGTAATTTTGATGCTCTAAACGATTCTACAATTTGTAAACGTTTCAAAGCTTCATTTTTACGTTGTTGCGAAGTATCAGTATTGGCTTTATGACGAAGATCATAAGACAAAACATCCAAATCAAGTCTGCTCAACAGGTCATGAATTGCATCAGCACCCATTTTTGCAATAAATTTGTTAGGATCAGAATCCTCGAGCATTTGATTTTCACGTGGTAATCCTTCCAATAAATCCAAATACTCATCTTCCGAAAGCATTTCACCTTTTACAAGATTTTCTCCGTTATCGAGAACACCTGCCTGGATGATTACATATTTTTCGTAGTAAATAATTGAATCCAATTTTTTTGTTGGCATACCCAATAAATAACCAATTTTATTTGGTAATGAACGGAAATACCATATATGTGCAACAGGAACAACTAATTGTATGTGTCCCATGCGTTCACGACGAACTTTTTTCTCAGTAACTTCAACACCACATCTATCGCATACAATTCCTTTATAACGAATACGTTTGTATTTACCGCAATGACATTCAAAGTCCTTGGTTGGACCAAAAATGCGTTCGCAGAACAATCCATCGCGTTCAGGTTTGTAGGTACGATAATTAATAGTTTCAGGTTTGAGTACTTCGCCACTTGATAGTTTTAATATTTCTTCGGGCGATGCAAGTCCGATTGAAATTTTATTAAAACTACTTTTTACCTTATTATCATTTTTAAAAGCCATAACTTTTTTTGATTTACAATTTACAATTTAGAAATTGACAATTGGGAAAATTTAATTTATATTAATAAACTCTTTTAAGTCCCCTTTAGGGGATTTAGGGGCTTCTTAATCTAAATTGATACTCAAACCTAAACCACGAAGCTCATGTAACAATACATTTAACGATTCAGGAATACCCGGCATAGGCATTGGATCTCCTTTCACAATTGCTTCATAAGTTCTTGCACGACCCATTACGTCATCCGATTTTACTGTTAGTATTTCTTGCAAAATATGTGCAGCACCAAATGCTTCGAGTGCCCAAACCTCCATTTCACCAAAACGTTGACCACCAAATTGTGCTTTACCACCAAGAGGTTGCTGAGTAATAAGTGAATATGGTCCAATAGAACGAGCATGCATTTTATCTTCAACCATGTGACCTAATTTCAACATATAAATTACACCTACAGTTGCTGTTTGGTCAAAGCGTTCGCCAGTACCACCATCGTATAAATAGGTTTTTCCATAATTAGGAACTCCTGCTTTATCTGTCCATGTATTTAAATCGTCTAATGAGGCTCCATCAAAAATTGGAGTTGCAAATGTTAAACCAAGTTCTTTTCCTGCCCATCCTAAAACGGTTTCAAAAATCTGACCCAAGTTCATACGTGAAGGTACGCCAAGTGGATTCAAAACAATATCAACCGGCGTTCCATCGGCTAAGAATGGCATATCTTCCTGACGAACAATACGCGATACAATACCTTTATTACCATGTCGACCCGCCATTTTATCACCAACACGTATCTTACGTTTCTTAGCAATATAAACTTTGGCTATTTGAATAATACCATTGGGCAATTCATCGCCAATGGTAATATTAAATTTCTGACGTTTAATCTGAGCATCTAATTCTTTATATTTTCTTAGATAATTCATAATCAATTGTTTAACCAATTCATTTTTATGATTATCTGTAGTCCATTTACTTAATTGAATAGATGTGAAATCAATTTCACGAAGACGCTCGATAGTAAATTTACTATTACGCGAAACTATATCGGTTCCTAAGAAATCTTTTACACCGGCAGATGTTTTATCGCCTATCAAAATAATTAATTTTTCAATTAATGTTTCGCGTAAAATATTAGCTTGAGCTTCAAATTCTTCATCTAATCTTGGAAGAATAGCTTTATCAGTTAATTTTGATTTTCTATTCTTTTGAGCTTTAGCATATAAATGTTTTCCGATAACTACACCCGATAATGAAGGAGTTGCTTTTAAGGACGCATCTTTAACGTCACCCGCTTTGTCACCAAAGATAGCACGCAAAAGTTTTTCTTCAGGTGAAGGATCCGATTCTCCCTTTGGAGTAATCTTACCAATAATAATATCACCTGGTTCAATGCGAGCACCTATGCGGATAATACCATTTTCATCCAAATCTTTAGTAGCTTCTTCACTCACATTTGGAATATCAGAAGTAAATTCTTCAATTCCGCGTTTTGTTTCGCGCACATCGAGTAGTTGCTCTACTACGTGAATAGATGTAAACACATCTTCGCGAACAACACGTTCGTTAATTACAATAGCATCCTCAAAGTTATAACCTTTCCAAGGCATAAATGCCACTTTCAGATTTTTACCAATTGCCAATTCGCCTTTTTCAGTTGAATATCCTTCAGTTAAAATCATACCCATTTTCACTTTATCACCTTTGCGTACAAGTGGGCGTAAGTCTATGGTTGTATTCTGGTTAGTTTTTTGGAATTTTGGTAATTTATATTCTTTTACTGCTGAATCAAAACTTACAAATTCTTCATCTTCCGTACGGTCATAACGTATTTTAATGCACTCTGCATCAACAAATTCAACTATACCATTTCCTTCGGCTGATATTTGAGTACGTGAATCACGAATTAACTGACCTTCAATACCGGTACCGACGATTGGAGCCTCACAGCGCAATAATGGAACTGCCTGACGCATCATGTTCGATCCCATCAACGCACGGTTAGCATCATCATGTTCAAGAAAAGGAATCAATGCAGCTGCAATAGAAGCAATTTGAGATGGCGAAACATCCATTAAGTTTACCTCTGTTGGTAATACTACAGGAAAATCAGCACCTTTACGTGATTTTACTTTAGGACGAATAAATGTACCATCTTCACGAAGTGGTGCATTACCCTGAGCAATTGTTAATTCTTCTTCTTCTTCCGCAGTAAAATATTCAATTCCGTTCTTAGATATATCTACAACAGCATTTTCAACTCTACGATAAGGAGTTTCAATAAAACCTAATTCATTGATTTTAGCATAGATACACAATGATGAAATCAAACCGATATTCGGTCCTTCAGGAGTTTCAATTGGACACAAGCGACCATAGTGCGTATAGTGTACGTCACGAACCTCGAAACCGGCACGTTCACGCGACAAACCGCCTGGTCCTAGAGCCGACATACGACGTTTGTGGGTTATCTCAGCCAATGGATTTTGTTGATCCATAAATTGAGAAAGAGCATTTGTTCCAAAGAAAGAATTAATTACAGAAGAAATACTCTTTGCATTAATCAGGTCGATTGGAGTAAACACCTCATTATCACGAACATTCATGCGTTCACGAATAGTACGAGCCATGCGTGACAAACCTACACCAAATTGGTTGTAAAGTTGCTCACCTACGGTACGCACACGACGGTTACTTAAGTGATCAATATCATCAACATCTGCTTTTGAATTAATCAATTCAATCAGATATTTAATGATTTCTATAATATCTTCTTTAGTCAGAACTTTTATGTCCGGACTTGTGTTAAGATTTAATTTTTTATTGATACGGAAACGACCTACATCACCTAAATCATAACGTTTTTCTGAGAAAAACAAATTATTTATTACTTCACGAGCTGTAGAATCATCTGCAGGTACGGCATTACGTAACTGACGATAAATATACAACACAGCTTCTTTTTCCGAATTACTTGGATCTTTTTGAAGTGTATTGTAAATGATGGCGAAATCATTTTGATTTGCTTCTGGTTTGTGCAATAAAATTGCTTGCGAACCAGATTCAATAATCTCGTCAATATGTTTGTTTTCAAGTACTGTTTCACGATCGATTATAACTTCGTTACGTTCGATACTTACAACTTCACCGGTATCTTCATCTACAAAATCTTCAATCCATGTTTTCAATACACGGGCTGCTAATTTTTGTCCTATAACTTTTTTAAGACTAGCTTTATTTACTTTAATTTCTTCAGCTAAATTGAATATTTCAAGAATATCCTTATCGCTTTCGAAACCAATTGCACGCAGCAAAGTAGTTACCGGTAATTTCTTTTTTCGGTCGATATAAGCATACATCACATTGTTAATGTCTGTTGCAAATTCAATCCACGATCCGCGGAAAGGAATAATACGAGCCGAGTATAATTTGGTACCATTGGCGTGAGTACTTTGACCGAAAAACACGCCTGGTGAACGATGTAATTGCGAAACAATAACACGTTCAGCACCATTAATAACAAATGTGCCACGTGGGGTCATATAAGGTACTGGGCCAAGATAAACATCTTGAATTACAGTATCAAAATCCTCATGATCAGGATCGGTACAGTAAAGTTTAAGTTTTGCCTTAAGCGGTACATTGTATGTTAAGCCACGTTCTACACATTCTTCAATCGAATAACGAGGAGGATCAACGTAATAATCTAAGAATTCGAGTATGAAGTTATTTCTAGTGTCGGCTATAGGAAAGTTTTCGGAAAAAACCTTATACAGACCTTCGGTCTTTCTTTTTTCAGGAGCGGTGTCCATCTGAAAAAAGTCTTGGAAAGATTTTATTTGTACTTCTAAGAAATCAGGATATTCTAACTGATTTTTGATAGAAGCAAAGTTTATTCTTTGATTTTGGGTTATTGAAGACATTTTCAAAGAGGTTTTTTGATGCAGTGAACTCAATTATTTTATAGACAAGAAAAGGTTTAGAATCCCTCATTAAGAGGGAATCTAAACCAAAAGCCTGATATTCAGGAGATATTATTTAAGTTCAACTTCAGCTCCGCCTTCAGTCAATGCTTTTTTCAAGGCTTCAGCTTCGTCTTTTGATGCACCTTCTTTAATAGCTGAAGGAGCTGCATCTACTAAATCTTTAGCTTCTTTCAAGCCAAGACCAGTTAATTCTTTTACTAATTTTACGATAGCTAATTTATTAGCACCGGCTGCTTTCAAAATTACATCAAAAGATGTTTTTTCTTCAACTACTTCAGCAGCAGCTGCAGGGCCAGCAGCAACAGCAACAGCTGCAGCAGCGGGTTCGATACCATATTCATCTTTCAAAATCTGAGCTAACTCATTTACTTCTTTAACTGTTAAGTTAACCAATTGTTCTGCAAAAGCTTTCAAATCTGCCATTTTACTTATTTTTTATGATTTTATTTTTACTTATTATTTAATTATGAGAAATTATCTTTCGGACAATGTTTTTAACACGCCGTGGATAGTTGATCCTCCTGATTGGAGTGCGGACACAACGTTCTTCGCTGGTGATTGCAACAAGGCAATAACATCTGCAATAAGATCGTTTTTGCTCTTCACGTGGATTAATGCATCTAATTGGTCTTCGCCAACATAAATACTTTGTTCAACATACGCAGCTTTCAATAAAGGTTTTTTACTTTTACTTGTCTTGCTAAATTCTTGAATAAGTTTAGCAGGGGCGTTACCTGTATTAGAAAGCAACAATGATGTTGCACCGGTCAACGAACCATAAAGTTCGCTAAAATCCACTGTTGAGCTTTCGAGTGCTTTTTGAAGCAATGTATTTTTTACAACTACAAGTTTAATATCTTGTTTGTAACACACACGACGTAAATTACTGGTTTGAGCTGCATTTAAGCCTGCTATATCAGTTAAATAGAAATGTGCATACGCATTGATTGTTTCCGATAGTTGTTCTATAATTGCGCTTTTATCTTCCTTTTTCATAAACCTTTAATTTTATTCTTCAATTGATTTTGGGTCAATTTTTATACCCGCACTCATTGTGCTCGAAAGATAAATGCTCTTTACATAAGTACCTTTAGCTGAAGTTGGTTTTAGTTTCATCAAAGTAGCAACAAACTCTTTGGCATTTTGTACTAACATTTCAGGAGTAAAAGAAACCTTTCCTACTGATGTGTGTACAATACCATATTTATCAACTTTAAAGTCGATTTTTCCTTGTTTTACTTCTTTTACTGCTTTTCCTACTTCGTTAGTAACAGTACCGCTTTTTGGGTTAGGCATCAATCCACGAGGACCTAGCACACGACCTAAAGCACCTAATTTACCCATGATAGCAGGCATGGTGATGATAACATCAACATCTGTCCAACCGCCTTTAATTTTCTCAATATATTCATCGAGCCCTACGTAATCGGCACCTGCTTCTTTAGCTGATGCTTCTTGATCGGGAGTACATAATGCAAGAACCCTAACTTGTTTTCCTGTTCCGTTTGGTAACGACACAACACCGCGAACCATTTGATTGGCTTTACGTGGGTCAACACCTAAGCGTACATCAATATCAACAGAAGCATCAAATTTTGCAGTAGTAATTTCTTTTACTAATGCACTTGCTTCTTTGAGTGAATAGGCTTTTCCTGCTTCAA
Organism: Paludibacter jiangxiensis; assembly: GCA_945870155.1. GTDB lineage: Bacteria > Bacteroidota > Bacteroidia > Bacteroidales > Paludibacteraceae > Paludibacter > Paludibacter jiangxiensis_A. The sequence goes on along the minus strand of CAMBSB010000065.1, from coordinate 8,014 downwards.
TTTTTTCTAAAGCTAACCTTTGATTTTTTGTCAGTTTACTCATTTTAATTGAAGTGTTAATTAATTATTACTCGGAAATGTACCTTTTACGGTAATACCCATACTTCTCGCTGTACCAGCAACCATTTTCATAGCTGCATCTAATTGAAAACAATTCAAATCCACCATCTTGTCTTCAGCAATAGTTTTTACTTGTTCCCAAGATATTTCTGCTACTTTCTTACGATTTGGTTCAGCTGACCCGCCCTTTAGTTTTGCAACTTCCATCAATTGGATGGCTACAGGAGGAGTTTTAACTACGAATTCGAATGATTTATCTGTATAATAGGTGATGACAACAGGTAATATTTTACCTGATTTGTCTTGGGTTCTGGCATTGAATTGTTTGCAAAACTCCATAATATTGATCCCTTTAGAACCTAATGCAGGTCCTACCGGGGGAGATGGGTTTGCCGCACCTCCTTTAATCTGTAATTTAATAAGTCCAGCAATTTCTTTAGCCATAATAATATTAATTTTTGTTGTTTAAGTGGAAAATTCAACTTGTAACTCGGTCGAACTATTCCTTTTCTACTTGCGTAAATGCTAATTCGAGCGGTGTTTTCCGTCCGAATATCATAACCATAACTTTGAGTTTCTTCTTCTCAGTGTTTACTTCTTCAATTATCCCACTAAATCCGGAAAACGGACCAAATATTACTTTAACGCCTTCACCTACATAATATGGTGTCAACATTTCTTCGCCTGTTTCCTGAAGATCATCCACAGTACCCAAAATCTTGTTCACTTCTGATTGGCGAACAGGTATAGGTGTGTGATTTTTTTCTTCTAAAAAGCCGATAACATTGGGTAAGTTTTTCAGACGGTGAGGAATTTCACCAATAAGATTTGCTTCAATCAAAATATAACCGGGCATGCAACTACGTTCTTTTGTAATCTTTTTCCCGTTACGAATCTGGTAAACTTTTTCAGTTGGTATTAATACCTGAGCAACGTATTGACCAAGATCAGAATTTTTGATGTCAGCATCAATATATTCTTTTACCTTGTTCTCTTTTCCACTAATAGCACGCATTACGTACCATTTAAAATTCGTTGTTTCAGACACTATTATAACCTCCCTTTATTTAAAAAAATTTAAGACAACAGTCCGTAAATAAATTTCATGATACTTTCAAAACCTAAGTCCATAAGCCATACTATCAGTGCAATAATGATGGAAGCTATCAATACGACAATCGCACTGTTAGTAAGTTCGCTAGCCGATGGCCACGACACTTTCTGAACTAGTTCTGTGTAAGACTCTTTGATATAGTTAATTATCTTCATATTTTTAATAGAATTTGCACGGGCAGAGAGGCTCGAACTCCCGACACCTGGTTTTGGAGACCAGTGCTCTACCAACTGAGCTACGCCCGTGTGTGTTTTGTTAGTAAACAAGTTTTTAGTAAACAAGTAAACGAGGTTGGCATTTATACCTTTGCTCGTTTACTTGTGTTTATTTTTGTTTACTTGTATACTAGTTTCCTTGTATACCTGTTCACTTGTTTACTTTTGTTTAGTCTAACAATTCAGTAATTTGACCAGAACCTACAGTACGTCCACCTTCGCGGATAGCGAAACGTAAACCTACGTTACAAGCAACTGGATAAATCAAAGTAACTGTCAATTCCAAGTTATCACCTGGCATAACCATTTCAGTTCCTTCTGGTAAAGTAATTTCACCTGTTACATCCAATGTACGGATATAGAACTGTGGACGGTAGCGGTTGTGGAATGGAGTATGACGACCACCTTCTTCTTTTTTCAAGATATAAGCTGCTGCTTTGAAAGAAGTGTGAGGTGTAACTTTTCCGGGGTGTGTAATAACCATACCACGTTTGATACTATCTTTGTCAATACCACGAAGTAATAAACCTACGTTATCACCAGCCTGACCATCATCCAAAATTTTACGGAACATTTCAACACCAGTAACAACTGATTTCAAAGCTCCTTGGCCTAAACCAATGATTTGAACTTCTTCACCTGTTTTGATTTTACCAGTTTCTATACGTCCTGTAGCAACTGTACCACGACCTGTAATAGAGAATACATCTTCAACAGGCATCAAGAATGGTTTATCAACATCACGTGGAGGTAATTCAATCCAAGTATCAACTGCATCCATCAATTCCATGATTTTGTCTTCCCATTCAGGAACACCGTTCAAACCACCAAGAGCTGAACCACGGATTACTGGAGTATTATCACCATCGAAATCATAGAATGAAAGCAATTCACGCATTTCCATTTCTACTAATTCCAACATTTCTTCGTCATCAACCTGATCACATTTGTTCATAAAAATAACCAGACGAGGTACGTTTACCTGACGAGCTAAAAGAATGTGTTCGCGTGTTTGAGGCATTGGACCATCAGTAGCAGCTACTACAATGATAGCACCGTCCATCTGAGCAGCACCAGTTACCATGTTCTTAACGTAGTCAGCGTGACCCGGACAGTCAACATGTGCATAGTGACGTGAAGCTGTTTGGTATTCTACGTGAGCAGTATTGATAGTAATACCACGTTCTTTTTCTTCAGGAGCATTATCGATTGAATCGAAAGAACGCATTTCTGAAAGTCCTCTTTTTGCAAGTACCATAGTAATTGCAGCGGTCAATGTAGTTTTACCATGGTCAACGTGTCCAATAGTTCCTACGTTTACGTGAGGTTTTGACCTGTCAAATTTTTCTTTTGCCATAACTCAAAGATTATTTAAATATTAATTATATGTTTTATAAAAGCTTACAAAGTTGAGCTGTTGATGAGAATTGAACTCGCGACCTCTTCCTTACCAAGGAAGTGCTCTACCACTGAGCTACAACAGCAAAAAAGAAGTGATATACCGGAAATTCCATTATTTTCACTTCTCTTGTGAGCGAAAGACGGGACTCAAACCCGCGACCCTCAGCTTGGAAGGCTAATGCTCTATCAACTGAGCTACTTTCGCAATTTGATTTGATAATGCGATAATTTGATAATATGATGACTCAAACTTATATTTTATCATCACATCAACATATCAACTCATTATTTCATCGTTTAGTGGGCAGTGAAGGATTCGAACCTCCGAAGTCGAAAGACAGCTGAGTTACAGTCAGCCCCAGTTGGCCACTTTGGTAACTACCCAAAAAAAATTTCAATGAATTCTATTTTTTAACAATAATTAAGCAACATCGCTCTGTTTCTTAACATAATTCATTGTTTATTTTAACGCTTTTTGCGTTTTGAGCCTCTTGTCGGATTCGAACCAACGACCCCGAGATTACAAATCACGTGCTCTGGCCAACTGAGCTAAAGAGGCAAAGTGCTGTTTTATCAGACCTTTACAGTCTAAAAAGCCGTTCAAATACTGCTATTCAAACGGCTTGCAAATGTACAATATTATTTTGGAATACAAAACAATTCTGAGAATATTTTATTTTTTTGCTGATTTTTCTTTGAATTTTCTAATTTGTTTTTCCAAAGCATCTACAGTTAAGTCAATTGCCTCTTCAAAAGTATCGCAAGTTTTTGAGGCAAAAAAATCAACACCTGGTGCTGATATCTTAATTTCAGCTTCTTTATTGGTAGATGTTTCGGGTTTAATTACTTTTAAGTAAACTTCTGCGTTAGTTATTTCATCTAGTAATTTTTCTAACTTGGTTGTTTTTTTGTTGATGTACGATTCTAAAGCTACAGTTGCATCAAAATTAATAGACTGAATTCTTTGTTTCATAATTACCTCCTTTTTTATTTTGCCCGGGGATGAGCTTGTTTATATATATTGTTAAGTTCCTCAAAACTTGTATGCGTGTAAACCTGTGTTGCAGCTAAACTTGAATGCCCAAGTAGTTCTTTTACGGCATTTATATCTGCTCCTTCATTCAACATTGTTGTTGCAAAAGTATGTCTTAATACATGTGGACTTCTCTTTGAAAGGCTGCTTACTTGTGACATTGTGTTATGAATGTGCCTATAAACTAATTTCGGATATAATTTCTTGCCATTTACTAAAACAAATAAAAATGAATCTCGGTTATCAATTTCTTTGTTTCTTACAAGAATATACTTGTCTAGTTTTGTAATAAACTCACTACTTAATGGAATTACACGCTGTTTATTTCGTTTTCCAATTACACGTACACTTCCTTGTTCAAAATCTATATCCAAATCTTTTATATTAATCAATTCAGAGAGCCTTAATCCTGTTAAATAAAACAACTCAATAATAATTTGATTACGTAAAGATTCAAAATCTTCAGTTAAAAATGTCTCGTCTAATACTTGTTCCATTTCCTTGTTCTTAAAAAACGCCGGAAGAGGCTTTTTTGTTTTCGGTAAAATGATTTTTAACGTAGGATTATTTTGAATATAATTTCGGGTAAGCAGAAAATGCCAAAAAGATTTCAGCGTGGATATTTTCCGTGAAAGTGAACGGGCGGAAATTTTAGAATTCATAAGTTCTAAAACCCAAAATTGAATATCTTCAGGTTTTACTTCAGCGAACTTAAAGTCTGATTCTGTGGTTTGTAAAAAATCACAAAACTGTTTTAAATCGGTATGATACGACAAAACAGTATGAGATGAATAATTCTTCTCATACTGTATATATTGCAGAAATTCGTTTATCATAACCGTAGGTTCAATTCTGCAACGAAAATAGAATAAATTTATGGTAAATGCAAATTAAATCCTAAGTTTTAAAAAATTATTTCATATTAATCCTTATTCATTACCTCTATTCTGATTGCAAAACCTCCACCTGATACCATTATCATCTTTATTTTAGTGTTTAAATCAATGTTTTCTACCTCATTGATTTCAATTTTATTCGGATTTGTTTCCCAATTTGAAGTTTGTCCATCTTTGTAAAGATTCATTTTATATTTTTTATCTTTATCTAAAAAATTAAAATTTATGGTTATCTCCCGACTGTTTTCGTTGGTAATACCTCCCAGAAACCAGTTTTCGGAGTTGCGATCTTTGCGCGCTACAACCACATATTCGCCAATTTTTGCATCGGGAACTACCGTTTTTTCCCAAGAGGTAGGGCACGATGTGACAAATGCAAACGCGGGGTTATTCTCGTAATTCTCAATCATATCCGAAGCCATTTGCAGCGGACTGTAAAGAATAACGGCCAATGCCAATTGTTTGGCAAGTGTGGTTTGAACGCGCGTGCCGGGTTTAGCCGGATTGCTGAAGTTAAATGTTCCGGGTGTAAAATCCATTGGGCCGGCCAGTCCACGTGTAAATGGAATAATGGTGGTGTGCGAAGGCGGATTTCCACCATCGGGCGACCAAGCATCGTACTCTTGTCCGCGAACGCCTTCCTGCGTCATAAAATTGGGATACGTGCGCTGCAATCCTGTAGGAATAACCGGCTCATGGTTGTCAATCATTATTTTGTAACTGGCAGCCGTTTCGAACACTTTGCGGTAATGACGCACGCCATACTGACTTCCGGCACGTTCTTTTTTGTCGAGGCGCGGACTCACATAACCTGTTTTAACTGCCTCTATGCCGTATTTATTGCAAAAAGCAAAAGCGCTATCCAGTTGTGCTTCGTAGTTTTTGGTTGAACCACCTGTTTCGTGATGTCCAATCAGTTTTACATTCAGTTTGGCGGCATAATCCGTAATTTTTTTTATATCAAAATCGGGATACGGTTTTGTGAATTTAAACTTATCGCCATTGGTTACCCAATCGCCATCCCAGCCTTCGTTCCAACCTTCGACCAAAACACCTGCAAAACCATGTTTAGCAGCAAAATCGAGATAACGCATTGTGTTTTCGGTTGTTGCCCCATGTTTTGGGCCTTGTCCCCAAGTGTATTTTTCCAGATGCATTCCCCACCAGATTCCAATGTATCGTCCGGGTTTTATCCACGAAGTATCGGTGATTTTCGAAGGCTCGTTGAGGTTAAGCATAAGGCGCGAAAGCATTAAATCGCCAGCCTTACGCGCAATAATAATGGTACGCCACGGACTAACAAACGGCGCCTGAGCAAAAACCTTTTCGCCTGATGCCCATGGTGTGATGTCGGCTTTTAGCGTCGATGAGTTGTTTTTTGGAGTCAGATTGAGTGAGCCGTATTCAGTAAGGTTGGCTTCGTGAATGGTGAGATACAAGCTATCGTTGCACTGCATGGTGAGTGGAGTGCTAACAGTATCCAAATCAGTAAGTTGTTTTTTGGTATACAGGTTTTCGAAATAGTTAGTCCGATTGGTGGAAATTGACCACGATTGCGGATTGCCAACTACAGCAAATTCGGTTATTTCGTCCATTATCACAAGGTCTTTCAGGTTTTCCTGTTCCGGAAATTCGTATCGAAAGCCAATACCATCGTTGAAAGCACGGAAAATAATATTCAACTTCCGCTTAGCTCCCGTTTTTTGTTGCATAAAGAGTATAGTCTCGTTAAAAGTATTTTTCACCACACGGTCTTCGCCCCAGGGTTGTTCCCATTCGTCGGACACAGAGCGGAATTTGGAGTCGATTAATTCAAAATCGCTGTAAAAAATATCATTATTTCGGAGTAAAAAACCGAGATACGACTTTTCGATAATAACGGCTTTGTCTTTGGCAACTGAGTAAAACGGTTTCCCATCTTCCACACCGGCTTCAATGCGGATGCTTCCATCGGGCGACATTACGTTCACTTCGCATTTTTCAGCACACGAAATAGTAAGAATTGCCATACATATCAGGCCAACTGCTACTTTTAAATTACTCATACTCATCTTGTGTTTAATTATTTAACCTGATTAACCAACTCAATGGCTTTTTGCGATTGCATGGATGCAAAATAATAGAATGCCTGACTTAGTTTTGCTTGTTTTTCGGCATCGTTTCTGAATTCCTTACGCAAATTATATAATTCGTAAATTTTTTCTAAATCCGATGTTGAGGTAGATGTTCCGGCAAATGTCTGCAATGAATTAAGATACGAATAACCAAATTCAACGGTTGGTTCAATCATGGTTCCTTCGCCAAAATCGTTCCACGTAATCAATTGAAGATGCTGCGCATTTCGTTCTTTTGCCAGATTCAGCATGTCATTCCAAAGCTCACCTTTGCGGTAATCGATATAAAACAAACTGTCACGTCCATCGCCTTGATTATAATACGAATGAAAGCCCGGCCATGCTCCCGCAAAAACGTCGATATTGTTGGTTTTCAGATAATCCCACACCCGTTTTGTACGGTTTATGTCGTTTCCGTGGTCGTTTTTATCAGTTGTGTTGTCGTTTGCCCACCAAGCACCCCAAGGCCACATATAGACCGAATTGGTGTTTTGCGCACCAGCTTTGGGATAAAAGTAATTGTAATTATTGCCAGCAACATGCTCACCGTAAGGAATCATAAAATGCGGTTTTTGGGTATAAACGCTTAAAATATCTGTCCATTGCGTTGGTTTATTGATAAAATCGGGACCAAAAACACCTAAAAGCGGGGCATTATTTATTTTAATGTAATTGCTTCGTTTCATATAACTATTCATGATAAAGGCCATATCGGCAACTGCCAGTTCAACTGTATCTTTATTGCCCGTGTTCAACATTACATTAGGAATGGTGCGGTCTTCGTAAATAATGGCAAACTCAAGTCCTACTTTTTTACAAGCATCGATAATGGCATTGGAGTTGCGTGTTAGTTTGTAAGTATCATATACATTGTACGAGCCATACCAGTCAATCAGCAAACCATCAATACCCGAATACTTCATCAGAAGCAAGTGATATTCAATTAAATCGGGGTCACCCGAAGCATACGGCCCAACAAGCGGATAGTAATGCGATGCAATATTGCGCCTTCCGGAAGCATCGATACTGTCCGGGTTACAACGGCTCATTTTCCAGTGCGAACCCCATGTGCCACCATTGCTTGCTTTGGTTTCGAACCAAGGCATATAGTGCACGTACAATTTCATAGAATTGGACTTAGCAACAGCCACCGGAGCAATAGGTGTTACGGTATAAGTGGC
>CAMBSB010000064.1 GCA_945870155.1 Paludibacter jiangxiensis | reverse complement strand
TGGGCACTATGGAAGCCTGTTTGCGCGATATTGCACGTGGTCGTGCTGCTTTTGCCGAACAATATATCGGCCCCGATTTCCGTCCCGATGGTGTTCGTCCATCGCTTTTTGGCTCCAGCATTATTATCGATTTTGTGCTTATGAAAAATGGTTATATGCTTGGCGATGGTAATCCTAAAGGAGTAATTTTGCCAGCTAAAGCAGGTGGTGTTACCGACATTATGATAAATGGTAAAAAGTATGATTTGAGAATCGACCCGACAGTCCAAAAACTGAGTTTTGGCGAACAAGGAAAAACTTCTACTGCTATCAGTTACAAAAACAAACCTGTTGATTTGAAGGTAAAATAAGCATTACTGAGCATGAAAAAGACTCATTTGTTAATCCTGATTATACTCTCATGTTATGGCCTGTGCTATGGCAACGACATTCAGATTTTGAAAGAAAGATTGACAAAAGAATTTCTGCAAAAGGAATTTGATAGTGAAAAACTTGTTCAGACAGTAGCTGCGCAACAGCCCAATGGCAGTTGGAATGATATTGATTACAACAATAAATCGACTGTGCAATGGAATCCGACAAATCATTTGAACCGATTACTGGATATGTGTCTGGCTTATTCAGTATTAGGTCAGGATTTGTATATGAGTCAATTATTGCTGACAGGAATTTTGAATGGTGTTGAATATTGGTATAAAGTAAATCCGAAAAGCAATAATTGGTGGCACAATGAGATAGGAAAACAGAATATTCTGGCTCCAATCGCTTTCCTGGTCGGTGAAAAACTCCCTGAAAGTCTGCTTCAACAGATAATTGTCGATTTTCCGAAAGGAACAAAGGACTTTACAGGTCAGAACAAACTCTGGATTTCGGAGGAAATGGTTTGGCGGGGTTGTCTTTCAGGCGATTTGGAGACTATAAAAGCGGGAACAGATTCATTGAAATCGGTTGTGAAAATGGTTACTACTGAAGGCATTATGCCTGACTATAGCTTTCGTCAGCATGGTCCTCAGCTCTATTCCGGAGGTTATGGAGCATCTTTTCTGACCTCGAATATGCAATGGGCTTATCGCTTGCGTGGATTAAGTTTCGGGTATTCAAAAGACAATACTGATTTGCTTGGTAAGTTTGTGCGCGAAGGAAGTCTTTGGATGATTCGTCGTAATTACTGGGATTATCAGGTGGTTGGGCGCAATCTGGCCCGTAAATCAAACGGAGAAGTGCGCGTTGGAAATCAACAATCCGCATCGTTAAATACCGTACTCCGGCAGTTTGCAATGGTTGACACTACTAACAGGCAGTCGTACTTGAACCTCGCCAATCATATTGAAGGCACGAACGATACTGTACTTTACGGAAATAAATATTTTTACTGGAGCGACTTTATGGTTCACCGTCGACCGAACTATTATTTTTCAGTACGGATGAATTCGGCCCGTACTTTCCGCACCGAACAGGGAAATAACGAAAATGTGAAGGGCGATTACCTGTCGGATGGAAGCACGGCCATTTTAATTGACGGTGATGAGTATGCAGATATATTTCCCTGCTGGAACTGGAGTCATATTCCGGGAGTTACATCGCCGGAAAGGGCTACCCCGAAACGCCGAAAAGACTGGGGAATTCCCGGTGTTGGTGAGTTTACCGGTGGTGTTTCAGACGGTAAATACGGAGTTGCCGCATATCGGCAAAACTGGGATAGTACGCAAGTGAATAAAGCCTGGATTCTATTTGATAATGAGGTGGTTTGTCTTGCTTCCAACATTAAAAGTGAAGCATCTGATGTGGTATCAACCACGCTGAATCAAACTTTACTGAAAACCGATGTATGGTTAAAAGAAGCTCATAAAAAGGCATATATGCTAACTGATAATGAATCAAAAACTGTAAAAGCAGACTGGATTTGGCAGGGCAACACCGGCTATATTATTCCTCAGCATACAGGCGAAATATCAGTTTCTGCTCAAAAGATAGTTGGCGATTGGAGTAGCATTGGCGCATATCCCAAAGGTACATTAGAGACCAAAAATGTATTTGCTATTTCGAAAACACATGGTTTAAAACCAAAAGGCGCTTCATTTGCCTATATTGTTGTTCCGGGAATTGATAAATCTCATTTTGAAAAATACAAAGCAAATGACATTAAGATACTTGCAAACAACGATAGCTTACAGCTTGTATATCACAATAAAACAGATATTTACGGATTGGTGTTGTATAAAGGTCAATCAGTTAAGCTGTCTGATAAACTTTGTTTGACGGCCGACAACGCTTGCCTCATGTTATTTCGAACGGTAAATGGCAAAAAGCAGCTGACTTTAGCCGATCCGACTCAAAAGCTCACGAATATCCACCTGACGATTTCAATGGCCGGTCGGTGTTTATTCAATCAGGATGTTAAATTACCACAAGGTGATTATAAAGGGAAGAGTGTTACAATAAAACTTTTAAAATAATTATTTACGTATGAAACGACTTTCAATTTGTATCATTTTACTGTCAGTTGGCATAAATACAATGTTCTCAGCCATTACAAAAACTAGTAAAACAAATGCATTGGATTCTGCTGCCATTATCTCAAAAATAAAATTAGTCGCTGATTGGCAACTGGTAAATCCGGAGCCCGATAATTCAGAACGTTCTAACTGGTTGTGGGGAACTTTTTACGTAGGACTGGTGGAGTTGTACAAACATACTGGGGATCTGCGTTATTGGGAGGAACTGACCAATGTTGGCAAACAAGCTCGCTGGCAGCCCCTGAGTGCTTTTCATGCCGACAATCTGATCATTTCGGATGTGTGGGCTTCGATGTACGATATTCAGCCTGACGAAAAAATGATTGACAAATCGCGCTTTGTACTCGACTTGCATCTTCGCCGCAATTTCAAAGGAATGGATCTTACTTTCGACGAAAAAGCGCCCCGAACATTTGAATGGTGGACTTGGTGCGATGCCTTGTATATGGCTCCACAGGCTTTTGCGCATATTTCTAATATTACCGGAGATAAAAGATACCTGCAGTTTATGGATAAATATTGGTGGAAAACATCCGACCACCTTTATTCTCAGGAAGATTCTTTGTTTTACAGAGATGATTCTTATCTGAATAAACGTACCAAAAATGGCAAGAAAATATTTTGGGGAAGGGGCAATGGCTGGGTAATTGGTGGTTTGGCAAGGGTGCTGAATCTGATTCCTGCCAACTACCCGAACCGGAGTAAATTTGAAACTCAGTTTCAACAAATGTCTGCAAAAATGTTACGGTTACAACAGCCTGATGGCTTGTGGGGAGTGAGCCTGCTTGATAATGAAGATGTAAAAGGAACTGAAACTAGCGCAAGTGCGCTCATAACTCACGCATTAGCATGGGGAATTAACAATGGACTAATAGACAGGAAATACACAAAAAATGTAATTCAGGCCTGGATTGCACTGACAAACAGAGTTAATAATCAGGGTAGGTTAGGCTATGTGCAGCAGGTAGGGGCTGCTCCGGGTAATTTTACGGAGAGTCAGTATCAGGTGTATGCATCGGGAAGCTATTTGTTGTTGGGATGCGAAATGCTGAAATTATCTCAGTCGATAAAATAATTGAAGTCAGAATGAAAAAAGCGAACGTTATGTTAAAAGTTAATCGAATTAATTTGTTGATTATTTGTGTTTTATTCTGTAATGGTATAAGTAAATCTATTGCTGCAGACAAAAAATCAAAAACCATTTACCAAAAAGGCTGGATTGATCTCAACAAAAATGGTGTAAAAGACATTTACGAAGACCCTACTCAACCCATTGAAAAAAGGGTGGAAAATCTTGTTTCGCAAATGACGCAGGACGAAAAAACCTGTCAGTTGGCAACCTTGTATGGTTTTGGTCGTGTTCTGAAAGATTCACTTCCTACACAGGCATGGAAAAATGCTATCTGGAAAGATGGCATTGCCAATATCGACGAGCATCTCAACGGATGGCGTGATGCGGGTTCGAAAGTAAATAACCGCCTCGATATCATTACTGATGTCAAAAAACACGTGGAGGCAATGAATACCACCCAGCGTTTTTTTATCGAAGATACCCGATTGGGAATTCCTGCTGAGTTTACTACCGAGTGTGTGGGTGGTGTTTGTGCGTATGGAACTACTTCTTTTCCTATTCCCATTGCGTTGGGAAGCAGCTGGAACAAGGATTTAATTTATAAAATTGGCGAAATTGCAGCCGCCGAAGGTCGCTCTATGGGTTATTCCAACTTGTATGCTCCGGTGCTCGATGTGGTGCGAGACCAACGCTGGGGACGCATTGAAGAAAACTACGGCGAAGCCACTTATCTGGTGAGCCAAATGGGTGTGGCCATGGTGAAAGGCATGCAAAAAGACCTGAAAGTGGCCTCTACAGCCAAGCATTTTGTGATGTATAGTGCCAATTTTGGTGCGCGCGAAGGTTCAGCCCGTACCGACCCGCAAATTCCGTTGCGCGAAGCCGAAACTTTATTGGTTCCTCCTTTTCGCGAGGTAGCGAAGGCCGGAATATTGGGCATAATGGCTTCTTACAACGACTATGATGGAGTTCCTATTATTGGAAGTCGCTACTGGCTTACCGACCGACTTCGTTACGAATTTGGCTTCAAAGGCTATGTGGTTTCGGACAGTGAAGCAATGGAACATTTGTACTCCAAACACAAAGTAGCCCCTACGCTCGAAGATGCTGTGGCTATGGCTGTTAATGCGGGAATGAATGTGCGAACAACTTTTAAAACACCTGAAACTATGATTTTGCCCTTGCGGAAAGCGTTGAAAGAAGGCAAGATTTCGGAAGAAACATTGAATCAGCGTGTAGCTGAAGTACTGAAAGTAAAATTCCTAACCGGACTTTTCGACCGTCCGTACATAGCCGATGCTGCCGAAACGCAGAAAACGATTCAGAACCCGGAACATAAAAAAGTGTCGTTACAGGCTTCACACGAATCCATTGTGTTATTGAAAAACGAAAATAATATTTTACCGCTCGATAAACAAAAAATAAAATCCATAGCCGTTATCGGTCCCAATGCTACCGACAAAACTTTTGCGCAGGGACGTTATGGAGCACAGGGCGTTGAAACTGTAACGGTATTACAGGGAATAAAAGATAAAGTTGGGAAAGATGTAGAAGTTCGCTACGCAAAAGGTTGCGAAATAGCCGACAAAAGCTGGCCCGAGAGTGAAGTATTGCCTGTTCTGCCAACTGCTGCTGAATTAGCACAAATCGACAGTGCCGTGCAGGTGGCCAAACAATCGGATGTTGTGTTGTTGGTGTTGGGAGGTTCTTTGCTCACTTCGGGCGAAGCCAAATCGCGTACTGACCTGGATTTGACAGGATTCCAATTGCTTTTAGCACAAAAAATTCACGAAACAGGTAAACCAGTGGTGGTTGTGTTTATCAATTCCATGCCCATTACGTTTAACTGGATAAAGAAAAATATCCCCGGCATTATCGAAGCCTGGTATCCCGGACAGCAGGGCGGTACAGCGTTAGCCGATGTGATTTTTGGCGATTATAACCCCGGAGGAAAACTATCGATTACTTTCCCACGTTCGGTCGGTCAGTTGCCGATGAATTTTCCCTCGAAACCGCAGGCACAAACCGACGAAAGCGACGAGGTCCGTCTTCGTGGTAAATTATATCCACTCGGATTTGGTTTGAGTTACACTACTTTTGAGTATTCGAACCTGAGTGTAACTCCCGAAAAACAAAATTCGCAGGCAACATTTACCGTAAGTTTCGATTTGAAAAATACCGGCAGTCGCGAAGGAGATGAAGTGGTGCAACTTTATACTCATCAGCGCATTAGTTCGCTAACGGTTTACGATAAAAACTTATGCGGATTCAAACGTGTAAACCTCAAAGTAGGCGAAACCAAACGTATTTCGTTTAAAATTCAACCAAACGATTTGCAAATTCTGAATGAAAAAATGCAATGGGTAGTGGAACCAGGCATTTTCGATGTTTGGATTGGTGCTTCGAGTGAAGATATTAAGTTGAAAGGACAATTTAGCGTTGAAAAATAAATCAATAAATATGTCCTTCAAAAATATTCTATTCGTTGTGTTGTTGTTTGTTGCATTTTCAGTTCAGGCACTAAACACGCTTTACAGCATCGAAATATCGCCACTCAGCGCCGATGAACGCATCGCTTTACAGGCCTTGCAGGGACTTGTCAACCGCAGTGGCGCTCAAATTTTGATTGAACCTGCTGCAGAAGGTTGTTTCAGACCCGGAACGTACGATTTGCAGAAAAACAATGTTCCAGTTAATGGTCAACCAGCCATTAGTGCAGAAACTATCCGCAAATTCCCGAACATCGAAAATGTATGGATGGATTTTTACGCGCGAAAACTTAATAAGACATTCCAACGGGTTGGTTTTGCTGAACTGTTTCAGAAGTTTGAGATTGTTTACACAGGAGTTGTTGTTTATAATTCTGATAATAAGTTGGGCGACATTGCTATTGCCACCACTATTTCGGGTTTGTACGATGCCATTCCTGTTACCACTGAGTTGAGGAAGAAATACGTTTTTTTCAATAAAAATATTGTTGAGGATTTGACTAAAAAAACATTTAGCAACAAAACAGATGCTCAACAATGGGCTCTCGATAATTATCTGAAAAAAAGCAGTCGCACAGCAGCTTATTCGTATTGGGCGAAGGAAAACAATTTTTTCAGCATCGATTATGCCGTGCAAAACCGTTTGTTTGCTTTCGATTTGTCGTTTACAAGTCCGAAAGTCCACAAAAATGGCGAAGGCAAAGAATGTCCGGTTGATACAGCGCAATCCATTTTGCTCGATCGTATTTTTGCTCATTTAAAACCAGCCTCCATTATCTGGGGCTGGGCAGAAAACTACGAATACATTATTCAGGCACGTTGTGGCGATGGTGGACATGCGCTCATTTGCAGTAATGTTTCGCCCAATTTATCGTTTCATGCGGCGGTAAAACAGGAAGCAGCAAAGCTAAAACAGCCCAGAGCTTTTGGCACTTCGAATAAAACTTTGGAAAACAAAGTATACATTACTTTCAGCGTTAACGAAGGCGATACCTACAAATCGGTGGGTAATTTGATGAACGAAGGCAGCTGGATGCACGACAAACGAGGTAAAATTCCAATGAACTGGCCTGTAAATCCGTATCTCTTGCGTTTGTTGCCCGGTTTGGCTGCTTTTTACTACCATACTGCCACGCCGCTCGACTATTTTTACGTGTCCACTTCAGGAATCGGATATTTTGATGCTTCGTATTCCACTGACAAACAACGTGATGTGTATGCAAAACGGAATAAAAAAGAAGCCGATTTTGCCGATTTGCATTATATTGATGTGTGGTGGAATAACTTCAGTTGGAAAGATAAATGGATTGACGATATGGGCGTGAAAGGCTATACGCTTTGGAAAGGACAACAACAAGTTGATTATACGAAACGAAACCTGGTGATAGAAAGTGATATGTATTACATGAAATCGGATGCTGCTAAAATGGCGAATTATATTGCGGAGCAAACAAAAGAAATTCAGAATCAGCCCTGGTTTATTCATGTGTACGGTTGCAGTCCCGCGCTGGCAGCAGGTGTAATGGAATTGCTCGAAAGCAATAAATACGAAGCCGTTTGCATGGATGATTTTTTTGATTTAGCTCGAAAAGGACGTCCGCAGGTAGAAGGAAAAACAATATTGAAGAATAAAGAGTTATTTTTGAAATAACAAAACGAATACAAATGAGACAATTAATATTCTTATGTTTCTTCTCCTTGTTTTTCACAAGCATCTCGGGGCAACTTACACTGAAGAAACTCACTGAAACAAAAATTTCACCCATCTGCATTGTGGATAAAGGAAACGGAACGTATTTTCTGGATTTTGGGAAAGCGGCATTTGGCACACTGGTTTTTCAGGATTCTTTAGTAACAACAGGCTCAGAAATTTATGTTACACTAAGTGAATCAATATCCGACGTAAATACCCCCGAAGTACATCCGAAAGGAACAATCCGAAGCTGGCAGGGGAAATTGAAACTTCGCCGTTTCAACGATTATTACATTCTCGATTTGCCTAAATTCAGTTATCCGCAGGGCTTTGTTCCGGTTCCACACGATATAAAAAATATACTTCCATATCGTTACTGCCAACTTTCCGGTCTTGCTAAGGATTTCGACATCAATTCGGTAAGGCAGTTGGCTATCTGGTATCCGTTCAACGACAATGCATCCCGTTTTTCTTCCTCGTCGGATAATCTAAATAAAATATGAGATTTGTGTAAATACAGCATCAAAGCCACCACCTTTTGTGGTATTTATGTGGATGGCGACCGTGAGCGAAAACCTTACGAAGCCGATGCCTATATCAATCAGTTAGGGCATTATTGTGTGGATAATGAATATGCCTTGGCGCGTTATTCGCAGGAGTATTTTTTTGAACATCCTACCTGGCCTACGGAGTGGAAATCACAATCGGTTTTTATGGCCTGGCAGGATTATTTGTATACCGGAAATACTGACTTTTTGGTACAATATTACGATAAACTGAAAAACGAAAAAGCTTTATTGCAACCGCTTAACGAAAAAGGTTTGTTGGTTTGTACATACAGCGGAAACCGCAAAAACGACATTGTGGATTGGCCCATGTCCGAACGGGATGGGTATGAATTAAAAGAAATCAACCTTGTGCCCAATGCTTTTTATTATAAATCGTTGGTGATAATGGCTGATATTGCTAAAGTGCTGGGTGAAAAAGCCGACTGCAGATTTTTTACTCAAAAGGCAAGATCTTTAAAAACGGCGATAAATCAGCAATTTTTCGACCCCCAAAAGGGTCTTTATGTTGATGCAGTTGGGTCAAATCATGTATCTTTGCACGGCAATATGTTTCCCCTGGCATTCGGACTAGTGGAAAACAAATACAAACCGCACCTGATACAGTTTATTAAAAGCCGGAGAATGGCTTGCAGCGTGTATGGTGCTCAGTATTTGCTCGAAGCATTGTATCAGGAAAACGAAGCCGAATATGCTCTGATCTTGTTACAAGAGGGAGGAGAGCGAAGCTGGTTGAACATGCTAAAAAGCGGTTCTACAATTACGCTCGAGGCCTGGGATATAAAGTTTAAACCGAATCTGGACTGGAATCATGCGTGGGGAGCTGCTCCGGCGAATATTATTCCTCGTCAACTATTTGGCATTCAGCCAACTTCGGCAGGCTTCAGTACATTCAGCATTAAACCACAAACCGCGGGACTTCGTTTTGGAGAAATTAAGACGCCTACGCTGAAAGGAGATATTATTGTAAAATTTACAAACGACAGATTACAAAAAAGCTATATGTTGGAACTTGAAATTCCGGTAAATACAAAAGCAGAGCTGTTTATGCCCAATCCGTACGGCGGAAAACTTTTTGTTAACGGAAAGGCTCTGAGCAAAAAATGCAAAAATGGTTTTTTTCAATTCCATTTAAGTCCCGGGAACTATAAAATTTCGACTATAAATAACAAATAAACAGCATATTGAGTTTTAGTATACTCTTTTGAAAGAAAAGGGTACTCTGTAAGGAATAGTGCAGACTACATTTGCAGAAAAAATTTAAGAAAAAATGAGAATCACAATTTTAGCGCTTTGTTTATTTTTTGCCGGATATGGTTTTGCCGGAAATAATGTGTACACGATAGATATTTCGACACTCACAAATGACGAAATAGTATCGGTACTTGCATTGCAGGGATTAGCCAACCGGCAGACTCCGCAAATACTTATTGAACCACGCAGCAAAGGTGGTTTCAAAGGCGGTGGCTACAAGGTGGCGAATATTAACCTGCCTTACGATGGTATGGTGCCGCTTTCGGCCGAAACGCTGGCTAAATATGAATCGCTCGAAAGTGTGTGGATGGAATTTTATAAAAACACTTACGGATATAATTTTCAACGCGTAAGTTTTACCGATTTATTCAATCAGTTTTCGTCAGTTTACAAAGGAATAATACTCTACGATGCTGCAACTGCAACACTTCACACACCATTGGCAGCAACCATTGCCGGAGTGAAAGATGGAATTCCGGTAACTTCGGCTTTGCTTGCAAAATATCCGTTTTTAAAAGTTGATACGCTTGAAAATCTCCTAACACGAAATTTTACAACCCGTTTTGCAGCACAAAAGTGGTTGGTGGAAAATTATCTGAAACAAACGAGCAAAGACATGGCCTATTCGTACTGGAGCAGAGAAAATAATTTTTTTACCATCGATGTAGCCGTGGCCAAAAAACTGTTTACGTTCGATTTGTCCTTCACAAGTGCGGAAGTGAATAAAAGCGGTACAGGCGCTACACTCACTTACGATGCTGCCGAAGCAGCATTGCTTGATTCTGTTTTTGCCTATCTTAATCCCGGAAGTATTATTTTGGGTTGGGGTTCGTCCGATGAATATGTTATTCAGGCTCGCTGCGGAAACCGTGGTCACGCACTGATTTGTACCAACACGACGCCAAACTTCTCGTTGCATGCGGTAGCGCCAGTTATCGAAACAGCTTTTGCTCAGAAACGTCAGCTTACGGCGAAT
Organism: Paludibacter jiangxiensis; assembly: GCA_945870155.1. GTDB lineage: Bacteria > Bacteroidota > Bacteroidia > Bacteroidales > Paludibacteraceae > Paludibacter > Paludibacter jiangxiensis_A. Next base: position 15,367 of record CAMBSB010000064.1, on the reverse strand, counting down.
AATGTTACGCTCGAAAACAAGATCTATATCACCTTTAGTATCAACGAAGGAGACACATACAAGTCTGTTGGAAATTTGATGGAAGATGGAGCGTGGTTGCACCAAAAACGTGGTCAGGTGCCATTCAACTGGCCTGTAAATCCCAAGTTACTGCAACTTCTGCCCGGCATGGCTAAGTATTTTTATGGCTCGTCAACCAACAGCGATTATTTTTATTCGCCCACATCAGGAATTGGTTATTTCGATGCCAGTTATTCAACACCCGAAATGCGTACTGTGTATGCTCAAAAAGGCAAAGAGGCTACCGCTTTTACAGATATGCATTACATGGACGTGTGGCACAATAAATTTGATGGGCGCGAACAGTGGATAAAAGATATGGGAATTTCGGGTTTTACGGCGTGGACAACTTTTCAACGCGCTGATTTTTCGAAAGTAATTCCATGGATTGAAAGCGATTTGTATTACAGTATGAATCTGAAAACTTCCGGCATGGCCGAATATATTCAGGAACAAACAAAAAACATAACAGGTCGTCCGTGGTTTATACATGTCTATGGCTCCAATCCTTCGTTTGCAGCAGCGGTGATGAGTAAACTGGACCCCACCCGCTTTCAGGCAGTCTGTATGGATGAGTTTTTTCTGTTGGCAAACAAAGCAAAAACAAAACTTCTTGGTCGATTTATTTCAAAAAATCAAACATTATACGATCAGTTGGTGGTGAAATATCAGGAAGACCGCTTTGTGGATGAATTTGAATTTGATAGTGGATGGGCAAACAGCTTTTGTAACTATGTGGTTGAAAACGGGCAGATGACAATTAATACGTTGGGAACAAGTTATTATTCATTGACTGTAAAGGCGAATCAAAAATTTAATGTTGATAAATATCCTTTTGTGGCTGTAAAAATTGATGAGTTTCCGAAAAATAATGTACCATGGTTGGTGAAAATGAGCGATGGAGTTACCAGCAATCGTTTTCCGGGACAAGCCGCTTATCAGATTCCCGGTTATCAGAATGTGTATTGCTGGAATATTAATACTTTAACCGGTTGGACAGGTATCAAAACCTCGAATCTGCAGTTGGTTCTCGAGGGAACAGGCAATAGTCAGCTGCTTAACAACGGTATGAAATACGACTGGGTTCGGACGTATGCTACCACAGAACAATTGATGGCCGATTTGGCAAGTTCGGATGTGCACGAAATTCAAAGCAATAATTTTAAGGTATTAAAACATACCAATAGTCTTGAAGTGAGCGGAGAAGAATATATCTCAAGTTTAAAATTGTATTCTGTAAATGGAATTTTGTCGGGCTATTCAAAATCGAATTCAATAGGAACAAACGAATTGTCAGGTGGATTCTACATTCTTTTAATTAATAATAATTACCCTATAAAGATAAAATTATAAAAACTTAAAATCAATAAAGTTATGAACAAAAAACTACTGCTTTTATGCATTGCTGGCGGATTACTTTATGCCGCTAAATCTACTTCTCAAATCAACTCGCAGTTTTCTGCTACATCCGAAGTTGCGGCAACTGGTACAAATATATGGACGCCTACAAGCGCATCAGGCTTGTCGGTTGATGTATCAAATGGCTGGGGTGTACTGACCAATTACAACGGTACAGCATACACTGCATCTGATTGTCGAATGATTTACGTGGGTTCAGCACTCACTTTTGGAGGAACAGCCGATAAATATATCCTGTCGAAAGAAGTGAATACAAACCTTGGTGCAAATACAATTACGGGCTCCAATAACCTGATTGTAAAACTTCGTATTGGAAGCAACGATTATATTGTAAATGCCGAAGGTGCAACAGGTTACAGCAATACTAAGAACCCGGTTAACAGATATGCTGTACCCGGAAAAAATGAAGTAGTTTGTCTGAGTCGTGTTAAAGATATGTACTTTAATTCTACCTTTTTCCCTGTAAGTACAAATACTGCTGTTGCCCGCATTCAGTATATGCATGTTCCTACATCAAATTCGGCACTAAATAGTTACAATGTAGATTTCATTAAATCGTATGTAGACTCTGCCGCAGTTTTTCAAGCTGTTAGCGATAATGTGAGTTCGATGAATAAAGCCAATGTGTCGAGTGCATTTAATATTGATTTTAATACATCCACATTTATGTCAGGTTTTACGGCATCGCCCACAGCAATAGCACAATCGGGTGATAAAGAAACGGTTATTATGCAAACTACTGCAGGAACTCCGGGCTTGGCATTTTTGCAATATCAACCTGCGGGACCAGCTCTTTTTGGTGGTTTTTTGTGGAATTTTCAAAAATCGAATGCGCTTTTGGTAAAATTGAACAAGCAACAGGCAGTCGCTGCAAATAGTAACTATCAGGTAAAACTCACACTTACAGTAACCGATGCAACAGGTAAACTCACCTCTTACGAGTATCTTACACCCTTTAATGGTGAATCCTACTCAAGCGCAGTAACTCAGAAAGTAGTTGACCAAACCAACGATTATTATGTTGCGATTGATCTTTCATCATTAACCTGTCCGACAGCAGGTGCACCAACCTACAGCGCATTAGCATCTCAGAATTATTGTCAGGCTACCAAAATCCAATTTCTGGTAACCAGCGGTTTGGCTTCCGGTGATATTATCAGCGTTGATTATCTGAATACCTTTGCTTCGAAGGCCGATGCAGATACCTATGTAAATTCAATTAGCGGAATTAAAGACATTACAACCACAAAAAGTAATATTTCAGTTCCTAAATTTTTGGTGAGCACCAATGCAGGAATTCTGAAAATCAGCGGTATGGACAAAGAACAACTTGTAACTGTTTATAATGCTTCCGGTGTAAAGGTATACTCTAAATTAATGAGAAATGAAGCTGTCCCAGGACTTAAAAGCGGTTTGTATTTGGTGAAAATTAATAACGAAGTTGCAAAAGTGATTTTATAAAACAAGATAAATTATTCAATAAAAATACAGATATGAAGACTCTATTTAAATCACTGATAATAATTGCATTCGTGTTTTTTCTTTCAACAAATGCTAACGCACAAATAAATTTGGATTTCAAAGTAAACACAGATACTGCAAACTGGGTCGGTGGTAAAAGTAATCAATCAATAGTGTCGTGGGTAAACAACGATTTTCTGCAGATTCAGGTGGATGGTGGTTTTTGGGCTGTAGCAGCTTACCAACCACTTAATGGGGTAAGCTGGAATTTTGATACACATAAAGTGGTGGCTGTGAAAGTACAAAAGAAATTTGGCGATTTGTATGTTAAATTTTACGACAAAGCTGCTAATAAAAACTACAAACTGAAAGATCCACTACCATTATCCATAACCGGAACTACGCAATTGATACATGTTATTGCTTTTGAGAATTATGCCAACGATTATCCCGATTTGCAATCAGGAACAAAAACATTCACGAATATTCAAATTGCTCATGAGTTTGTTTCGCCGGGTCAGCAAATTCAGGTGGACTGGGTTAAATCGTTCACAACTCTGGATGCTGCTTATGAATATATGGGTCCGCTACTCGATGCATTAGATGATATTCATTCTTCGAATATCCGTATTTCAACTTCGGGCAATACAATTAAAATTGCCGGTATGACCACCGAATCCAGCGTTCAACTTTACGATATAAAAGGCACGCTTGTTCGCTCGCAAATCCTACACGATGGTGAAATAAGCGGATTAAACAAAGGCGTTTATGTACTGAAAATTGATAATAAAGCATCGAAAGTTATATTGTAAAATCCACACTTCATAATTATTAAACGAGCGATAAACACTGTTTTGTCGCTCGTTTTGCATTTGTATAAGCACACCGATAAACTATTCTGACATACTCTCAGACTTTCTGTATACTATTTTGCGCAAGTATACTCTTTTGAAAGAATTGTATACACTTTCTGTATGTGCAGTGTCTATTTTTGCTGAAAATTCTAATGCAAAATCTTATGAACAAGCAATTTATTTTTATATGTTTGGTAAGTGGAATATTGTTTTCTGCTTCGGTTAAATCACAGATTAATATTGATTTTAAATCAGCAAGTGACCTATCTAGCTGGACGGGTAATCAGGGTACGTTGTCGCTTACAAGCAATGAGTATTTGTGTTTAACGGCTACGAGTACATTTTGGGCAAATGCAAATTATACAACTGCTAATGGTATGACATGGGATTTTGACAACAACAAAGTGATTGTTGTTAAATATAAAGAAAAAAAAGGTGATAATTTTATTAAGATTAGAACTACAACTGGTGTAGACAGAAAACTTGTGGATAGTCAACCAACTCCTATCCCATCAAGTACAAATGTAATTCACATGTTTGCTTTTGAAGACAATCCGACATATACAGAATTACAATCCGGTTCTAAAACCTTAGCATCATTTCAACTTGGTAATGAAAATGTAAGTTCCACTGCACCTGATTTAATACAGGTTGATTGGATTAAAACATTTGCTACGAAAGCACTTGCAAATCAATATATTGCTGAAATTTCGAAAATAGATATTGATTTTAATTCTTCTGCTGATTTAATAAATTGGACCGGAAGTTCTGCCACAGTAGCTCAGTCAAATAGTAATTTAGTATTAACACTTAATACAACTAACGGCTATGGCATAGCAAAATATGGACATCCAAATTTTGGGGTTAAATGGAATATTGATTTATATAAAGCATTTGTTATAAAGACTACTAATACAGGTAATCTTACAATAAAATTTAGAAATAGTGCAAATACTTCAGATTACACTTATACAACAACGCCTACTGCCATCCCTAATTCAACTAACGAGCTTCAGGCTTTTGCTTTTGAAGATAAAGCAGCTACTTACCCGGAGTTACAATCAGGGATTGTGAAATTTTATAATATGCAGTTAGCTTATGATGGTAGTTTGCCTAACGGAACTATAGAAAATATAGATTTTATAAAAGCCTTTACAACAAAAGCTGAGGCTATAGCTTTTGTAAGTTCTTATATTAATCCTACAATCACTTTTGTTACTCCGACTTCGGTAAGTAAAACCTATGGCGATGCCAACTTTACTAATGCAGTTTCAAGTAATTCTGCAGGAGCGATAACTTATAGCAGTGGAACAACCTCTGTTGCCACTGTTAATGCAACAACAGGTGAAGTTACAATTGTTGGTGCTGGCTCAAGTATAATTACTGTTTCACAAGTATCAAGTGGGCAGTATAATGCAGGAACAAAAACTTATACTTTGACGGTTGAAAAAGCCAATTCTACGATTAGCCCAACAATTGGTACATATGTCTACAATAGTTCTACTCAAGGTCCTAATACTGTAACGAAAACTGGTTCGTCAGGTATAGTGACTTACAGCTATACTGGAGTAAATGAAACAAGTTATACTGCGAGTTCCACTCCACCAATAAATGCGGGAAGTTATACGGTAAGTGCCTCTGTGGCAGCCGACGCTAATTATAATGCAGCAAGTTCTTCAGCAACTGCGTTTACTATTACAAAAGCTATACTAACGGTTTCAAATCCTTCGGCTACAAATAAACAGTACGACGGTAATAATATAGCTAGTATTACAGGCTCACTCAGCGGAATCATTAATTCTGATGATGTAACATTAAACGGAACTGGCACATTTGCTAGTTCAGCAGTAGGGACAGGTATTGCAGTTACTTCTACGTCAACGTTGGGAGGAACTAAAGCGGAAAACTACACACTTACACAGCCTGCAGGGCTGAATGCTAATATAACCGCCATTTCTGCCCCTGTAAACTCGAATTCAAATCTTGGAAATGCATCTTCTTTAGCAGGTACAAATGTTACCGTCGCAGCCAATACCGAGTTGACGGTTAATAGTACTGCAACAGTTCTTTCGCTTTCGTTAGCTCCAGGAGCTAAACTTAATATTGGAACAGGAAACACACTCACTGCCACCAACGGCATTACCTTGCAAAGCGATGCAACCGGTACAGCCACCATACTTAATAGTGGAACATATACAGGAACTGTTACAGCCCAACAATACCTCGGCTCAGCCCGCAACTGGTATTTGTCAAGTCCGGTGCAAATTACAAATTCTCCTACAAACAATATTGCCCGTTTTTACGAATATGTGGAAGCAGGTAATAATAATTATCCAGTTGATGGTAGCAATAATCCTGTTAATGTTGGCGAAACAAGTTATTGGAAATACTGGGCTCCAGATAATTCAATGACTATGGGTAAAGGTTATATTGCGCAAGCCACTTCAGGCACAACGGTTCAGTTTAGTGGTACGCCCAACAATGGCAATATCACCACCACTTTCAATCTTACCCGCAACGATCTAAAAGGAAAAGGTTTTAATCTGGTAGGAAATCCGTATCCTTCGTATATCGATTGGAGTTTGGTGGCACAAGCCAATACAAATCTTATGTCAACAGCGTGGTTCAAAACTAAAAAAACAGATGTAGCCGGTGGAGGATATACCTTTGCATCAGTAAATGTTACAACGCCATCGAGTCCTGAAATTGTTTCGAATAATGCCAATACCACTATAACCAAATACATTCCACCTACACAAGCTTTTTGGGTGCGGGTTAAAAACGGAACAAGTTCTACATCTATGAGCTTTACAAACGCTATGCGCGAACATCGCCTCGATAATGGAGATTTAATGAAAGCTCCCAAAGTGAATGAACGTTCACGCTTACGACTTCAATTGGCCAATGGCATTGAATCCGACGAAACATTGATTTATTTTGACAAAATTGCCACGAATGATTTCAACGAATACGATTCGCCTAAAATGATGAATAATAGCACCGTTACACCCGATTTATATACCAAAGCAGGTATTGAACGATTGGTTATCAATGGAATGAATGCAATTGCCGACAACATGGAATTACCATTGGGCTTTAGCTTGAATGCAGCTGCTGAGCTAAAACTGAAAGCAACTGAAATGAGTAATTTCCCTCTTGGAACACGAATTTATTTGTTGGACAAAGTGGAAAGTACACAAACTGAACTTACTCCCGAAACAGAATACAGTTTTAGTACAAGTGCTGCGATTATCAACAACGAAAGCAGATTTAGCTTACTTTTTCGTGTTCCTGGCTCTACCACAGACATTAATAATATGTCAAAACTAAATGCACTAGTATTTGTTAACGCAGCCAATCAAATTACGATTGTTGCTCCTGAACAAAGTAATTATGCTATTTACAATGCCATGGGACAGCTAATTGAAAACGGCATCTCGAACAGTAAACTGCAAACTATAAACTGCAAATTATATTCAGGCATCTATACAGTAAAAGTAAACAACAGTGTAACCAAAGTAATCATCCGTTAATACCAACTAATATGAAAACATCAGAAAAAAAGAATGAAAAACGGATGTATAACATTCCTGAAATTCAAACAATTAAGTTAGATAAAGAAATTTCGTTGGCTATGGAATCTGCACCACCAGATGGACCTGGAGAAATAGTTTCTAACAATAAAGTCGTTTTTGGCAATTCCCCGTTTGGAAACAATATAGCTTAATACTTGAAGTTTATTTTTATAATAATCATCTAAGAATGTCTGAATATTTAAAAATTCAGACATTCTTTTTTTTATGCAGAGGCACCTATCATTATTATGAGTTGAAATTAATTAAATGTCCATACCTTTTACGTTTTCTTTTGGACAACTTATATAAAGTTTGTTCCAGTACACACTTTTGTAAATAATGCATACATTTCGATAAATTAATCGTGATTATTTTTGCACAATACATTTGCTTTCAACATCGAATATGATAGAATTGTATTTAGCATTTATACCAGCTTCTTTCATATCTACTGTTTTGAATCATGATAATGTATTTTCAACCTTTATAGGTCGTGTTACATGTTGCAGATTTGAATTTCGGATGTTAGATAAGTCTTTTTTATAATTGAGTCCTTTTCCTCCAAAGGTCACATATTAATCAGATGATGATAAGCACTATTAAATTTAATGTTCATTGAAATAAATGGCTTATATTAGGTGAAAAGAAAATTAAAATTGTTCATTATTTCCCAAATATCAGAATAAAAACATGTCGATTGATTGATATAAAGTAAATATCAGAGTTGGTATAATGTTATTTTTGATTGATAATTATCTGCTTTGACTGGAAACAATTAACTATTAGATGCCTTGATAAATACTATTTTTACATTATAAACAGTTTATTTTTTATCTGTTTATTGATTATCCATTTTTTTGTAATTTGCTAATACAAAGATAATGAGAGTAATATAATGTTATGATTCAATTTTAAATACATTGCTACAAAATTGAATATTGTTTTTACTGAATGTTCAACTATTTTTGTTCCGAAATAATTGGTCGACCAATATATCGGTTGATTATAAATTACAATAACTTTAAATAAAACAGAAAAATGAAGAAACCCCTTTTTAAGTCACAACTACTTTTGTTACTTTTACTCTTATCCTCACTAACTCTTTTCGGAAAGACCAATGTTGATGAGTCTAAACTAAAACAGCTTGTTGACAATGCTGTTTCCAAATCATTAGTAGCCCTGACCAATTCTACAGATGAAATTAAAGACACCTTAAAGTACCCGAATCAGGGAACAAAAACATTTCAATGGCAACTTCGTACTTCTAAAGACTGGACAAGTGGATTTTATCCGGGTTGCCTGTGGTATGCTTACGAATTAAGTAACGATGCAAAGTTTAAAATATGGGCAAAGCAGTGGACTTCGGGTATTGAAGCTATGAAACACAACCACAAAACGCATGATTTAGGTTTCCGCTTCAAATGTGCGTTTGGTAACGGATTACGCTTAGCTCCAAATGACCCGCAAACAACCCGTTACAAAGAAATTTTGCTCACAGCAGCAGCAACTGCCGATAGTCGATTTGTGCCGGTAATTGGCCAATATCCTTCGGATTGGGATGAAAGTGCTAAAACCGTTCAAAACTCGGTTGGAGGTTTGGTGGATGTGATGATGAACCTTGAATTATTACTTTGGGCTTCGGAAAACGGAGGCGACCCTGCTATACGTGAACGGTGTATTACCCACTCGAAAAATGTTTTTCGCGACTTTGTTCGACCTGATGGTGGAACATACCATATAGTTCGATACGATAAAGATAATGGTAAAGTGCTGAATAAAGGTCAGTTACAGGGCGATGTGGACGAAAGCACCTGGTCGCGCGGACATGCCTGGATGGTGTATGGTTTCACGCTAATGTATCGTCATACCAAAGACGAACAGTTTTTGAATAATGCCATGCGATTAGCCGATTATTTTATTGCACACTTACCTGCCGACAAAGTAGCAAACTGGGATTTTCAGTCGAAACTCGATCATCGCGATGCATCTGCATCGGCCATAGTATGTTCGGCTTTACTCGAAATGCATAAGTACGTAAAAGATCCGAAAAAAAAACAGTTCTATCTGAATGAGGCAAAATCAATTCTGACTTCACTTTGTCAGCCTCCCTATTTTACCGAAGGAAAAGGTACTAACTGTCTGCTTTATCATTCCACACAGTATTTTCATAAAACTGACAATACAGATGTACCATGCATTTTTGCCGATTATTATTTCCTTGAATCGATTATACGTTATAAAAATTTAGCGAAAAAATAGTCAAAAGTTTTTCATATTCAGAATAATACAGCAATTATGAGAACATATTTTTTAACTTTGGTTTTAGCTTTATTGACTATATTGGGTGTTAACGCAAAAATTTCTATGCCATCTCATCCCCGTTTATTTGTAACAAATGATGATGTTGCTCAAATTAAAATGCGAATGAATCATCCGGATTATGACCAAATTCATATTGTATTCAAAAAGCAATTAGCGTACAAAACTGATGGGTTTTCGAAAGATGGTGCACCTGATGAAAATATACGTCAAAAAATGGAGGCAGCTGCATTTCAATATCTTATCGATCCGATAAAAAATGTGTCGTTTGGAAAAGAAGCCATCGATATTGCAAAATCGTATCTTTCATCCATCACTCAGGTAAGCGGTTATGCACAAAACCTGTATTGTTATGAGGCTGTTGTAGGTGCTTCTATAGTTTACGATTGGTGTTATGATTTATTAAGTACTGAGGATAAAAAAGAGTTGATTTCGGAAATGAAACGTGTGTGTTGTTTAGGTGAATATTGTTTGGGGCGTACTACCCCAAAACAATATTTATCAGGACATTACGGCGAAAATGGGGCGAGTGTATTTTTGGCAATGGGAATTGCTATGTACGACGAAGATCAGGAATATTTCGATTTTGAATATGCCGAACAGCTTAATCAGTTTGCACCCTCGCGGAACCCGATGTTCGAAGCCGGTACACACCATCAAGGCTCACAATATATTGCAGTTCGGTATTTTAATGAAATTCTTCAGGCTTATATGCTCGAAAAGTTAGGTTTAAATCCGTATTCAAAAAAGATTTCAAATTTGGCTTATCGTGGTATTTATCAGACCGTTCCACAGCTCACCGATATGGATGGAATGGCCGAAGGCGATTGTCATAATGCTTTGGGAATGGGATATTTTCCTTATCCAAATCTGGCAGCTCAATTATCGAAAGACCCTGTTTTACAATCATATTCGCGTTGGTATCTCACAAAATCTGATAACTACAGTATGCGGGCCTTTATATTTCACGACGCAACTCTGAAATCGGAACCCATTGAAAATTTGAAGCTTACTAAATTTTTCCCTTCACCTTCGGGTATTATGATTGCCCGTACAAAATGGGATTTTGATCAAAAAGATTATGCTTCGAAAGCAATGGTTGTATTGATGAATATGCGTGAATACAGTACTAAGAACCATGTACATTTGGATAACGGACATTTTTCTATCTATTACAAAGGACATTTGGCTCTGGATGCCGGAATTTATCAGGGTAAAGACAACGAAAATGGTTGGGGTAAATTAAACTACGTAAATTATTATACGCGGACAGTTGCACATAACTCAGTTTTGATTTATGACCCCAACGAACCTTATCCGTTTGAAGGTTGGAATAAACGGGCAGTTTCGAGAGACGGAGGACAGTTTTCATTTAAAAATTATGCATGGGATACCAGTAAAGAAATGTTCGATGCCGGTAAATCGGCTCAGGTGCTGGCTTGCGATGTTGCCACAGGTAATGCGCCTGATTATTCGTACCTAAAGGGTGATATGACCAGAGCCTATAATTGTCCGCCGAATGTGGCTGTATATCCGGCAAAAGCTGATACTGTCCGCCGAAGTTTTGTGTTCCTGAATCTTAAGTCAGACAAAGTTCCGGGCGCATTAGTTGTAATGGATAAAATTGTTTCCACTAATCCGGGTTTTAAGAAAACCTGGTTGCTTCATTCTCAGAATGAGCCTGTTATTGCTAACAATACAATTCAGTTCTCAAACACAACAGATGGTCGAAACTCGAAACTGCACGATGATGTCCTGCTTCCCGAAGTTGAAAATCAGGACATTCAGAAAATTGGCGGTGATGGGAAAGAGTATTGGGTAGATGGAAAGAATTGGGGTTCGGTAACGCAGGAAGATGCAGGAAGATGGCGTATTGAACTATCACCAAAACAACCATCGTTGTCTGATAATTTCCTGAATGTGATTCAGGTAATGGATGCTACTCCAACTCAGAACCCGCTTTCGGTAAAAAAGATAATGTCCACAAAAGGCAATTATGTGGCTATTGAATTGGCTGACAGGATAGTGGCTCAGCAATTGGCACTTGATAAAAATACCCGTGAAATTGAATTTAAAATAGGCGAAAAGAATAAAGACTACAACGTTCTGATAACCGATTTAAAGGCAGGAAGATGGACAATTACAACTCCTTCGGGGATACAAATATTGCAACCAACCGATAGCACCGGAACAGTTTATTTCAAGAGTAAAGGTGGCGTAATAAACCTGAAACCCGAAAAAAACATTAGGTCTAAAAAAAAATCAATAAACGGAATACAGGTTATTATTAAAAACCCACTCTCCATAGAACGTAAAAACGAAATTATTTCAATTGACAGAAACGAACTGAAAATAAATAACTCTGTTTTGATTCCGATTGTGAAAAATAATTCAACAATTCTGACAAGTCAACTCTCCGACGAAAACAATGATGGGAAATGGGATAAGTTATTAGTTAATATTAGTTTATCTTCGCGTCAGACCGATACTTTGCAAATCGAATTCGTAGCAAAAGACAAACTGCCCGTTCAGAAAAAAGCTACAAACGTTCGGTTTAGCTACAAAAGTACCACGAACCAACCAACAGCCGAAATTGAGAAGTTGGCACGTGCCCGTGGATTTGAGCAAAATATTTCGAATCCCATTTATCAAATGGAAGGACCCGGGATTGAAAATGACAAGCTTGCTTTTCGACATTTTTTTGATAAAAGAAACGGTAAGGATTTGTATGGAAAGCTAACCAGCGAAATGATATTGGAAAAAGTAGGACTTGATGGCTCGTGGCATGAATTACGTGATTGGGGTATGGATATTTTGCATACCGGGGGAAGTATAGGCGCAGGCGGAATAGCTATTAAAGAAAATAATATAATTTTCCCTTTGGCTGATGCAGATAGTACTTTTTTCAAGCAAATAGAAGAAGGACCTTTAAAAGCAGCCTATCAAGTGGAATTTAAAAACTGGGATTGTGGTCAGACAAAAGTTGATGGACTTGAAACTGTATCGATTTTTAAAGGGGACTTTTTTTACACGGATAAAGTAAAAATTAAGTTGCATGACAATCAAAAATTTGTTTGCGGAATGCCCAATTTTGCCTCTGATACTATCTGTTACAATAAGCATAATTCTAAATTCAGCACCATTTATACCTATGATAAACAGGCGGATGGAACTTCAAGCTTTTTAGGATTGGCAGTAATGTTTCCAACTCCATTGTATGCGGGACATGGCAAAGTAAATGATAAGAATCAGTTTATTCAATCTAATTATGTGGAACTAATTCGTAGCGAAGACAATATTCAGACTTTGCGTTTTTTTGCTTGTTGGGAAAAAACAGACAGTAGATTTTCGACTAAAAAAGGCTTTGAAAACTATTTACAAGATGTTGCTGATAAATTGGCTAATCCTATTCAGCTTATTTTTTGCAAGTAAAAATTATCCTTAAATTCTTATTTACTAATTTATGAATCGTATTACAAATACTATACTTTGGGCTGTTTTGTTGGTTTTATTATGTGCTTCGTTAGGTTTATTTATGACAAGTGATTTTAAACCGGCAGGAATTTTACTCTCTGTATTTTGGTTATTATTAGCATTTTTAATGTATAGCAGCAAAAAATTGAAAGGCTTTACTTACACAATAATGATACTTGTGGCAGTAACTGTTTCGATGACATTTCCTGAGATATTTACTAAATGGGGAAGTTTTGAACTGAAAAATCTGATAGTACCACTTTTGCAAATCATTACTTTTGGAGTAGGCAGCACCATGCGGATTAGCGATTTCAGGGATGTGGTAAAAATGCCACGGTCTGTTTTAATTGGCGTTGCCTGTCAGTACACCATTATGCCGCTTGTTGGTTTTGTTATTGCAAAAAGTTTTGGTTTTCCGCCCGAAATAGCAGCGGGAGTAATTTTGGTTGGCTGTTCGCCCAGCGGACTTGCTTCCAATGTGATGGCCTATATTTCAAAAGCCAATCTCGCATTGTCAGTAACAATAACATCAATTGCTACATTGCTTGCACCATTATTTACACCATTGTATATGAAGTTGTTAGCGGGGACTTTGGTGCCTGTTAGTTTTACGGCTATGTTTTGGGATGTTACAAAGATTCTGATTATACCAATTATTGTGGGAATGCTGTTTCAATACCTTATTCGAAATAAAGTTAAAAGTCTTGATTCCATTATGTCTAAAGTATCGATGGTAGGTATTGCCTTTATTATTGTAGTTATTACAGCTGCAGGGCGTGATCATTTAATGGTGGTTGGTATTGTGCTTATTATAGCTATGTTTTTGCACATGACTATCGGGTTTTTTCTTGGCTATTCCGTAGCGCGAATGTTTCGTATGCCCGAGCGCGACTGTCGTGCCATTGCGTTGGAAGTTGGTATGCAAAATGGGGGTTTAGCATCGGGCATAGCTGCATCCATGGGGAAAATTGCAACCTTAGGATTAGCTGCTGCCGTTAACGGACCTTTGATGAACACTGTTTTTTCGGTTATCTCTAGTTTTTGGGCAAAGAAAACGCCCAAGGATTAAAAAAATTACTTTTGAATTCATTTAATACATTTATATTCTATGCGTGAAAAAAATCAATTAAAAAAAATGAATCTGTTACATGTGTTCATGATAACGGTTTTGATGTTTTCCTGTTGGGGAACTATGGTTGCACAAACCGGACAAAGCAAAACAGTTCGTGGAGTTGTAGTAGATAAATCGGGAGTAACAATTCCCGGAGTGAACATTACCGTAAAACAAGCCGGAGGTGTAGGAACAATTTCCGACTTCGATGGTAAATTTTCGATTAAAGTAAGTGAAAAAGCAACGCTTGTATTCACTTATATTGGGTACGAAACCCGCGAGATGGTGGTTGGTAACAACGATAATCTGCGTGTTGTGTTAACCGAAGATACAAAAGATTTGGACGAAGTGGTGGTGATTGCCTATGGTACACAGAAAAAAGTAACCATTACAGGAGCCGTTTCGTCGGTAGGAAGTACGGAGTTGATGAAAGCTCCTGTTGCTTCTTTAGGGTTAGCACTTGCAGGTAAAGTTACCGGTTTATCATCTATTCAGTATTCGGGAGCTCCCGGAGCCGACGATCCTGCTTTGTATGTACGTGGTTTAGGGTCGTTATCAGCATCAGGTTCTGCTCCTTTGGTGTTAGTAGATGGAGTTGAACGTAGTTTTACACAGATTGACCCAAATGAAGTGGCTGATATTTCGATATTGAAAGATGCATCTGCCACAGCGGTATTCGGTGTTCGTGGTGCTAATGGTGTAATTTTGGTAACAACAAAAAGAGGAAATGTTGGCAAAACAAAAATTTCGGCTACCGCATCATGGGGAGCACAAGTACCAACTTTACTCATGGATTTTACCAATAGTTACGATTTTGCTACTTTTTATAACGAGTCGCAAACCAATGATGGTGTGTTGCCAGGACAGTTAAAGTTTCAACCCGAAGTGTTGGATGCTTTTAAAAATCATACACTTCCAACGGTTTATCCCGATATAAAATGGCTCGATTATATGCTTCAGGATTATGCACCTCAGTCGCAATACAATGTTAACTTGTCGGGTGGTACAGAAAAAGTAAAGTTCTTTGTATCAGCAGGAGCATTGAATCAGGGAGGGTTATTTAAAACTTTTAATACAGATAAAAATAATAACTT
>CAMBSB010000063.1 GCA_945870155.1 Paludibacter jiangxiensis | reverse complement strand
ATCAGCATGAAGAAACTAATCGGTGCCACATTGATGTTGGCAGTAATTGCTTTTACCGCATGTGCAGGTAAAACAAAAGAAGAAAATCAAAATCAAAACACACAAACAAAAGAAGTAAAAAAAATGGGAACTATTCATTTAACCAAAGCCGAATTTTTGTCAAAAGTAGCAAATTATGAGAAAAATCCAACTGAATGGAAATATTTAGGAGATAAACCTTGTATAATAGATTTTTATGCATCGTGGTGTGGTCCATGTAAAACTATTGCGCCAATATTAGAGGAATTGGCCAAAGAATACGATGGACAAATATATATTTATAAAATCGACACTGAAGCCGAACAAGAATTAGCTGCAGCTTTTGGGATTCGTAGCATACCTACCATTCTTTTCTGCCCAATGGGAGAAAATCCACAAATGGCACAAGGAGCAATGCCCAGATCAGGATTTGTTCAAGCTATTGATGAAGTGTTGTTGAAGAAAAAGAAATAAAAAATTTCAATATTTTAAATTGATTACCTTGTATCTGTAAGTTTATATCTTACAGGTACAAGGTTTTTTTAGGTATATCTTTAATATTTAGATTTCAAAAAGTCGTTAATTATTAAAAATGATACGATTAAGATTAAACCTATTTATAATCTTATAGTCAAAGCTAAACAATACAACACAAACGTTTTACAATTTAAATTTAAAAATTTATGAAAAAGTATTTTATGTTAGCTTTAGTAGCTATTTTTACAATTGGTTTATCAATGAATGCACAAAATCAACGTCAGCCTAGAGGTGAAGGTCGACATGGAGATCACAATCGAAAAATTACGCCTGAAATGCGTGCCGAAAAAATGACTAAAGAGTTAAACTTGTCAGCCGATGAAAAGGCAAAAGTTTTACAACTTTTTGTACAACAAGAAGAAAAGATGAAAGCATTCAAAGCCGAAAACGAAAAATTGATTGAAAAGAAAAAGGCAGAAGTGAAAGAAAGAATGGGGAAATTCGAAGCTGAAAGAAAAGCACAAGATGCTGAATTAGAAAAGATTATTGGCAAAGAAAAATTTGCAAAACATCAAGCATTAAGAATTGAACAACTTGAGAAAATGAACAGGATGACTAAAATGAAAGATATGCCTAAAAGAAGGAAAGGACCAAAACCTGAATAAATTGTTTGGAAGAATCCTAAAAAAAAACTGCAAATCATTGATTTGCAGTTTTTTTTAGTCGATATTTATATGTTTAGCAACAATTTCAGCATTTAAAAATATTGATGCTGAAGATTTGAATTTGTCTGTAGATTCTGTGGTAAAATATTCAATTTTTCCATTTTTTGTACATCTACTATCAATTTCGGGATGGCGATTTAAATAGTCAACCAAGCTTTTTGCAACTATTTCACCTTGAGTAATTACTTTTACATTTTTAGGTAAATACTTGTATATCTTATTAATAAGTAAAGGATAGTGGGTGCATCCTAAAATCAAAGTATCGATAAGCGGATCTGTTTTTAGAATTTGATCCAGATTTTTCTTTATAAAATAATCAGCTCCATCAGATAAATGTTCGTTGTTTTCAATTAATGGAACCCACATTGGACAGGCTTCAGAACTTACTATTATTTCAGGAAATATTTTTTTAATTTCCAAAGGATAAGAATTTGATTGTACTGTACCTGTGGTGGCTAATAAACCTACATGTTTGCTTTGAGTAAGGTCGCCAATAATTTCTATTGTTGGTCGGATTACACCCAGAACACGTCGATTGGGGTCAAGTATAGGAAGATCATTTTGCTGAATTGTACGCAATGCTTTGGCCGAAGCTGTGTTACAAGCTAGAATAATTAAATGACAACCCATTTCGAAAAGTTGTGTAACGCATTGTAAAGTGTATTTATAAACTACTTCAAATGAGCGAGTTCCATAAGGCGTGCGTGCATTGTCGCCTAAATAGATAAAATCATTATCAGGTAAAGCCTCTTTTATTTTTTCCAATATAGTCAACCCACCATAGCCCGAATCAAAAATTCCAATAGAACCCCTAACCCCTAAAGGGGAATTGGAGTTAGTATCTTCATGTTTTTTTTCTTGTGTGTCATTCATATTTTGTTGGTAAAATAAAAATCAATTTTATTCATTTATTATTCCCCTTTAGGGGCTAGGGGTTTACTAATCCATCATCATTCCTGTATTTTCACTCATCTGAACCATTCTGTCGTATTCAGCAGGTGTTAAATCGAGGAAATAATAATTCTGTGGGTTCATTACTTGTCCACGTAAGTGGACTTCATAATGCAAGTGTGGTCCGGTTGATTTACCGGTACTTCCTACCAAACCAATTACATCACCACGTTTTACTTTTTGACCTACTCTGCATTTTATAGCACTTAAATGACCATATAATGTAAGATATCCAAAACCATGATTGATTTCAATTGTGTTTCCATAACCTTGTTTCCAACCGCTAGTAACAACAGTACCATTTCCTGTAGCATAAATATCGGTTCCGGTTGCAGCCGCAAAGTCCATGCCTGCATGAAATCTTCTTGTACGGTAAACAGGGTCAATACGCCATCCATAACCCGATGCCATTTGCTTTAAATCTTTATTTAAAACAGGTTGAATTGCAGGAATACATTCCAACATGGCTTCTTTGTTTTTTGCTAAAATTACTATTTCGTCAAACGATTTGGATTGAATATATATTTGTTTGCGCAATTCATTAACCTTTTTTGTTGTCGAAACCACAATCTCTGAATTGGTCATGTCCAGTAATTGTTCATAATATTCAGCATTAGCAGCTGTCGACCTTCTTACTTCATAAGGAATTGGATCCGCTAAAAACACTACTCTATATAAATTGTCATCTCTTTCTTGTAAGTCGCTTACAACTTCTTGAAGTTCTTCAAGTTGCTTATCCAATACTTTGTATTGCGATTGCATTCTGCTTTTTTCAAGACCTAATTGTTTTTCTTCGGGTGAATCAAAAATTGACACAAAAACTATAAAAAATAAAGCTCCCAACGATATGCCTGAAAACAAGTGAATTAAAACTTGTTTGAGTTTATGAAGCACAGTATGCTCTATCTGCTCATAACTTAAAGTTTCAGGGTTAAAGTGGAATTTTATTTTTGCCATAAGAAGAAAGGGAATTCAATAAAGTAATTTTTGTAAACTTTTAAAATAGAGATATTAGAGCCAAGAACCAGAATGTTAAACAATAAATCAATTTTATGCTTGATTTAATGTCTAGATCTGAGTTTCTGATTTTAATTGGTTGAAAAAAATCATACAAAACTAAACTTTTATATTCAGCTTTGATGCAAAAGTAATAAATTTGAAGTATTTTTGCAGTCTTTATTTGATATTATTAACCAAGAACCCCTAATTCCTTTATAGGAAACTTTTTTTCACCCCCTTTAGGGGCGGGGGGTAGTAGCTTATATAAAATGACTTCACAGGAAATTCGTCAATCTTTTCTAGATTTTTTTGCTTCTAAAGGGCACAAAATTGTTCCGTCAGCACCAATGGTTATCAAAGATGATCCAACTTTGATGTTTACCAATGCCGGAATGAACCAGTTCAAAAACATTATTTTGGGTAACGACCCCATTAAATATGCCCGTGTGGCCGATTCACAAAAATGTTTACGCGTGAGTGGAAAACACAACGACTTGGAAGAAGTTGGTCATGATACTTATCATCATACCATGTTTGAGATGTTGGGTAATTGGTCGTTTGGCGATTATTTCAAAAAAGAAGCCATTGAGTGGGCTTGGGAATACCTCACTGAAGTGTTGAAGCTCGATAAAGACCGTTTGTATGTTACTGTTTTCGAAGGCTATGCACCTGAAGGTTTGGGTCGAGATGATGAAGCAGCTGCTATTTGGGAACAATTTCTACCGAAAGACCGGATTATTAACGGCAACAAAAAAGACAATTTTTGGGAAATGGGCGACACAGGTCCTTGTGGTCCATGTTCGGAAATACATATTGATATTCGTAATGACGATGATCGTGCAAAAGTTGACGCTTTGACACTTGTTAATGGAAGTCACCCTCAGGTGATTGAAATCTGGAATAATGTGTTTATGCAATATAACCGCAAAGCCGATGGCTCGCTCGAAGGACTTCCTGCCAAGGTAATCGACACAGGAATGGGCTTCGAACGATTGTGTATGGCAATTCAAGGTGTTCAGTCGAACTATGATACTGATGTTTTCACTCCGATTATCGCTGAAATTGGTAAGGTCTGTGTTGTAGAATATGGCACAAATGAAAAGACCGATATTGCCATGCGCGTTATTGCCGACCATATCCGCACCATAGCTTTCTCAATTACCGATGGACAATTACCTTCGAATGCTAAAGCGGGTTATGTAATCCGTCGTATTTTACGCCGTGCTGTACGTTACGGTTATACTTTCCTGGGACAACGTTCAGCATTTATGTATAAGTTAATCAATGTTTTAGGTGAAGTAATGGGTAAAGCTTATCCAGAATTGATTTCGCAAAAAACATTGATTGAAAAAGTAATTAAAGAAGAGGAAGAATCATTTTTACGCACACTCGAAACTGGTATAAAATTGCTTGATAAAGTAATGGCTGACTCTAAAATTGCTTCTAAAACAGAAATTGAAGGAAAAGTTGCTTTTACTCTTTACGATACATTTGGATTTCCTTTGGACTTGACCGAATTGATTTTACGTGAAAATGATTATACGGTGAATATCGATGAGTTCAATTCCGAAATGCAGAAACAAAAAGAACGTGCCCGCAATGCTGCTGCTACTGAAACTGGTGACTGGGTTACAGTTCGTGAAGGTGATAGCGTGTTTGTGGGTTATGATTTCACTGAAGCTGATACCGAAATTTTGCGTTACCGCAAAGTAAAACAGAAGAATCAGGAATATTATCAATTGGTACTTTCCAAAACTCCTTTTTATGCAGAAATGGGCGGACAGGTTGGAGATAGCGGTACACTGAAATCGGAACATGGAACGATTAATATTATTGATACCAAAAAAGAAAATAACCTGGCAGTTCATATTGTAAATAATTTGCCGGCAGATGTAACCGAAACATTTACGGCTACCATTGATATTGATAAACGCAAAGCCACCGAATGTAATCACTCGGCAACTCACTTACTACACGAAGCATTGCGCGAAGTGCTGGGAACGCATGTGGAACAAAAAGGTTCATTTGTAAGTCCCGAAGCATTGCGTTTCGACTTTTCGCACTACCAAAAGCTCAGCAAAGAGGAAATTCGTGCTGTTGAAACTATTGCTAACCGTAAAATTCGTGAAAATTATGCTTTAGTTGAGAAACGAGATACACCAATTGCCGAAGCTCAGGCAATGGGTGCTATGGCGCTGTTTGGTGAAAAATATGGCGAAACTGTGCGTGTGATTCAGTTCGGTAGTTCGGTAGAATTGTGCGGTGGAACACATGTGAATGCTACAGGAAATATCGGCTTGGTACGTGTTACTGCCGAAAGTTCAATTGCAGCGGGTATACGTCGTATCGAAGCTATTTCCGGAAAAGCAGTGGAAGATTTATTGGACAAACAACAAGATATTCTTACTGAGGCTAAAGAATTGTTGAATAATACTCCAGATGTTTTAAGTGCCATTCAAAGGTTAAGTGAAGAAAGCTCAGAGTTAAAAAAGCAAGTGGAAGCTTTTGTTCACGAAAAAATTATGACTTTGCGCAATGAATTATTAACCGGGGCAACTAATGTAAATGGCGTGAAAGTTATTAGCTATCAGGGAACACTCAATGCCGATCAGGTGAAAACATTGGCTTTCCAAATTCGCAATGTTCAGCCTGAAAATCTGTTCTTTGTGGCTGGTTGCGTAGCCGATGGCAAACCCTCGCTTACCGTATTGCTCAGCGATGACCTCGTGGCTGGTGGTTTAAATGCAGTAAATATTGCCCGTGATGCTGCTAAAGAAATTCAAGGCGGCGGTGGAGGACAACCATTCTTCGCTTCGGCAGGAGGTAAAAATGCGGCCGGAATTCAAGCTGCGATAAATAAAGCGTTGGAAGCAGTGAAATAATAAAAAATGGGAAGTTTCAAACTTCCCTTTTTTTATTTCATCTTTTCAAAATCATCCCAAAATCCAGGATAGGATTTGCTTACAACCTGTGGTTCTTCAATATTTATTGGAAAAAGAAGAGCCGCGGGTGCAAATGCCATAGCCATGCGATGATCATCGTAAGTTGATATGCTGATGGTTTGTGCTGGTTCACAGCGTTTGCCGTCCCATGCAAGTTGACTTTCAGCAGCTTCATACACTATGTAACCGAGTTTTGCCAATTCGTTGATCAATGCGGCTATGCGGTCGGTTTCTTTAATTTTTAAACTTTCCAGACCGCTGAATAAAAATGGAATGCCTTTCAAACAACAAGTTACTGCAAAAGTTTGGGTTAAATCGGGTTGGTCGGTGAAATCGTATTCCATTTTCCTTATCTGTTTTCCGTTGGGTGAAAGCAATGCTCCATCTTCTAAATACGATGTTTTAACCCCTAATTGTTCGAATAACTCAGCCACCTTGCTGTCGCCCTGATAACTGTTTTCGGTCAAACCCTTTAGAAAAACACCCCCGTTACCCACAATTGATAGTGCTTCGTACCAGTACGATGCGGCCGACCAATCCGATTCAACCTGATACGGTACAGCCTGATATTGTTGTGGTTCAATTTGAATAATATTATCTGTAAAATCCACATTTACACCATATTCCTCCATCATGCGCAAGGTCATATTGATATAAGGTCGGGATATAATTTTGCCCTGAAGTACTATTTTCAAACCATTTATCATGGTGGGAGCTATCATCATCAAAGCTGAAATATACTGACTACTCACATTTCCTTTCAAATGAATTTCGCCACCCATCAAAGCACTTCCAAAAATCCGTAAGGGAGGAAAACCTTCTTTCTCAATATATTCAATGCGGGCACCTAATGCATTCAACGCATCTACCAATAATTTGATGGGCCTTTGTTTCATGCGCTCGCTTCCCGTAATCACCCATTCGCCCACAGTTTTAGATAAAAAAGCTGTCAGGAAACGCATAGAAGTTCCGGCAGCACCTATATCGAAGGTCGTGTCGTTTGAATCTAAAGCATTGATTAAGACATTAGTATCATCACATTCAGCCAGATTTTCAATTTCATATCCGCTGTATGAGAGAGCATCCAATATCAAAGCACGATTACTGATACTTTTTGAAGCCGGTAATTTTATTTGTAGTTGAAGCGAGTTTTTAGGTATATAAAGTTGTTTGATTGTCATTATTAAGTAATTTCAATTTATAGAAAGAATATTGTTAATATTATTTAAACTGATATAATATTGTATTTAATTTCACTAAAATAAAATTCAGACAGTAATTAGCCACAATAGTCACAACATAAAACAAAGAAATGATAAATTTTGATTTTTTATTGTGACTATTGTGGTTTAATCTTTAATTTGCTAAAGTTGTATAAAATAGATTTTTACACTGCCAGTTCATAAATCTTCTTTACATCTTCCTCCGTTAACTTCACAAAACTACCCATGGTGTTTTCGCCCAGACCCAATGTTTTAACCATAAATGGTATATCTTCGGCTTTGGCTCCAAGTTCGGCAAAACGGATAGGCATACCTAAAGATTTTGCAAATTCTTCGTATCGTTGAATGCCTTGTAAAGCTGTTTCTTCGGGTTGTTGAAAGTTCATTTCACATCCCCATACACGTACTGCAAATTGAGCAAAACGCATAATATCGTGATTCATCACATATTTCATCCATGCAGGAAACATTACAGCCAACCCTGCACCATGAGCCACATCATACAATCCGGAGAGCTCGTGTTCCATCTGATGACTCGACCAGTCACTATCGCGACCTACGCCACAAGTGTCGTTATGAGCCACCATGCCTGCCCACATAAGGTTGGCACGAGCTTCGTAATTGCTTGGATTAGCCAAGGCTATGGGTGCTTCTTTGATAATTGTCAACAGAATTCCTTCGGCAAGTCTGTCAGTAATTTCAACATTTTGTGTATTGGTGAAATATCGTTCCATAACATGAGCCATCATATCAATAGCACCACAGGCCGTTTGATAAGCCGGCAATGAACAAGTAAGTTCAGGATTTAAAATGGAAAAAACCGGACGTAAAACATCATGATTGGCAGCTCGTTTTAACATGCCGTTTTCGTGCGTGATAACTGTACCCATCGATCCTTCACTACCCGCGGCGGTTAAGGTAAGTATTGTTGCTACAGGCAAAGCTTTTTCAATGCGTTTACCACAGTAAAAATCCCAAAAATCCCCATCATATTCTGCTCCCAAGGCTATGGCTTTGGCAGAATCAATTACACTTCCTCCACCCACCGCTAATATGAAATCGATTTTATCTTTTTTGCAAAGTTCAATACCTGTATATACCAAACCACTTCTGGGATTTGGAACTACTCCTCCCAATTCAGTAAAATAAATGCCGTTTTCGGTCAATGATTTTTTAACCCGTTGGAGTAGACCACTTTTTATTACTGAACCGCTTCCATAATGTATTAAAACACGGGTTCCGTTAAAACGTTTAATATATTTTCCAGCTTCGTTTTCACGCTCTTTTCCGAAAACAAAATATGTTGGGCTATAAAAATTAAAGTTGTTCATTTTTGATGATTGGTTGTTTGTTAATTAGTTAATTGGTTGTTTGTTAATTAATTAATTGGTTGATTAGTTGATTGGTTGATTTGTTAATTAGTTAATTGGTTGAATAGTTAATAGGGCAATTTATTGATTAATTCATTTCCTAAAGCTGTTTTGACTTTAATATGTTTCAGCACTTCAAGAACAAAAGGATTGTTTTCAAAACTTCCTCTCACCGATTCAAAATCTTTATGCTTTTGTTCCTCATCTCCATCAACACCAAAGCCAGTCTTAGAGTTTAAATCAAATTCTTTTTTAGCATCGCTATAAATTAAATTGTCCAACTTAATTACCGATTCTTTCCAGAGTTCAACCATGTTGATAACATCTTTAAAATCTATATCATCTACAGTTTTATTCCAATGTTTTTCCAATTTACTTAATGCCCAAGTCCATTCATAATGATAATATTCTTTGTGCATCAATTCAAATTCGTTCTGAATACTTTCGAGTGTTTCATTTCCATTTTCTATTGAAGTTAGAAGTTCATCAACAACATTTTTTGGAGCTATTAATCCTGAAAGGTCTATCCATTCGCCTAATCCTTTATCCGTATCAGGTTTTAGTTTATTTTTCAGGTCTTCAATGTTTGTAGTTTTAAGTCCATTCAATCTGGAAATTAAGGAATTACCCAAAAATTTATTAATAGCAATATTATATAAATCAATTCCTTTTCTTACTGAAGAATTTTTGATACTGCAATTTTGGTAGGTGTAAATAGCAGTTGTTTCACCTGCAATTTGTTGTAGATTGCGTAATACTTCTGCTCCTTTCATCATTTTACTGATGGAATATGGACTTAATAGGTTAAAGTTTATTGGATCAAGCTTTTTACTATCCTTTCTGTTATCGCGTTTTGGCCATTTTTGTGCATCACGTATAGTTCCAACACTACGCAAATTTACACCTGGAACTAAGAAACTTTCAGTAGCATTTTCAATCAGATACGAAAATGGCAAGTCCGATGTGTCAGAATGTTTATAGTGTCTACCCATAACTAAGGTAAAAGCTCCAATTTTTGCAGGCCAAAGCAGGTACGAATCACTGGTAGTTTTAGCTCCACGTTCACAAATTCCCTGATGTATAGGACCTAATTTGTACATGTGGTTACTTTGGTTGGATCCGCTTCCTGCATTCAAGAATGAAAACATTCCTGCAATCAACAAAGTGGATTTATGGTGTGAAACGGTGTAAGGCCCTGCAAATATGGCAGTTGCTTCGCCATGCATGCCTTGACAGTTGGAGAAAAACAAGGAGTCGAGCGCAGAATAATGTTTACCTAAAATGCATCCCTGACCAATAAAACAGCGTGAAACCAAAGTTGAATCGGTAACTGAGACGCCTGAACTGAGAATAAAATCATTACATTTCACTCCCGAACCGATTGTTACCGGAGCCATTTGATTGCTATTAACTGTACCATTCTCGAGTAAAGAAGCCCCTTCTATAATGGCATAATCACCAATTTTTACGTTCTTTACACTGCCACAATTTACAATTCGTACATTTTTACCTATTTGTCCGGTATTTGATTGCAAGGAGTTTGCATAGGCATCAATAAGATTTTGTAAATTTTGAATTAAGCCAGGTCGATGTCTGTAAAGTGTTAGTACATAGGCCAGTGGTGCTGAAAGCCAATCGAAAATTGGAATTTCACGACCACCACCTTCATTCATTACCGGAACTTTTACACCATTGCCAAAACTACTTAGTCCATCAACCAGAATCAAGTTTACATTTTCAATATAGGTGCCTTCATCAATTGTGTAATTGGCAATATAGTTGTGAATTTTATCAATGAAAACATCATTCCCTATCGTGCAATTATGTAAACAACAGTTATTTAAGCCTGCATGTTTTTTCAACCCACCTGCCTGATCAAATACTTTATTGAATGTGCCAATTTTCACTGTTCCTGAAAAATGGACATTGCTTATAAAATTTGTTGTAAAATCTTCAACGACTTCTACGTTTTTCCAATTTTCTGCCGAACAACCATATACGGTCAGTGTGGCAATTTCTTTTTCGGTTAGAGGGCGGTAAATTGACATATTTTTTTATAATTGAATTATTGAAAATAGATAAAAGAACAAAGAGCCAAGAGCAAAGAGCCAAGAACAAAGACAAAAAAATGAATTGAACAAATTTTCAAACATCAAATTTTCATACTTTGAATCGAGTATTGGTTTGAGTCGGAACTCAGTCATCCCGAAACTCTTAAACAAAATAAAAAACTATTCTTCATATTTCTGAAACAAAAAATCATTGTAAGGATATCGTTCAATATGAAGTGCTTTTATTTTGTTATACATCAACTCTTTGAGTTCATCCACGTTTTGTTTTTCGCGTGCCGAAATAAATATGCAATTGTCTTGCATTTTACTCATCCAAGTTTTTTTCAATTCTTCAAGGCTGATATTTTCTCGTTTGATGGGAGAAAGATCATCTTCATCTTTAGGTAAATAACTAAAAGCATCAATTTTATTGAAAACCAATATACTGGGTTTTTCTTTAGGATCAATGTCTTTCAGCGTTTGATTTACGACTTCTAATTGCTCTTGAAAATTTGGATGTGAAACATCTACAATGTGAATTAATAAATCTGCTTCACGCACCTCATCAAGTGTTGATTTAAACGATTGAACTAAATGATGTGGTAATTTTCGGATAAATCCTACAGTATCGGATAGTAAAAATGGCAAATTATCAATTATCACCTTACGTACCGTTGTGTCGAGTGTAGCAAATAATTTATTTTCGGCAAAAACATCCGATTTGCTTAATAAATTCATAATGGTAGATTTGCCTACATTTGTATAGCCCACCAATGCCACACGAATCATTTTTCCTCTGTTTTTCCTTTGGGTTGACATTTGTTGGTCAATTGCCTTCAGGTTTTCTTTCAACAATGAAATTTTTGTCAGAATAATGCGTCGGTCAGTTTCAATTTGTGTTTCACCGGGGCCACGCATGCCTATTCCACCTTGTTGGCGCTCCAAGTGAGTCCAAAGGCGGGTAAGTCGGGGTAACATGTATTGAAGTTGAGCCAGTTCCACCTGAGTTTTTGCATTGGCAGTTTGAGCTCTTTTAGCAAAAATATCAAGAATCAAATTGGTTCTGTCTAAAATCAGCACTTTTAATTCACCTTCGATAATTCTTAATTGTTTGGGCGAAAGTTCATCATCGAAAATCACTAATCCTATATCATTTTCATCTATATATGCTTTGATTTCCTGTAATTTGCCAGGCCCAACAAAAGTTCTGGGATTTGGATAATCAACACGTTGAAAAAACAATTTTTCAGGACTTGCACCCGCTGTATCAGCAAGAAAAGCCAATTCGTCAAGATATTCTCGGGCTCGCTCTTCGTTTTGATGCTGCGTTATTAAACCCACTAAAACTGCTTTTTCCTGGTATATTTCTGTTTTCATTATTTTTTATTAAAAAAACCGTTTGGAATTTACCAAACGGTTTTTATTTTTTTTATTAATACAATTGACCGTTGGTACAATTGTATAAAAGAGTTTTATGCTCTATTGTAGTCTAAAATTAACCGGCAATGTATATTTTACACGTACTGACTTACCACGTTGTTTACCCGGCGACCAACTCGGCATTGATTTAATTACACGAATTGCTTCTTTATCCAAACTTGGGTCAACTGGTCTAACTACTTCAACATCAACAATTGAACCATCTCTGTTTACAACAAACTGGCAAATTACACGACCTTGAATACCGTTTTCCTGAGCAATAACCGGATATTTAACATTGTCTCCTAAAAACTTAAACAATGCTTGATCTCCACCCGGGAACGAAGGCATAGTTTCAACTACCTGAAAAACAACATTGTCTTCTTCTTCAACTATTGGAGCTGCTACAGGTGCATTAATTACCACTGCTTTGTCTTTGTCGTCTTCAGTTTCAATTACAATATTATCAACTTTAACATTGTCTTCAACAACATTAATTACTTCAACTACCTCAGGGGCAGGTGGAGGAGGAGGTGGTGGTAATTCTTGTTGAGTTTGAACAATTTCAATTTCCTCTTCAGCAAGTAAATTTGTGTCTACTACATCATAAATAGTTACTTCTGATTTAGTCCACTCAAATCCGATGTAAATAAGCGATAAAACCATAACTAAACCCATCATAATGAAGAGCATCTTTTTGTCTTCAAGTGAAGCTTTTGGTGATTTCTTTAAGTCCATAATTTATGTTTATTTTTAATTGTATTTTCTGGAAGGCAAATGTAATATTATTTTTTCAAAGTTTATTTGTAAAAACGAAAAAAAATGAAATTTATTTGCCTTTTAATATAATCCAATGATTTCTTTTGATTTTTTTTGGCTCTAAATATAATTTTTCCGATATTTTACGTTTTAAAATTTAATATGTCTGGAATTTTGATATTGTAAACCATAAATTTCAAGTATCTTTGAATCCATTTTTCAAATTATTTTTTTATTGCTAATTATTTCAATCAAATATTGCTGTTTATTTTTATGATAACTTTGATTGTTTTTAGTTTGTAAAAATAATTAATAAAATATCGATAAATACTAGTTCAATAATTATACAAATTCATTTGAAATGACTCTTTTTGATGATAGTTTACTGGATTTTAAGTTTATCTCAACCTCTTTAATAACACGGTAATAAATTTAACTTTAAAATACTTATTTGATGAGTAAAAAAAATATTGTCTCTTTAGCTTTTTTATTGCATGTTGGTTTTCTGTTTTCGCAAGCTGGTTATGGAGTTTATTCATTTTTAGATTTACCTGTTTCGTCACGTTTAGCGGCTTTAGGTGGTAGCAATGTTTCTCTCGAAGAAAATGATTTAAGTTTTGCTTTTCGAAATCCCTCCATGTTGAAAACAGAGACGGATAATATGATTAGTTTAAACATTGCAAATTATTTGGCTGATATAAAATTTGGATCTGCCATGTATAGTAAAAATTTTGGAAAAAAGAACTACTTTGCTGTAGGCGTTCAATTTGTTGATTACGGTTTATTTAAAGAAACGAATGAAATAAATGATATTCTTGGTGATTTTACTGCTAAGGACATTGCTTTAAATATTATCTATGCTCGACCTATATCAAATAGAATAACTGTTGGAGGTACTTTAAAACCCATATTTTCGACTTTTGAACGATACACTAGTGTAGGTATAGCATTAGATGCAGGAGTGAACTATAATTATGAAGAAAAGTTTTTTTCGGCAGGTTTGGTGTTGCGAAATATTGGTACACAAATTAAAGGATATTATTCAGAAGAAAATGGACAACATTTTGAACCGCTTCCTTTTGATATTCAAGCCGGAATTACAAAAAAATTATTACATGCTCCTTTGAGATTATCGCTTACTCTGCACAATTTGCAGCATTGGGATTTATCTCATAATATTGAAAATTCCGGTATTTCAAACATTAACACTGTAGCCGAAAGTACTGATATTAAATTTCTTGATATGGCATTTCGACATTCAATTATTGGTGCTGAATTTGTACCTTCTAAAAACTTTTACCTGGCAGCTTCGTACAATCACCGCCGACATCAAGAACTTAAAATGCCCGGTTTTAAAAGCATGGCTGGATTTTCGTTTGGAGGTGGTATAAAACTGTACAAATTTCAGGTTGGGTTTGGTATGAGTCAGTTTCAGGTTGGAAATTATTCCTATCAATTTTCAATTAACACATCTCTGAATGAGTTTAGACTGTGAAATTTATATAAGCAACTTTAATATAGCTGCTTAACGATATTTGTATCAAATAAATAATTGACAATATTATTAAATGAAAAAAATTATTGTAGCAATTGATGGTTTTTCTTCGTGTGGAAAAAGTACAATGGCCAAAAAGTTAGCCCAAGAAACCGGCTATATATATGTTGATACCGGTGCAATGTATAGAGCTGTTTCGCTCTTTTGCATACGCAACAACTGGATGACAGATACCAATATTGATCAAGAATCAATTAAAAAAAATATCGAATCTATTCATCTGGAGTTTAAACAAAATAATATTGGAAAAACAGAGATTTTTTTGAATGGTGAAAATGTAGAAAATGAGATTAGAACATTAGAAGTTGCCAATGGTGCGAGTAGAATTAGCACTTTGGGTTTTGTGCGGCGTGAATTAGTACGTCAACAGCAACTAATGGGAATAGAAAAAGGCATTGTAATGGATGGACGTGATATTGGAACTGTTGTTTTTCCTGAAGCTGAATTGAAAATATTTCTTACAGCTTCACCCGAAATTAGAGCCAAAAGACGATATGATGAACTAAAAGTGCAAGGTACTAACATTAAATTTGAGGATGTATTTGAGAATGTTAAAGAAAGAGACGAAAGAGATCAAAATAGAGTTGAAAGTCCATTAAGAAAAGCAGATGATGCAATTATTATCGATAATAGTTCTTTAAGTCCTGAAGATCAACAAACGTTGCTAATGAATTTATTTGTTCAAAAAACAGCTTAATGTATTGATAATAAATATATTGCTAATTAAAAGTGTAAACTATATATTTTTTAATTTTTAAAAGTTATACTTTGATTTGCACATATCGAATGAAATATTTTTTTAAGACCCAGTTTTTTATTTTCACCATTTAAAAACTATTAGCCTGATTATTTGTTTTAAATTGATAATTCAAACTTATTTTAATTATCACGATTTTGTTATATAATCTAATGATAATGATTTAGTTACTATCCTTTATTGTTGACATATAAATTTATATCAAAATAGGTTTTGAATTTTCTATGAGGAATTAAATAATAAAAAATCGAGTTATGTTAGATATTGAAATTGATAAAAAATCAGGATTTTGTTTTGGAGTAGTTAAGGCTATTAATAAAGCTGAAGAGGAACTGGCTAAAGGAGAAGTGTTGTATTGTTTGGGTGATATTGTGCATAATGGTCAGGAAGTTGAGCGTTTAGAAAAAATGGGACTTATAACGATAAACCATGACGAGTTTGCCCTATTGAGAAATGTAAAAGTGTTGTTTCGTGCGCATGGAGAACCACCAAGTACATACGAAACAGCAAAAAAAAATAATATCAATTTAATTGACGCATCTTGTCCTGTTGTACTTAAATTACAATCCAGAATTAAAAGTACCTATGAATCAAATAAGCAAGAAGATAGTCAAATTGTAATTTATGGTCATCATGGTCATGCTGAAGTCAATGGATTAGTTGGTCAGACTGAAGGAAATGCCATAGTTATTGAAGATGAAACTGAATTAGATAAGGTAGATTTTTCCAAAAAAATACGTTTATTTTCGCAAACAACAAAATCACTTTCGGGCTTTAATAATTTGGTTGAAACTGTATCAAAATTGTCACATAATAAAGAAAATTTTGAATATTCTGATACAATTTGCCGTCAGGTAGCGAATAGAATTCCAAATATTACTACCTTTGCACAGCAAAAGGATATTATTGTTTTTGTAAGTGGAAGTAAAAGTTCCAACGGAAAAGTTTTGTTCGATCATGCAAAATCAATCAATCCAAATTCATATTTGGTAACAAATGCTAATGAAGTGTTAGCTTTGAATTTAGATCTTTCTAAAAAAATTGGCATTTGCGGTGCTACTTCAACACCATTGTGGCTAATGGAGGAAGTACAATCAAAACTGATAGAAATAAGTAAAATGAATGACTAAAATTAACAATTAAAGCTATCTGTTTTGTAAATAATAAAGCATAGTTTTCAAATATTTAAATATAACTATGAATTATTACTGAAATATCCTGAACCAAATTGTAAATTTTAAGACACGCAAAATAACAATTATAACGAAACTAACTTCTCTTTTCCCCCTCTTCCTCCCTCTCCATTTAGAGAGCGTTGGGGTGTGGTTTGGGTTAGGGGCTTAATTATAAACAAATGAAATACGAAATTAAATGTATTGGGTTGTTAACTTCGGGAGGAGATGCGCCGGGAATGAATGCAGCGATTCGCTCAGTAACACGTGCCGCAATTTTTAACGGCATTAGAGTGAAAGCTATATACAGAGGATATAAGGGCTTGATTACGAATGAAATAGTAGAATTTCAAACGCAAAACGTAAGTAATATTATTCAACAAGGTGGTACAATTTTAAAAACTGCCAGATGTCTGGAATTTCTTACAGTTGAAGGACGTAAATTAGCATACGAAAACATGAAAAAGCAGGAAATCGATGCTTTGGTTGTAATAGGTGGTGATGGAACATTTACAGGTGCCCGCATTTTTGCTCAAGAGTTTAATGTACCTATTGTTGGTCTTCCCGGCACTATTGATAACGATTTGTTTGGAACTGATTCAACAATTGGTTATGATACCGCATTAAATACCATAGTTGAGGCGGTTGATAAAATTCGAGATACTGCAAGTTCACACGAAAGACTTTTCTTTATTGAAGTAATGGGACGCGATGCCGGCTTTTTAGCATTAAATAGTGCATTGGCTTCGGGTGCCGAGGCAGCAATTATTCCTGAACGCGAAACTCAGGTTGATCAGTTGGATAAATTAATTAAAAACGGCTTTAGAAAATCGAAAAACAGTAGTATAGTTATCGTTGCCGAGAGTGAAATTACCGGCGGAGCCAATGGCTTGGCTGAACGTATGCACAATGAACATCCTGAATATGATGTGCGTGTTACCATCCTTGGTCATATTCAAAGAGGTGGATCACCAACTGCTTACGACCGTATTTTAGCCAGTAGAATGGGTGTTGCTGCTATCGATGCATTAAAAGATGAACAAAGAAGTATAATGATAGGTGTTGTAAACAACGAAATTGTGCATGTGCCATTTACTAAAGCTATTAAAGATGATAAGCCTGTAGACCAAAATTTGGTAGGAGTTTTGCAAATTCTTTCAATATAAATTTTAGAGAAAAACTGGTGATTTACTAGAACATAAAAAAGGAATAAAACTTTGAAATACAAAGCTTTATTCCTTTTTTATGTT
The DNA here is from genome assembly GCA_945870155.1 of Paludibacter jiangxiensis. Classification (GTDB taxonomy): domain Bacteria; phylum Bacteroidota; class Bacteroidia; order Bacteroidales; family Paludibacteraceae; genus Paludibacter; species Paludibacter jiangxiensis_A. The sequence goes on along the minus strand of CAMBSB010000063.1, from coordinate 8,266 downwards.
CTAGTAGTGATTAATTATTTGTACATCCGTTGACGAATCAATTTAATGTCTTCCGAAGTTACATAATCATCATAATCCATTTGTTTATCAATAATTCCATTAGGTGTAAGTTCAATGATTCGATTACAAACAGTTTGAATGAATTCACGGTCATGCGATGACATCAAAACATTTCCTTTAAAATTAACCAAGGTATTATTGAATGCCTGAATTGATTCCAAATCCAAGTGATTAGCAGGTGAATCAAGTATCATAACATTAGCATTTTTAAGCATCATGCGCGAAATCATGCATCGCATTTTTTCACCACCTGAAAGCACACTGGCTTTTTTGTAAATTTCTTCACCGGCAAAAAGCATTTTGCCGAGATAACCTCTGATAAATGATTCTAATGTGTCGTCAGAATATTGACCAAGCCAATCAACCAGATTTAAATCAGTATTAAAAAACTCAGAATTGTCGAGTGGGAGGTAGGCATGTGTAATGGTAATCCCCCAATTATAAGTTCCTTCGTGATTTTTATCATGTCCGTTAATAATTTCGAAAAATGCTGTCATGGCGCGTGGATCGCGTGATAAGAAGATGATTTTGTCGTTTTTTTCCACATTGAAATTAACATCCCTGAAAAGCACAGTTCCATCTTCCATCATTTTTCCTAATCCCCCAATTTCGAGTACCATATTGCCAGGTTCGCGGTCTGGTGTGAAAATAATTCCAGGATATTTACGTGTTGATGGTTGAATTTCTTCTACATTCAGTTTTTCAAGCATTTTTTTACGGCTGGTAGCTTGTTTTGATTTGGCTACATTGGCCGAAAAACGACGAATAAACTCTTCTAATTCTTTGCGTTTTTCATCAGCTTTTTTATTCTGATTTTGTTGCTGACGAAGTGCTAATTGGCTTGACTCGTACCAGAAAGTATAATTACCCGAGAAAAGTTGAACTTTACCAAAGTCAATATCAACTGTATGTGTACTCACAGCATCTAAAAAATGCCTGTCGTGCGAAACAACAAGTACTGTGTTTTCATAATTTGCCAAATAATTTTCCAACCACATCACTGTTTCAACATCTAGGTCATTCGTTGGCTCATCGAGCAATAAGTTATCAGGTTTGCCAAATAACGCCCGGGCAAGTAGCACACGCACTTTTTCCATCGCGCTCACTTCTTTCATCAATTGATAATGCACATCTTCTTTAATTCCAAGTCCACTCAGAAGACTTGCAGCATCGCTTTCAGCATTCCAACCGTTTAGTTCCGAAAACTTATCTTCCAATTCTGATGCACGAAGACCATCCGCATCCGAAAAATCTTCTTTTAAATAAATGGCATCTTTTTCGTCTTTAATTTTCCAAAGCACATCATGCCCCATCATCACTGTATCAAGCACAGTATATTCATCAAATTCAAAGTGGTCTTGTTTTAAAACCGAAAGTCTTTCACCCGGTCCAAAGTGAATTGTTCCACGAGTAGGGTCTAAATCGCCACTCAACATGCGTATTAAAGTTGATTTACCGGCACCATTGGCACCAATCACTCCATAACAGTTGCCTGCAGTGAATTTTAAATTTACATCTGAGAATAATACCCTTTTGCCAAATTGAATGGCAAGATTAGAAACTGTAATCATTATTTATTTTTGTTGTTATTTAAAGTTGAGGTTTGATATAATGTTGATTATCTGTGTTCTTTTATTTGAAATGCGAACTTATGTGTTTTTTGTCATAAGCTTATAGATAAACACGAATTTAGCGATAGAAATTTTAAAAAGGTAAATAAACAAAGAATAGAACTAATCTACCTGTAGATTTGCCCTATTCTGCATGTTTTTTTATTCAAATAATTTTATTTAATAATACCTAATGCTCTTGCTGCTTTCGAAATCTTAAAAATAGATTCATCTATTTGATCGAAAGTATGAGTTGCCATCAACGAATATCGAATTAATGAATCTTCTGAAGGAACAGCCGGAGATACTACCGGATTTACAAAAACTCCATCGTCCATCAAATTACGAGTTAACACAAATGTTTTAGTATTATCGCGAACAAATAATGGGATGATTGGACTTTGTGTTGGCCCTATTTCGAATCCTGCTTTCAAGAAACCTTCCTTAGCTCTGTTGGTATTAGCCCAAAGTGTATCTTTTCGCCAAGTTTCTTCTGCCATAACATCTAATGCTGCTAATACACATCCGGTTGAAGCGGGTGTAATAGATGCACTGAAGATTAATGTACGTGAATTATGTTTTAGATAATTAATTATGTTTTCATCTGATGCTATAAATCCGCCTATGGTTCCCAACGATTTACTAAAAGTTCCCATAATAAGATCAACATCATTCGATAGTCCAAAATGCTCACAAATTCCGGCTCCAGTTTCTCCAAAAACGCCCAACGAATGCGCTTCGTCAACATAAATAGAAGCATTGTATTTCTTTGATAAAGCGACAATTTCAGGTAATTTTGCAACATCACCTTCCATACTAAAAACGCCATCAATAACTATTACTTTTAATTTATCAGGAGTACATTTTTTCAAAACTTTTTCCAAAGACTCCATATCATTGTGACGAAATTTCAGCTGTTTTGAAAAAGTCAATCTTTTACCTTCAATTATTGAAGCATGATCATATTCATCAAAAATAAGATAATCTTCACGACCTGTAATGCATGGAACAACTCCTGAATTTACCGAGAATCCTGTTGCATATACTAAAGCCGATTCTTTGTGAACAAGCTTTGCCAAGCGTTGTTCAAGCTCTATATGTATATCTAATGTACCATTTAGGAACCTTGAACCCGCACAGCCGGTACCATATTTTTCAATGGCTTTAATTGAGGCTTCTTTTAGTTTAGGGTGATTTGTTAGCCCTAAATAGCTATTCGACCCAAACATTAATACAGGTTTTCCGTTAATTGTTACTATAGTGTCCTGGTCTGATTCAATAGGTCTGAAATAAGGATAAAAACCTAAATCTTTTGCTTTTTGAGGAGCATCATATTGTCCTAAAACATTACTTAATAGACTCATTTAATATTTATTTAGAATTTTAGCGGGTGCAAAGATACGAAAAATTTGTTTAAAACTGATTTTTTTTTGACCTGCAATGCAATTTTATATACCTTTGTGGAATAAAAAAATCATGTATAACTTTAAAATTAACTATGCCAAAATATCAGGAACTACCGGAATTAGCAAAAAAAAAGGAATCGGAATGGATTAAGTTTTTTGCTACAAACAAAAAAAAAATTGAGGGTATGGATTTGATAATTCACAATTTTCACAATATTTCCTCTTCAAAGATTAATTGTTTGGAATGTGCCAATTGTTGTAGATCTTTAGGTCCGCGTATTACTGATAAAGATGTTGAAAGAATTGCAAAAGAACTACGATTAAGTTCAGTTGATGTGATTAAAAAATATTTGCGTACTGATGAAGATGGAGATATGGTGTTTAAGTCTATGCCCTGTCCTTTTTTAGGGACGGATAATTATTGTGCTATTTATGATTTTCGCCCTAAAGCCTGCAAGGAATATCCACACACCGATCGTAAAAAATTCTTTCAACTGTATAAACTCTCTGTAAAAAATGCTTATACTTGTCCTATAGTGTTTGATGTGATGGAATCAATTAAAAATTACAAACTAAAATCTTAATAATTTACAAGCTTGATTAATCTTAGTTAGGAGATTTAAATTGATAATAAAAAAATAAGCAGTTTGATTTCTAGATCAAACTGCTTATTTTTTTTATTATTAGTTATTTTTCATCTTCTCCGTAACCATAGCGATACCCATATCCATATTTATTACCGTAACCATACTTTTGACCATATCCGTATCGGAAATTTGCTTTTTTTGTATTAAACGAATTTAAAACAAAATACATATTCTTTACTCTTTTTTTTCCATATAATTTAGTTGCTTCTTCAATTTCCTTTTTCGGAGTATATTCAGCACGAATAATATAAAGACTTACATCGGCAAAACGATTTAATGCAAAACTGTCGGAAACAATACCTAAAGGAGCAGTGTCTATTATAACATAGTCAAATTGTACTTTACATTCAGCTATTAATTCGTCCAATTTAGGTAAAGCCATCATTTCACTTGGGTTAGGCGGTACAGGCCCAGCTGTAATTACAGACAAATTTGGGTGTGCTCCCGAGAGACGAATCAAATCTTTTTTGCTCATTTTATTTGTTAGATATAGCGTAATACCTGTAGCATTGTCGAGCTCGAGATAATTAGCCAAACGAGGTTTTCGGACATCCAAACCAATTATTAGTACTTTTTTTCCAAGCATAGCCAAACTAACACCTAAATTTATACACATAAAAGTTTTACCTTCACCACCTACACTGGATACAATATTAATAACTTTTTTGGAGTCATCGCTCAACACAAATAGCAAATTTGAACGTAAAAGCCGGAACATTTCAGTAAATGCATTATTGCTGTTTTCGCGAATAATAATGTTGCCTTGTATGTTCGATTTAGGAATTTCGCCCAAGATTGGCACATCAGAGAGCGCTTCTAATTCCTCTTTATTATCAATTTTATAACGAAGTAAACCTAAAATGTATAAAGCAATTATCGGAATTGCAAAACTAAAAACAAAAGCTATTAAAAGTATAATTGTTCTTTTTGGTGAAATTGGATTTCCAGAAGTTCTGGGTAAATCAATCAATTTTGCTTTAGGTACTACTACTGACATATTGAGATAGTTCTCTTCTTTCTTTTGTAGAAGAAATAAGAACAAAGCCTCCTTTATCCCTTGTTGACGTTTAATTTCGGTATATTCTCTTTCCTGACGGGGAATATCTTTTATACGTCCTGCATTTTGATTTTCTTTGCGTCTTAAATCCATTTGCGCTTTTTGCAGGTTTTGTTTTTCATTTCTAACCCCTGCTTGTACGGTAGTAAGCATAGATTCAATTCTATCGTTGAGGTCTATCATCACTTGATTGGTTTCGGAGGCTGTACGTGAAATACGTTTCTTCTCTAGCAATAAATTATTATATTCTGCTATCATGGTATTTAAACTTTCGCTCTTAATACCCAAACTTGCAGGAAGTAACTGATTTCTATTTACCTTTTGATGAATATAATTGTCAATATCAGTTATTATGGCTAATTGTGTTTCAACTTCCAACTGTTTTGTTTCCAGATTACCTGTTTGTGCAATAAATAAATCAGCTTCCGATTTAATGTCAGTCAATCCTTGGGCTTGTTTATAATTTTCTACTTCCGACTCAACCTGATTTAATTCAGATGTAAGAGACAACAATCGATTATCAACGAAAACAGCCGTGTTGTTAGCCATTAAATTTTGATCACGCATATCCTCTAAGTTATACATCTCAATTAGTTTATTAACTATATCTTTACCTCTTTCTATATTTGTTGTTTGAAAAGTAACCTTCACTACTGAAGTTGTTTTGGATGTTAATTCCAAACTTAAACTTCCTAACAAAGATTCACCCTTTTTTAAAGGATTAAAAATAACAACTTTTAATTCAACATCATCTGCTGTTCTAAAACCAGTACGTTTAATATTTATACGAGCAAACGGTAGAATTATAGTGTTTGCTTTAAATGATGCTTTAACTTTGTAAGCTTTTTCATCGTACTCACCACTGAAAATGTACCCATTTTTATGATGAATATTCAGCTTAAACGCAAATGGTTTTGTCATTGTGCTTAATATCTCATCAGGAACCGTAATTTTGACAGGACAATCTTTTCCATATAAATCAATATCACGAAAAAGACCATTCTCGAAATATGTTACATACAATCCTAATTCGCGTACAACTTGTTCAGTTAAATTGGCAGTTTTAAGTACTTCCAATTCATTGTCCACATTATTTTTGGTATTGAAAAGACCCATAGTCTTTAAATTATTCAACTCAGCCATACCACCCCCTTTTTTATCGTCTTTTAACAAAACGGTGGAATTAACTTGATAAACCGGAGTGGTAGATTTCAAATAAAGAAATGCCAGCGCCATGCATATAATCATTGAAAGTAAGAACCATTTCCAATAAGACAAATATTTAAAAAAAACGGCTAAAATGTCGATTTTAATTTCCTTTTCTTCTTCTTCGTATCTATAATATTCGGCCATAAGTCGGGTATAATTTTATTTATTTACAATATTTACAATTAAACTGGTAAGAGATAAAAGTACCGATACTGCCGAAATGGCATAAGTTTCAGCTGCACCAAAATTGGTTGCATTTGATTTGGTTTTGTTCGGTTCAATATAAAGCACATCGTTTTGTTCTAAATAATATGCTGAGGAGTAAATAATTTTCTCATCGTTTAAATTCAATGTCAGTATAGTTTTTGTTCCATCAGCATTTTCTCGAATAACTTTTACGTTTTCACGTTTTCCATAAATTGTCATATCACCCGCCATAGCCAAAGCATCAAAAATAGAAATTCTATCGTTGCTAACATTGTATTTGCCCGGTCTATTAACTTCACCTAGTATATTGACTGCATAATTAATGAAACGAATAGTTACTACAGGTCGTTCCTTACTAAACGAGCTTGCCAATTTTGATTGTAGTAAACCTTCGAGTTCCTTGCGAGTATAACCCTTAACAAACAATTTGCCAAAAACAGGAAAATCAATTTTACCATCGTTGTCTACTAAATAAGTTTGTAAAGTAGGCTGAGAATAAAGACTATTGGCATTAGATAATTCAGCAATTTGAGGCATAACCAAATTAAATCCTTTTGAGGCCATAGGTTCCGAGCTTACTACAGTGATGCTAAGTAAATCTTTAGGCTTTATGCGGGCATCGAATTGTGTGTCATTGTTTTTTTGTAATTGATTTATTGAATTATCAAGTTTTTGTAAATATGCTACTTTTTTAGTTCCTGCACACGAACTTAAAATTAGCATACACAATATTAAAGTTGCTAATGGGTTTTTCTTTATATTATACATTGAAATTGGATTTTGTTATACACTTCATAAAAGATAATTAATTATAATTAGCAATATACTAACTTTTTAGTTGAAAAATTTAAGTTGCTATTTTTTTTAAGTTTATCAAGACAAACATGTTATTTTCGCACGCAAAGGTACATAAAATTATTGAAAACGGCTAAAAATTTTCTTTAGTTATTATTTGTTGAAACACAATTAGTTAGAATTAAAACGAAAATATATGCAATATCTCTTGTTTAAATTTCGATTTACTTGCCGAAAAATTTAGCTTAAAAATATATTCTTTATTATGCATTGTGTTTTCTAAAATTCATTTTAATGAATATCTAAATTGAATGCAGTATTTTCTAATGAATTTTTAAATATAGAAATTAACTTGTAAGCCTTTCAATAAAAGACATAGGAACAGTTGTTAGTGCACAACCAAAGCCATCAAGACGTACGATGACTTTGTGTTTACCATTTAAATCAATTAATTCTACCATTATTCCTTCTAATGGTCCTTTGATAATTTTTACCATTTCGCCGGGAATAAATTCCTCCATACTGAAATCTACTTGTTCATCTGCATATTTCACCATCGACTTTAAACGGTCAATTTGATAATCAGGAATTGCCACAGGTAATTTATTTTCACTTACAAATGCTATGGCTCCATAAACATCAAGTATTTTTCGAAATTCAGTATCTTTAATATTAACAAAAATATACCCGTTAATCACAGGAACTATCACCTCTTTTTTGCGATCGCTCCATTGACGTATTACTTTTTTAGTTGGTAGGTAATGATTTATGAGATTTTGTGAGAATCTTTCACTAACTTTTTTCTCTGCTTTTGGTGCTACATATACTGCATACCAACGCTTTTGAACTTCATCCTTCATAATTGTTTTGCAAATAAACTTTTTGGATTACTAACAGTAAATTTGTTTTTTAGTTCAAAGTGCGAAAATATAATTTTCAATTTATATTGGATATTTGAAATTTTATTTTCAAAAACTGTACAAAAATAATAAAAATAATTTAATCTTTTCCTTAATGATTGTATTTTTAACTTTTCAACTTTCAAATTTTATGTTATTTCTTAAGTTTAATTCATCGGATTTCGCTCAATATTAAATATTCATTTTGTTTTTTTAGTTAGCTTAGCTTTAAATCTTTTCATAAAGAATTATTGTTGTATCTTTGTACAAAACAATTGTTAAGTAATTAGAATTGTATAAATGTTGTAAATCAGCATTATAACTAAACTAAAAATCGAATTAAATACTTTTATAATCGCTTATAAATTTTCAAATA
>CAMBSB010000062.1 GCA_945870155.1 Paludibacter jiangxiensis | reverse complement strand
GTAACTACTCAGCCCCCCCAACCCCCTGAAGGGGGAGTTTTGGGGCATAATTCGAAGTTAATTCATAAAATAAACTGACTATATTCTTATTTTTTCAGCAATTTATCTCCTTAATTAAATCAAAATCGTTGTTATATCAATATGAGAGGTGCTGAGTAGTAACGAAAAAAGTTTAATAATATTGATTTAAAAATATTAAAGAAAAGGATTTGAAGAATTGATTTAGAAATAATTATTCATTTTACAAGCAACTCAAATGTCTAATTAGAAACTAATTAACAAATAAACTAATTAACAAATCAACCAGTCAACTAATAAACCAGTCAACTAATTAACAAATTAACTCTATAAACTAAATTACATGTACAGCTTTTTGTTATCCATTGTAGCACTAATTGTTGGCTACATTATTTACGGAAAAATTTCCGAACGAGTTTTTGGCATAGATGAAAATAGGAAAACACCTGCCATAGCCAATCCAGATGGGGTTGATTATGTGGTTTTGCCCTGGTGGAAAGTTTTTCTGATTCAGTTTTTAAATATCGCAGGATTAGGTCCTATTTTTGGTGCCATCATGGGTGTAATGTTCGGTTCAGCTTCTTTTTTATGGATAGTATTGGGAACAATTTTTGCCGGAGGCGTACACGATTATTTGTCGGGCATGATGTCAATACGTGCCAATGGTGCCAGCCAGTCCGAATTAGTGGGCATGCACATGGGAAATGGCGTTAAGCAGTTTATGAGGGGATTCTCGCTGATATTAATGATATTGGTAGGTGCGGTTTTCGTATCGGGACCGGCAGGATTGTTGGCAAAATTAACCCCCGAAACCATCAATATAACCTGGTGGGCAATAATTGTTTTTGCTTATTATATTTTGGCTACACTACTCCCTATCGATAAAATTATTGGTAAAATATATCCAGTTTTTGGATTTGCTTTGTTATTTATGGCAGTGGGAATTATGGCTGCAATGATAGTAAACAGAGCACCCATACCTGAATTTACCGAAGGCTTTGCTAATTTGCATCCAAATCATTTGCCTATTTTCCCTATCATGTTTGTTTCCATTGCTTGTGGGGCAATTTCAGGTTTTCATGCCACACAATCGCCACTTATGGCACGTTGCATTGCAAATGAAAAACTCGGACGACGGGTATTTTATGGCAGCATGGTTGCCGAAGGAATAGTGGCTTTGATTTGGGCGGCAGCTGCTTCAAGTTTTTATGGTTCAATTCAAGGATTGCAGGAGCATGTTGCAGGATTAGCAGCGAATACCAATGCACCGGCACAAATTGTTGACCAAATTTCAAAATCTTGGCTCGGACCGGTTGGGGGCGTATTGGCTTTATTAGGTGTTATTGCAGCTCCGCTAACTTCAGGCGACACAGCATTACGATCAGCACGCCTTATTGCTGCCGATTTCCTCAAATTCGATCAAAAGCCAATGGCAAAACGATTGATTATTTCAATACCACTTTTTGTTCTTACTTTTTTGATTTTGCAAATGGATTTCAATATCCTTTGGCGATATTTTGCGTGGTGTAATCAAACTTTGGCAGTGTTTACTTTGTGGGCAATTACAATTTATTTATCAAAGGAAAAACGATTTTATGGTATTTCGCTTTTACCGGCCATGTTTATGACGGCAGTGAGCGTAAGTTACATTTTTATTGCCCCCGAAGGATTTCATCTTTCGCAATCAATTTCTATCACGGCGGGAATAGTAGTTGCTCTTTTGGCTTTTGTATTTTTCACATTAAAGCAAAAATCTGATTTTAAGTAGTTTAGCTACAATTAAATCGAACATTTTGCAATTACAGCTGTAAAAAGCTATCATATTGTTGTTCAAAGTAAATATTTTGTGTTATTTTACACAAAATTTCAAGAATATAAAAATTAAATCAAAAATAAATATGGCTATTGAAATAAGAGAAGTTAACACAAAGAAGGATTTAAAAAAATTCATTTGGTTTGGAATAAATCTATATAAAAATTGTGAATTTGCCGCGCCTCCATTGCTTATGGACGACTTATTAAATCTTACTAAAGGGAGTAATCCTGCTTTAGATTTTTGCGAAACAGCTTATTTTTTGGCTTATAAAGATGGTGAAATTGTAGGTAGAATTGCAGGGATTATCAACCCAAGAGCTAATGAAACGTGGAATCAAAAATATGCTCGATTTGGATGGGTAGATTTTATTGAAGATGAACAAGTTACAAAGGCGCTTTTTGATGCGGTTGAAAATTGGGCAAAAGTAAAAGGAATGACCTCCATACACGGGCCACTAGGATTTACCGATTTTGACCACGAAGGTTTACTGATAGAAGGTTATGATAAACTTGGAACACTTGCAACAATTTATAATTATCCATATTATCCTACACAACTAGAAAAAAACGGGTATGTAAAGGATATTGATTGGAATGAGTATTTGATCACCGTACCTGAGGTTTTTCCGGAAAAATACTTCCGGATTGCCGACATTGTTAAACAAAAATTTAATTTAACTTCTAAAAGATTTAAAACACGCAAAGAAGTTGTTAATAATTACGCTCAAAAGATTTTCGATCTTCTGAATATTTGTTACAAGGATTTATATGGTTTTACAAAGCTTGACGACAAACAAATACATTTTTATATAAAACTTTATTTCAGCTTTTTCCGTTTAGATACTGTATCAATTGTTGTTGATGAAAAAGATGATGTGGTAGCTCTCGGAATTGCCATGCCAAGTTTTACCAAGGCATTACAAAAAGCAAAAGGTCGATTATTTCCTCTGGGTTGGTTTTATATGCTTAGAGCATTGAAAAAGAACAACTTAATTGATTTATACTTAATGGCTGTTCATCCTGATTATCAAAACAAAGGCGTAAATTCCATCATGTTTGCCGACTTGATGCCAAATGCAGCCAAAAACGGATATAAATTTGCTGAATCGAATCCTGAACTCGAAACCAATACACGCATGTCATCGCAATGGGGTAGTTTTGAGTATGTAAATCACAAGAAGAGACGTGTTTATATCAAACAAATTTGATGATGTGATGATGAGGTGATGAGGGATGATATAGAAATTTGATTTTTTGAAAAGGTAAATTATTAACATAAAATGATAGTAATTATTATGATTTGATTTTTGAACATGAATTAGTTCATTATCACATCAACACATTATCACATCAATATTATGACACGCAAGTTCGATTTTTTGGTAATTGGTAGTGGCATTGCAGGCATTAGTTTTGCCCTCAAAGCCGCACCTTATGGTAAAGTTGCTTTATTGTGCAAAACCACGCTCGATGAATCGAACACTTCTTATGCTCAAGGTGGTATAGCTTCGGTGATGTACGAACCGGATAATTTTCAAAAACACATTGATGATACTTTAATTGCCGGCGATGGACATTGCGATATTGCCGCAGTAGAAAAAGTAATTTGCAATGCTCCAACGCAAATAGAAGAATTACTTAAATGGGGTGTTGATTTTGATAAAACCGAAGAAGGATTGTTTGATTTACATCGTGAAGGCGGACACTCAGAACATCGGATACTTCATCATAAAGACAATACAGGATTCGAAATACAACAAAGTTTAAATGAACAGGTTAGTAACCATCCCAACATTGAAATTTTTGAAAATTATTTTGCTATAGAGATTTTAACTCAGCACCATTTAGGCGAAATTGTAACGCAGCATTCTTCGAATATTCAATGCTATGGGGCTTATGTTTTAAACCAACAAAGCAATCATATTCACACATTTTTAGCCAAAGCTACATTATTGGCAACAGGCGGTATTGGTAGTGTTTATGCTACTACTACCAACCCTGGAATTGCTACCGGCGATGGAATAGCCATGGCGCACAGAGCAAGAGCTGTTATTCAGGATATGGAATTTGTTCAGTTTCATCCTACGGCATTGTATCATCCTGGCGAACGACCTACTTACCTGATTACTGAGGCCATACGTGGCTATGGTGCAGTGCTACGTTGTAAAGATGGACGTGAATTTATGCAGAAATACGACGAACGTGGCTCTTTAGCTCCACGCGACATTGTAGCCCGGGCTATCGACAATGAAATGAAAATCCGTGGTCATGAATTTGTATACCTGGATGTTACGCATAAAGATGCTGAGGAAACCAAAGAACATTTCCCCAATATTTATAAAAAATGCTTGGAATTAGGCATTGATATAACTAAAGATATGATTCCTGTTTCGCCTACTCAACATTATTTATGTGGTGGAATTGTGGTTGATTTGAATGGCAAAACATCAATCAACCAACTTTATGCAGCCGGAGAATGTTCTCGCACCGGACTTCATGGTGCAAACCGGCTGGCTTCAAACTCATTGCTCGAAGCCATTGTATATGCCGATCTTGCTGTAAAAGACGCAGTGCCCACGATAGAAAAAGTTGAATTTAATGAGTTGATACCTGCTTGGGATGATGAAGGCACAAAACTCCCCGAAGAAATGGTTTTAATCACCCATAGTTTTCGTGAAGTAGAACAAATTATGAGTACTTATGTTGGCATTGTTCGCTCAAATCTTCGTCTGAAAAGAGCTATGAGCCGACTGGAAATTATTTACCGTGAAACAGAAGATCTTTTTGATAGGTCGGTGGTTTCGCGTGAAATTTGCGAATTACGTAACGTGATAAGTGTGGCTTATTTAATTATAAAACATGCACTTAGACGCAAAGAAAGTCGCGGTTTACATTATACAATTGATTACCCGAAACGGATGAGAAATGACTCTTGATAATTTTCAAATTATAATGAAACGATTTATACTTTTAGGATTTGTTTTTGTTTTTATTCTGACCAATGCACAGAATAAAAGCACAAGCGATACACGCACTACAGTACTAAAATCGGAAAATAATTGGAATAAACAGGAAGCCGATAATACTTCGAATACAAATATTCAATATCTTGCCGATGGAATATCGTATAGTACAAAGGCAGATGGTATATTTTTAACTTTGCCAAAATCAACCAGCAATGTAAAACTATTTTCATTAACTGGCGAAGCAGTTTGGAGTGGAAACCTCGTACAAGGAAGGTTTTTTATACCCACGAGGGCCGGCATTTATTTCTTAAGAATTAACAACAAAAGCTATAAAATTGTTTGTAAATAAAAAACAACAAACTTCAATATAAAAAAAATGATAAAACACATAGTATTTTTTGGTCTGGCCGATAATGCCGAAGGAAAAACAAAAGCAGAAAATGCAATTTATATCAAGCAAGAATTGGAAAATTTAAAAAATCTGATTCCCGAGATCAAAATGATAGAAGTAGGAATTAACCATAAAGATGCGCTAGCTACAAATTGGGATATTGCATTAAATTCTGAATTTGAAACTTTAGATACTTTGGAAACCTATCAATTACACCCGGAACACAAAAGAGTAGCAGCATATATTGGAAAAGTACGAACCACTCGCGCATGTGTTGATTACGAATTTTAGTTTGGTTTGTTTATTGGTTAATTTGTTAATTGGTTGATTAGTTAATTGGTGAATTCGATAGTTGGTTAATTAGTAGAAATATCTAATATTGATTGTAACAGAGCTTCAATCCTGTCATAGTAAGTTTGGTATTAATAAAATACAATTTAAGGAATTTGATGTCTTTGCTCTTTGTTCTTGGTTCAAAAACCTTGTTTCTTGGTTCTTGGCTCTTTATTCTTTGCTCTTTGTTCTTTGTTCTAAAATCTTTGTTCTTTATTCTTTATTCTTAAAAATATATGTGGAAAGATTTCTTTTATTTTTCCAAAGGACAACGTATCGGGATAGTTATCCTTTTAGTATTAATTCTTTTTGTTATAATTCTTAATTTCATTTTACCTTACCTTTATACCGAAAAGGAAAATGACGGTACAAAGTTTTTGAATGAAGCACGAGAATTTAAACGTGGTTTGGTATCGCGCGATAGTTTGCGTCAAATAGCCTGGCAAGAAAAATACAAAAAAGAATATCAGACCAATAAGTTTGAAAAATCACCCAACAACACATATACTTTATTCAATTTTGACCCAAACAAAGCAGATTCTACTACCTTTATAAAATTGGGATTGCGCAATTATATTGCTTCTAATATTTTGAAATTCAGACAAAAAGGCGGAACTTTTAAAACCAAAGAAAGTTTCGGAAAAGTTTATGGTATAAGTCCCGAAAAGTTCAAGGAACTCGAACCATATATCACAATTGCTGAAATTGCTGAAACTAAAAAAGACACAATCCCCAAACTTAACAAATCAATATCAACAAATTATACAGTCGAACTGAATTCGGCCGACACCACTGAATTGATGAAAGTTTATGGAATTGGGCGTGGATATGCCAAAGGCATCGTGCGTTTTCGTAAATTTACCGGTGGTTTTACATCTGTAGATCAATTACTTGAAATTTATGGAATGACGGATGCGAATTTCCAGAAAATAAAAGCTTATTGTACTGTAAACAAAGCCCTTATTCAGCGAATTAATGTCAATACTGCTTCAGTGGAACGATTAAATGCTCACCCATATATCAGTTTTTACCAGGCTAAAGCCATTTACGAATTGAGACGTTATAAAGGTAAACTAAACAGCATAAATGATTTGAAAAGCTTAGAAGAACTCAATGCCGAAAATCTGGCTAAAATTGAAGCTTATTTAAGTTTTGAGTAAAGTGAATTAATTTAATAAATTAAAACCTTAAAAATGAAAAAAATATCCGGAAACATAGTAGATGTCATTTCTCAAACTATTCACAAAGGAATTATCAGCATTGAAAATGGTAGAATCATTGCTATAGATTATACCGAACAGGTTGATGATCAATTTATTATCCCCGGATTTATTGATGCACATATTCATATTGAAAGTTCGATGATGTTGCCTGCTGAATTTGCACGTTATAGCCTCGTACACGGTACGGTTGCTTGCGTTTGCGATCCGCATGAAATTGCCAATGTTTGCGGAATTCAGGGCATAAATTATATGATTGAAAATGGGAAAAACTCGCCCATGAAATTCTATTTTGGTGCCCCTTCGTGCGTTCCGGCTACCGGTTTTGACTCTGCAGGTGCAGTATTGGATGCCAATGATGTGAATGAATTGTTAAAACGTGATGATATTTATTTTCTGGCTGAGATGATGAATTCGGCAGGGGTAATTGAAAATGACACACAGGTACATCTTAAACTTGATGCAGCACGAAAAAACAACAAACCCATAGATGGTCATGCACCTGAACTGAATGCCGTACAACTCGTGATTTACGCCAAAAGCGGAATAAGCACAGACCACGAATGCATGACTCTGGAAGATGCAGAAGCAAAAATTGCTTTAGGCATGAAAATACAAATCAGAGAAGGAAGTGCGGCTAAAAATTTCGATACACTTTTACCCCTTCTCGACAAATATACCGATGAGATCATGTTTTGCTCTGATGACAAACATCCCGATGACTTAATTAAAAACGGACATATTAACACATTAGCCAAACGGGCAATTGCTGCCGGATATGAACCTTTGCAGGTACTTAGAATTTGTTCATTAAACCCTATCAAACATTACAAATTGGATGTTGGCTTATTACAAACAGGTGATTCCGCTGATTTTCTAGTGGTTGACAACTTAAGTCAACTCAATATAATACAAACATTTATCAATGGAGAAAAAGTTGCAGAAAATGGAAAACCAACATTTTCGCGCTACGTACCAATGTCACTTCTAAATAACTTTTGTGCTGAAAAGCTAACACTCAGTCAAATTAAGGTGGAACCCACGGGCGACATGCTGAAAGTAATTAAAGTAGATGATGGCCAACTTTTTACACATAGCATTTTAGTTAAACCATTGATAAAAGATGGAAATATCATTTCGGATATTGAAAATGATGTGCTGAAACTGGTAGTTTACAATCGTTATTTTCCGGCACAACCAGCCGTAGGATTTATTAATAATATCGGTTTAAAACGAGGTGCATTAGCTTCTACTGTTTCGCACGACAGTCATAATATTGTTGCAGTGGGAACTTCTGATGAAGAAATTTTATCAGCTATCAATCAAATAATTGACAGCACAGGTGGAATTCTGGTGTGTGATAAAGAGAAAACGTCTCTACTCCCATTACCTGTAGGTGGTTTAATGTCTGAATTAGAAGGGAGTATTATAGCTGAAAAATATCACGAAGCCGATAAAATGGTCAAAGAGTTAGGCTCAAAGCTTTCTTCTCCATTTATGACCATTGCTTTTATGTCGTTATTAGTAATTCCAAAACTTAAATTAAGTGACAAAGGTTTATTTGATGGTAGAACATATTCATTTACAAACCTAATGGAATAATAAATTACCTGTTTTTAAAAAATCAGCAAATAATAAAAATTAATTCGTAAATTTGCAGCTTAATTTTTAAAAATTTGTAAATCAACATATCTATTTGGTATAAAACATATTATGATGATTATCTACGGTTATGAGTTTTCAATTTTAGAATTGATTTTTTTCAGCATATTACTTTTAGCTTTTATTTATCAGTTATATTTTTATTTACACTACATACGCATAGTTCATTTCTACAAAAAGAACCTCAAAAAAAATGCTGAAGCTAAGCCCAATGTCATTGTTCCTGTTTCAATAATTATTTGTGGTAAAGATGAAATCCAGAATTTACAAAAATTCCTTCCTTATGTTTTAAATCAGGATTATGCTAATTTTGAGGTTATTGTAGTTAACGATGGCTCTTCAGAAGAAACAAGTTTTTATCTTGAAGGTTTAAAAAAAATATATTCAAATCTCCGAACTACTTTTGTACCTGCCGAAGCCACTAATATAAGTACAAAAAAACTAGCTTTAACCCTAGGTATCAAAGCAGCAAAAAACGATTGGCTGTTGTTTACTGATGCCGATTGTATGCCCGAGGAAAACACATGGTTACAAAGAATGGCCAATAATTTTAATCCCGGAATTGAATTTGTATTGGGGTATGGTGCATATTTTAACAAAAAAAGTTACATCAACAAACTCATAACTTACGATACCTTGTTTAACTCATTGCAGTTTTTAGGATTTGCCTATCAAGGCAAACCTTATATGGGAGTTGGTCGCAATATGGCATATCGCAAAGAGGTGTTTTTTCGCCAAAAAGGTTTTGCGTCGTATTTACATTTACGTTCTGGTGATGATGATTTAATAGTAAATCATGGAGCTAATAAGTTCAACACAAAAATTGAAATTGCTCCTGACAGCATAACCCTTTCGGAACCAGAAAAGAATTTTAAAGACTGGATTTTACAAAAAGAACGACACTTATCTGTTTCGTCATATTACTCTCCAAAAAGCAGATTCCAGATTGCAGTAGAGCCATTTACACGCGGGCTATTTTATTTAATGCTGATACTTTCGGCAGTTTTTGGAAATATTATAACTTTAATATCAATAAGTTTTTTGTTTGTTGTTCGATTTATTGTTCAACTTTCAATTATCAATAGCTCTGCACATCATTTTGGAGAACGAAGATATTTCTTGTCGATACCTTTTTTCGATATCATCTTGCCAATTATTAATTTGTATTTACTAATGTTTGGCAAAATGGGTTCTAAATCCAGAAATATTCGGTGGAAGTAAATTGTGTTAAGTGTCAAAAAAAAACCAACAATTCTATTGTTGGTTTTCTTGTTTTAATAAATACTTAATAACCAAGGATTTTCAACATAGATTTATAACTTTGCTCTTTTGCAAAAAGTTTTGTAAAGTACTCTCCATCTTCATCTTTATCGATAATAACCAGTTTAGGCGCCGGAATTAAACAATGTTGAATACCACCAAAACCGCTCAACGATTCCTGATAAGCTCCGGTGTGAAAAAATCCTATATATTGCTCTCTGTCCTCTTGCATCTTAGGCAGAAATATGGCATTAGAATGAACTTCGGCATTATAAAAATCCTCACTATCACAAGTCAAACCGCCTAAATTCACTCGTTCATATTCCGAATCCCAATTATTGATAGCCAAAAATACATAACGTTGATTAATGGCCCATGTATCAGGAAGAGTAGTCATAAACGAACTATCAATCATATTCCACAACTCCCTGTCGTTTTGTTTTTTTTGGTTTACTATAGAATATAGCATTGCTCCACTTTCGCCCACAGTATAAGATCCAAATTCGGTAAATATATGAGGTTCAGGCACTCCGTACTGACCACATATTGTTTTTACTTGAGCTACGATTTCTTCAGCAATATACTCATAGTCATAAGTCATATCTAAATGTGTTTGAATTGGAAAACCTCCACCTATATTCAAACTATCTAATTCAGGACATTTCTTCTTCAATTCACAATACAAATTCACTGCTTTGTTTAATTCATTCCAATAGTAAGCTGTATCCTTTACTCCGGTATTTATAAAAAAATGCAACATCTTCAAACCAACTTGCGGATTCGAAGCAATGTTCTTGGTGTAATAAGGAATAATATCATTGTATCGAATTCCAAGTCGAGAAGTATAAAAGTCAAACTTAGGTTCTTCTTCAGCGGCTATTCTAATACCAACATTAAACTTCAAATCGAAATCTTTAAGTAATAAATCAAGTTCAAATTTATTGTCAAGTATAGGGATTACATTGTTGAAATCATTTCGCATTAAACTTTGAATATTTTCAACATATTGAGGCCGCTTAAATCCATTACATATAATGTAAGTTTCCTTCTTCAGCAAACCTTGTTCATTCAAAGATTCAAGAATATTGATGTCAAATGCTGAAGAAGTTTCTATATGTACACCTTGCCTTAACACCTCTTCAAGCACAAAAGAAAAATGAGAACTTTTGGTACAATAACAATAATTATAATCAGCATTATAATCTACTTTAGCCATTGCCACATTAAACATACGTCTGGCTTTCTGAATGTTCTGTGCAATTTTAGGCAAATAAGCAATACGCAATGGAGTACCATATTGCTTAATAATATCCATCAAAGGTACACCACACCACTCCAATTCATTTTCTTCAACATTGAATTCTTCGTTAGGAAATTCAAATGTTTGTTCAATAAGATCTTTGTATTTGTTTTTCATTTTTAAATCAAAATCATTGAAATTTACAAATCTAAGTAATTTAGTTTATACAATTATATATCATCTAACTAAGTTGGATTGGAAATATAATTGTATAAGGGGAACAAAAGTAATAAAATAAATCTAAACTCCAGTTCTTCTATATTATTTAAAACCAAAATTTAAATAATATTTAATATAACTAAAAACTATCATATTTAAGCGGCTAACAATGTAGAAATTGTATTTTTAAAATATATTAGAATATTAACTTGATATTTAGATAATAGACAAACAGTATTTTAACTCAAGTAAATGAGTTGACATAATAAAATGTATTCTGCCAAGACTTTAAATAAAAAAACATACTAGTAAAAATATGATAATACTCACAATACTAATAAAAAATAATTTTGTGAAATAGGTCTATCTAAATAGGTCTCAATCATTCTCAATTTGATTAACAGTAGAATATTTACCTTTAATTATAACAGATTGATTTAAACTAAATATTGTTTAATAAAATATGTTTTTTGACTTTAAAAAACAACTGAATAAAAAACTTCATTTTATTCGAAAATAGTTTTATACTTTATTTGTGGAAATGATATAATTTTTCATATCTTTGTAAATCGAAAAAAAATATAAGTGAAAATGAATTTGGTATTTTTATTTGCTATATTTAAACAATGAAAAATAACAAATTCAAGGTTCTCACACTTATTCAAATAAACACCTGTATTTCATGAGAACTGAAATACAATAAATCAAATTATTTTTATGAAAAAAAGCATTTTAAAAGTAGCATTTTTACTTGCGGTATGTTTTGTAATGACATCTTGTTACACTTACACTGCAACAGTTGGTAGAGGTCCACAATCGGGCATTACCGTTCAAAAACAAAACATTTATTTGATTTATGGGTTAGCCCCAGTTTCAATGGCAAACATTAAAGACATGACTGCCGGAGCAAAAGATTACGAAATTACAGTAACACACACATTTATTGATGGGTTATTGATGGCAATTACTGGAGGTATTTTCTCACCTACAACAGTTATTGTAAAAAGATGATTTTTTAATATTTAAAAGGAGAGTAATCATTATAGATTACTCTCCTTTCTTTTTTGGATGTTTTGATATGAAATTTATAAAATACATGCTTTATATTGTATATTCTCTAATAATTATTTATGGAATATATCTATTTATCAACATTTTAAGCGTTGGCAGTCTAAATGAATTTGGCAAAGGGATGTTAACAGGCAGTATATTGTTAATTATTATTGGTTGTACATTGTGGTTTTTTACTTATAAAAAACTCAAATAAATCGCCTAACTTATTTTTCACACCAACAACCAAACTGCCTTTTTAATATATTGTGAATCTGCAACTTGATCTAAAACAAAAGAGGCTACACTTGCTCTTGAAATTGAATTATTTTGCTTCATTAATATAAATTCGCTCCCGTGCTTAATATTCTTATTCAAAACCCCATCTGTCAAACCTCCCGGTCGAACTAAAGTCCAATCGAGTTTGCTTTTCATAATATTTTGCTCGTTTTGATTGTGATCAGCCAAAGGAATTCTCAACATAAGATTTACAATAATAAAACGTATGAATGCAGGCATATAATACTTACTTTCACCTGCGCCCAAACTCGACATATAAATTAGCCTTTTTACTCCTTGTAATTCCATTACATGAACAATATTTTGTATCCCTGAGGTAATTTGTGGCGACCGTTTTGTTAATGAATTCCCTCCAAGCGTTGATACACATACATCAGCTCCATTTATGGCTTCAGTCAGTTTTTCAAGATCAGATAAAGTTCCTTGAACTATGGTGAGATTTTTATTCGCTTTTTGAAAAGCACTTGCATTTCGCACAAAAACAGTAACAGCATGTCCAGCTTCTAAAGCTTGATTGACAAGTAACATGCCTGTTTTTCCACTTGCTCCAAAAATAACTATTTTCATATATTTATAATTTTCATAATTGCCTCCTAACCCCCTAAAGATTAGAAGGGTTATGATTTTATTATAGTAATATTCAGAAAAACAACCACTTAAGAGGTTAAATTAAATATCAACTCTTTTACGTCCTACACCATCATCAATAACAACTTTATCGGGTGGAAGTAAAAGCAATTTAGGATCGGAAAGGATTTTATTAAAAATGCGCATGGATGAAGCATAATAAAAACCGTCACAAATACGTTCGTCCATAACAAATTTCAATAGTATGCTTTTATGCACTTTAAATTCACCACTTTTTGAAATTGCATGTCTTCTCGATTTTTTTCCCATGGCCACAAACATACTACATGTTCCAAATTCATATAAGTGATGATAAATTGACTCCACACCTATCGAACCGATATTTGTAAGAAATATACTTGAATGCCAAGGACTTGCATCGTTAATAAACTTTGGCAACAATCCAACTTTATCCAAATGTAACAATAAAAAGACAACAGAACGCATTAAAAATTCGGGCAAAATTCCCAGTATTTTGGAAATTAAATCGGATGAATTCTGATGTCCAACTTGTTGATTTTGATTTTGTTCGACTTTTGTTTTCCTTACAATGTCTTGCAGTGTATCTGTAGGTAAGAAATGTGGTTTAATTAAAGTTTCTTCACCTTCATCTGATAAAGATCGTTTAATTGCAATAGAAAAATTTATGTGATTACGTGCAAAAATTTTATTCCAAACCACGTAACGATTCAGATGAGGACGTTGTGAAATAAGACGAACCATGGCTGCCATAACTACATGCATAATCGACAAATCGGGTATATCTTCTTTATGTTCCTTTATAAATGCTTCAATATGATCTATATCCACCTTTTCTTCAAAAAAGTTTTGTGCATCCATACGAGTGCGTAAGAAAAAAGGAATGACAGAAAATACAGCATCAACATTTCTTACTCGCCAACCATCATACCTGTCTCCAATTCGCCATTTGTAGTATTTCAATTTATCTTCATCTTTCATTATATATTGATTTTTAAGTTTATATCAAAAACAAAGATATTAATAATTTACACAGCTGCAACACTACATAACTATTTGACATAAATCAGACATTAACAAACATTTGATATCTTATTGATATTATAGCATTTAAACATGAAATAAAAAGTAAGTTATTGGATAAAAAAAGCAAATCACGCTAGATAATTTTAGTAAATATTGAAATCTGCTATGCATTCTACTATATAATTTCGCTTTAATATTCTTAAATAATAATTTTAATGTGAATTACAATAGACTATTTTAAAACTAATTTAATTTTAACTTTAGCGAATTTGTTTGAATAATTTGTTCATTATCAAGTAAAAATCGAATAACAAAAAGTGATTTCTCCTCTTTGTAATTTAACAATTTCAACAGCTGATTCATTGTCAACTCTTTGTCAATAAGCATAGCTTTTATCTCTTTTATAATTTCATTAAAATCTTCCTGATTAATTCTGTTTTCTTTGTTTTTTAAACATAAATCGCACTGACCGCAAGGTTCTGTTGATTTTTCACCAAAGTAGGAAAGCAAAACCTGGCTTCTGCAAATATTTTCCTCTTTTGCATAATCTAACACACTTTTTACCCGAGCAATATAACGTTCCCTTCGATCGTCATAAGCTTCTTTTCCTAGCACTAAATGCTCGGTAGCTTGTCGTTCGAGGGTGAAAGTAAGAAAAGGTGTTTTTTTACGAGGAATATATTGAATAATTTGCTCTTTTGCCAAACCAACTAACTGATTATAAACATCATCTCTTTTCCAATCCAAACGTTTTGCAATTAAATCTTCGTTTACATAAGCGTAATCGGTGAAAAGCCCTGTGTATGAACGAAGTAAAATATGAACTAATTTATCCTGTTCGGGTGTTTGTTTAGTTTTATACATTTCGTCTTTGGGAATTGTAAAAAGCACCCGCGAGGAATTATCTTGTTCGTCGGTTAATTCAATGTATCCGGCTTGTTGAAGTATTTTCAAACAGTTATAGGTAATTAAAATCGGCAAATGAAATTTTGCACAAAAATCAGCAATATCGAAAGCAAAAACCCTGTCGAGCCCAGATCCAACACCAATTTCCAGATAATTACACAAAGCATCGTAAACTTTTATAACCATTTCCTTTCCGGGGAAAGAGTCGGACACGCGCTTACGCATTTTCACAGCATCGCCATTGTTGTAAAGTATTATGGCATAAGCTATTTTTTCATCACGTCCCGCGCGTCCGGCTTCCTGAAAGTAAGCTTCGAGCGAATCGGGTAAATCCAAATGTACAACTGTGCGCACTTCGGCTTTATCTATACCCATTCCAAAAGCATTGGTAGAGACGATTACACGCGTTTCACCCGACTTCCAGCGACTTTGTCTTTCGTCCTTAGTATCATTTTTTAATCCCGCATGAAAATGCTCTGCCGAAATACCATTTTGTATTAAAAATTCTGCTACTTCCTTCGTTTTTTTTCGGTTACGCACATAAACCACCGATGTACCCGGAACATTAGTTAGTATTTTAAGTAAATATTCATCCTTATTTTCAGTAGTACGAACTACATAAGCCAGATTTTTTCGCTGAAAACTTTTTTGGAAAAGATTTTTTTGTTTAAAATGGAGTTTTTCCTGAATATCGTCTACCACTTCAGGAGTAGCAGTGGCAGTAAGTGCTAAAACCGGCACACCGGGCAAAACATCGCGAATATCGGCTATACGCAAATAAGAAGGTCTGAAATCATAACCCCACTGCGATATACAATGTGATTCGTCGACGGCTATCATACAAACCTTGGCTTGCTTAATTTTTTCAAGAAATATTGGCGTGGAAAGTCGCTCGGGTGAGACATATAAAAATTTAAATGCTTCAAAAACACAGTTATCCAACGTTGTCATTATCTCAGCATTGGTCATACCTGAATAAATAGCCGCAGCACTGATATCCCGTTTCTTCAAATTTTCAACCTGATCCTTCATCAAAGCTATAAGCGGAGTTACAACAATGCAAACCCCCTGCATAGCTAATGCAGGAACCTGAAATGTAAGCGATTTTCCGCCACCTGTGGGCATAAGACCCAGCGTATCGCGCCCTGATGCTATGCTCTGAATAATATCACCCTGAAGAGGTCGAAAATTATCGTACCCCCAATATTCTTTGAGAATGGAAAGAAATTGCTGCATAAAAACATGGATATTTGAGAAAATCTGAGTGTTGATTTACCAGATTTTATACTACAAAGAACGGAAAAAAAATGAGATGAATATATATTTTACCAAATTAATTTTTCGAAAATTGCATTATACAAAAAAAGGGAAACTTTCGCTTCCCTTTTTTGTTAATTATGCATTTTCTTCATCGAGTATTTCCTGAATATCATCGATACAACTTCCACAAACTGCACCGGCTTCAATTTCATCGCCAACTTCTTCAACAGTTTTACATTTTTTTTCTCTAATTGCTCCTACAATCTCGCTTTTACACATATCGAGACAAGTACAGATAACTGGATCTTCTGCCATATTTTTCTTTTTTATTGTTTAAACCTTAATTGATTTTATATTTTACAAAATTTATAACAACAAAAGTACAAAAAAGTTTGAGAACTTATTGAAATTTATGTACTTTCTTGCTTAAAATCTTTATAATTTATTGTGTGCTATATATAAAAATAGTATTCAATTTCAATTAAAACTTAGTAATTGGGGATAATAAATGCAAGCCTTAATTATATGACATTTTGTATTTGAGTGCCAATTTCCAGTTGAAGTCATCAAATGCTTTGCGCCCTAAGTAAAGCTCCATCTCAGAAGCTTGAGCTTAATTTCATTGGTCGATAAGAAAAAAAACTGAAAACATATTGATATTTATGTATAATATGTTGGGCAGTTTTAAAACCTGTCATTTATTTTTAATTTTCTGTAAGAATATCATCAATTTTTGACTCATTGGGTTTACTTAAGAGCAATAAAACAGCTGAAATTGCTATTTGATACAAAACAATTTCGGAACGTACCAAATATAGACAAACTACACCTGCCAATAAACTTGCACCAATTAGATACAAACGTACTTTTGCTAGTTTGAGATAATAAGTCTCCTTTTTGTTTATTTCAGTATTGGCTTTTATTTTGGTTATTTCAAAAAAGAAATAAGCAAAATAAACCACAGCAACCACAGTTATCAGCACTTGTACCGATAAAAATACAATTTCAGTTGTCTTTCCAATATTTACGGACAATAAGTTATTCATATTCAGAAAATAACCCAATATTGTCATTAATATTATCAAAGTATAAATTAAATAGTAAATTTGATTTAATGATCTGAATGTGTTTTTCATGTGTTTATAAATATTATTTAAAGGTCACATGGAACTCACAAAACAAAATTTAAACATTCCCCTGTGGGTCAAAATTGTTTAAATTTTGTCATGTTCGTTTCATCTTTGCTTAACTATGAAAGAATTATTTTTTCTTTTTGGGAGCTTGTATACCTGCAATTGCTTTTTTAGCTGTTGCATTAGTTGGATTTATAACTAAAATTTTATTCCAATAAACGAGTGAACCTGCATTGTCTTTTTGTAGTAATGTATAATACCCTAAATAGCTATAACATTCTACCAATACAGCATTGTAACGTGCATCGTTTTTGGGTTCAACTATTGCCAAGGTTTGCTCGTAAAATGGCTTAGCTAAACCGAGTGTAGTTTCAGGGTCGAGGGCTGCATTAGCACGTGCTCGCCAAAAATCGCCCCTGTAACCTTCGGGTTCAAACGATTTTACAACTGCAAAAACACTATCAGCCTTTAGAAGAGCCATTTTCTTTAACTCTGCAGTTGAAGTACTATCATTTCCAAGACCGTAATACAATTTACCTAAACCCATAAGTGCCTCCGGACTTTTTTTAAGCTTCTCTGGATTTGAGTTTAAGTATTTGTTGTAAGCTACAATTGCGTTATTCAAACTATCAATATCAGAATACATATCTGAAATATCTTTCCATAATTCTACTTTGGTAGAATCGAATTTAAGAGCAGTGACATACTGTTTTGCGGCTTCGTTGTATTGCTTTAAGTCTCTCAATGCCTGCCCGTAGTATCTATAATCGAGGAAAGTAAATTCAGGATTAGTGGATTTATTAAAAAATAAATCGGCGTAATTAATAGCCTCAGCAGGATTTTTTAAATCAACGTAATTATACATAACCAAACGACTAAAAGCAGGACTATTTGGTGTTTTTTGTAATCCCATTTTTGCCACGTCGAGCGATTTGTTAAAGTCGTGATTCATAAATAAAGTCATTGAGTACTTAGTCAAATCACTTACATTAGTCACATTGCCAGATTTAATATACCTTTCATAAGAAACTGATGCATTTTCGAAATCATTCATGGCATAATAAATATCACCTAACTCTCTGTCGGCAAGCACAAAATCGGGGCTAATACTTTTAAGTTCAATTAATTTCTTAATAGCCTCTTTTGGGTTCATAGCTTTGTAAACGCGGGCATATTTTACATAAGCTTCTTTGCAATCTTTGTTATATAAAATTGCGGTTTCGTAGTTCGAACAAGCATCACCCAGACTTGTAGGAGCAAGAATATCACCTTTTAATACAAACAATTCGGCACTTTTTGAATTTATTGAACGTGCTTTATTCCAATATTCTAATGCTTTATTTACATCGCCAATATTCAAATAGGCATAACTTACCGCTATAGGAATAGCAATGTTTTTTTTGTTGGCTTTATCCTTTATTATTTTCATCAAACTGGCAGTTGCAATTTTTGGGTCGGTGCTTTTCAATGTAAGCATAATAGTGCCAATTGAGTTTAATGCAGACAAAGGATTAGCTTTCAATCCTTCGTTGAAAAAATATTTGGCTGAATCAATTTTATTTTCATTAAAATAAATGTTTCCTAAATAATAAGAGGCTTCATCTTTGTTGGAGCCAGAATTGACCTCTTGCAACAAAATGTTTTTGGCTATAGAAGGAAAGCCTGATTTATAATAGAGGACACCTTGACTTGCGCTAACTTTGGTTAAGATTAATACCAAAGACAGAGCTAATAAAACTTTAATTTTCATTCTTTTTTATATTTGTTGATTTGTTTAGTGACAATTGAGAATTTCAAATAAAACTATTCATCTTTAACAGTTACAACTCTAAGTGGTTGAGTTGCGGGAACTAATCCCGATTTTAGAATAATACGTTGCCCTCTATCTGATGTAAGAAAAGATGTAAATCCTGTTGGCAACGAAGATCGAGGGTCATTAATAATTATAAACACATTGCGTGTTAAAGGGTAATATCCATAAAACATATACGCCTGAAAAGGTTTATAACTCCCTTCGATAGTTGCCACTTTTTCGTTGCTAACCGACATTACTTTAACAACGTCTTTAAAACTTAAATTGGTAGAATCCACTTTATTCGACAACCAATTTACACCTATAATACCTATGGCTTGAGGCGTTTTAGCTACAAAATCGAGCACTTCGGCATTGGTGTTCTGAGCATTCAAATTTCCTGAAATTTGTTGTCCACCACACACTGAATCAATAGCATATCGAACCGTACTTGAATTTGGATTATCGAATACAGTAACAATTTTTCCCAATGTTGATGTAGGGTAAATTTGATTCCAATTAGTTACTTTACCAAGCAAAATCTGTCTAAATTGATCAACCGTAATGAGTGTATCTTTGTTTGCCTTATTTGTTATAAGCGCAATACCATCCGATGCCAATCTGTATGACCGTGGCTGAAATTTGCGACTGTGTAAATAATTCGTCTCCTTTTCGGATAATGGACGCGTGGTTATTGCCATGCGAACACTATCTTTCAGCAACAAGTCGATTGCTTTGCCTTCGGTTGTGAAAATTGGCACTATTCCGGCTTTAGGATATACCGATTCGAAGACAGCAATTTCGTCTTGAATTATTGGGGCAAAAGTTTCATCTACAGCCACAGGGATTACTCCAGCTGTTAGTGTATCTGTAAATTTGTCCTTTTTCTCACGCGAACATGAGAAAAAGGACAATATTGATACACTAATTACGAAACAAATCAAATGTATAAACTTAAACATCAGTTTTAATTTTGTAACTTAAAATTAATTGGAAGCGTGAACCAAACAGAAACGTTTTCGCCATTTTGCTTACCCGGAATCCATTTCGGCATTGAGTTCACAACTCGAATAGCCTCTTTGTCTAACGAACTTTCGACAGAGCGAACAACCTCAATGCGGTCGACTTCACCTTTGCGTGTAATAACAAAACGCACAATAACTCTACCTGAAATACCGTTTTCCTGAGCAATAACCGGATACCGAATGTTTTCACCTAGAAATTTGAAAAGTTCCTCATCGCCACCCGGAAAGGTAGGCATCTGTTCAATTACATCAAATACTTTTTCCTCAACATCCTGAGTGATATCTTGCTTAACATCAGCAATATCTATACCAGATTCTTCGTTATTCCCTTTTACATCGGCAATCGAAATAGCAACCTTTGTTTCGTTAAGTTCTTCCTGACTTTTTATTTCATTATCTTCGTTTACCTCTTCATCTTTTTTGATAACAGGAGCTACGAATTTAATGGAACTTTTCACTTCAGGAGGCGGCTCCAAGGTTATTGGCTTTTTCAATTCCTGTTTTACCTCTGCTTTTGCAAGTTTCGATAAGGTTGTGACTTCAGTAACAGATTCACGTCTTACCGATTTTGCATATTCAATAAGCTTTGGTATACTAAATCCTATAATTGCAACTATGGCTATAATAACTATGGAAATATTGTGTCGCTTTCCCGACTCTTTCCTTAGTACATAAGCACCATAATTTTTATTTTTTCCCTCAAAAATGAGCTCGCGCCATTCCAGAGTAGTTAAATCAATTTTTGACATACTTAATTGTTTTATGCAATTTATTTTGCTGCACCTTGTGTGCTAGCACCATTTGTTTGTTTGCCTTCAATCAACAACTTATCATCTTTTGTAATATTGTCAATAACATATTTTCCAATATTGCAAATTTGCATTTCATCAAGAACATCAATTACGTTTTCGTAAGTAGCAGCATCAGTGGCTTTTATAATTACAACTGGTGTGTTTTTACCATTTTTAATTCGTGCTACTTGTGCTGTAAATGTATCCTGCGAAATTTTTAATTCGAGTTTTTGTTGTTTCAAAAGTTGAATTTTTGATACAGCATCCTGATTGCGCATAACTAACAGCGATCTTATACTATTCTGACTCTTAGCATCATACGATAGCTCTTTGAGTGAATTATAGTTTTTATAATCGGGTTGGCCTGCAAAATAATATACTTTATTATTTTTATCCAATAAAATAGTTAATGCTTTCGAAGCTTTTACCTCTGACTGTTGGTCTTTGGTAATATTCTTATCATTACTTGGCATGCTTAATTCCATTGTTTGTGGTTTATTAAGCGAGGTACATAACATAAAAAAAGTGATAAGTAACATATTCATATCCACCATAGGTGTAAAGTCGACATGTACGCTTATTTTCTTTTGTTTACTTCCGCCCTTTTTCTTGCCTCCGCCTTCATTACTTTGAATTTCTGCCATCTTTATGAGTTTTTAAGAGCTGTAATTAAATTGTATCTGTTTTCTCTCAAATCCTGAAGCGACGTCATAACCTTTTTGATAACAGCGTAAGGTGTGTTTTTATCAGCTTTAATTGCAATTCTTAAATCAGAATTGGTTTTTCGAGCATTTTTAACCCATATTTTAAACTGATTATCAACACTATCTGTTGGTATACCATAATCTTTCAGAACTTTATCCTGCTCTTCAGGCTTCATGTCCAAAAAAGTCTTCATATCTTTAATTGGAACTCCAAAGGTAGGTAATAATTTGAATTTAGAAATTTGCTTTTCAGTAAATTCTACCCCATATTCCCCGCCTACTGCTTGTAAAACATTTACCATATCGCTCTGCTTATCGAGGCTCATAAAAACCTTTCCGGCAGGATCAATTAAAATTTGGAGAATATTTGTCTCCGGAATTTTAATTTCAGAAACCGATGCAGGTGTAGCCACCATTACAGGTTCCTTTTTAACGAAAGTAGATGTTAACATAAAGAACGTAAGTAAAAGCACTGTTACATCGCTCATAGCAGTCATGTCGATGCGAGTACTTTTTCTTGCAACTTTAACTTTTGACATATTTATCGGGTTTGATTATTTGTGCGAAGCAGCATAAGTGTTTACAATACTAAATCCAACTTCATCGATACAATAAGTTACACTATCAATGCGACTTGTAAAATAGTTATACGAAACTACAGCCAATGCCCCAGTAGCAATACCAAATGCTGTATTAATAAGCGCTTCGGAAATACCTTGCGAAAGTGCAATAGAGTCAGTTCCACCAGCACCTGCCAACGAAGCAAACGAACGAATCATACCAATTACAGTTCCTAAAAGACCCATCAACGTACCTAAAGTTGTAATAGTAGCAATGATTGGTAAATTTTGGCTTAACATAGGTAATTCAAGCGCTGTAGCTTCTTCAATTTCTTTTTGAATAGCCAGAATTTTTTGTTCTTTCGACATTACACTGTCTTGTTCTACCTGTTCGTACTTTGTTAGAGCCGATGAAACAACATTAGCAACTGAACCTTCTTGTTTTGCACAAATTTCTTTTGCACCTTTAATGTCACCAGCCGATAAAGCACCATTTATTTCGTGAACAAATACCGTTAAATTACCTTTACCTTCGGCTTTTTTAATTGCAATAAAACGTTCAACACTTAATGCTAATACAGTAAGCAATAATGTTTGAATCAATGGTACGATAAAACCTCCTTTGTAAATAGTTCCAAGCAAGTTTCCATCCAGAGGATGATTATTTGGATCGTTGTTTACAAAATTTGATGGGTTTCCAAATATGAAATAATAAATTGCTATTGCGAGCGCAAGACACGCCAACATAATCATACTCGATGAATTTACACCTTTTACTTTTGTTTTTTGATTTTTTTCCATGATTTTTAATATATAATTTTTAAAATAATAAATTTCGATTTTTTTAAATAAACAAACAGATAATCTTAAATATAAGATTCTGCTAAAAAAATTAGAAAAAAGTAAATGAAAATTGATAATTTTAGCAAATTATTATGTTCAATATCTCACAATATCAGACTAATCGTAAACTAAAATTAATTTCTTAAAATGAACA
Organism: Paludibacter jiangxiensis; assembly: GCA_945870155.1. Lineage (GTDB taxonomy): Bacteria > Bacteroidota > Bacteroidia > Bacteroidales > Paludibacteraceae > Paludibacter > Paludibacter jiangxiensis_A. The sequence continues at coordinate 2,702 of CAMBSB010000062.1, read as the reverse complement.
TCAAATAATTATCTTCTATTAAATTAGAAGTAAAAGAGATTCAAAATATTTTATTTAAAGAAATTTATATAAAGACCTGCAATAATAGCGCTCGTTATTACGCCACAAATATTTGCCCCCAATGCTTCAGGTAATACCAGACTCATTGGATTTACTTTGGTAACCTCTTTTTGTACAACCTTAGCTGTAGATGGTACGCAGCTTACTCCGGCAATACCAATGGCTGGGTTGTAATTTCCTTTTTTTATAAAATACATCACATATCCGCCGATTATTCCACCTATTCCGGAAAACAACAATGCTAAAATACCAAGAATCAACAATTTGAGAATTCGTGGATCAAGCAACAAATGTGCTTCGCATAACACGCCCAATGTTAAACCCAGAAAAAAAGTTGAACCATACAAAAGCGGTCCACTTATAAAATTATTGATATGTGTCAACCCAGCTTCTTTAACAGCTATGCCTAAAAACAAAGAGAAAAAAAGCGGAGATGCAACCGGAAAAAGCAAACAAAGTACCACACACATTATTGAAGCTGCCGCGAGTTTAGTTGAAGATGTAACTCTTTTTGCAGGCTTTTCCTTTGATTTATCAATTTTTATTCCTCTTAGTTTCTTAGGAATTAATAGTCGTATTAGATAGGGATAACCCCCATAAGTCAATCCTAAGTACAAATATGCAACTACCGTAATAGGAACAAATAAATGTTTCGCTAATGACAATGATGTAAATAATACCATTGGACCGTCAGCTCCACCAACCATAGCTATCGAAGCTGCTTCCTGCGCACTTAAACCCATAGCTTGAGCAATTGGTATTGTAATAAATGTACCCAATTCGGCAAATAAAGCTAAAAGCATACTTGAGAATGGCCTTTGTAGCAAGTAACCAATATCTAATATAGAACCTATACCCATAAATACAAAACAAGCAATAAGTCCGTTACTGAACGTAAACACATAAATGGGTTGCAAAAAGTCAATCTGAAGTAAATCAAACATTTGGCTAACATCAGTAACCATAGAATCGAGGAACAAGGTACCTTGAATTCCACCAGTGCTATCAACAAATCCACCAGGGATACCTGAAGGTAATAACATCAATGAGGCATTTATTGTGGCCATTCCTAATCCCATTGGAATCATTAAAAGAGCTTCCAATACACCCTTTTTACCAAGATACATCAAAAACAATCCTAATATAATTAGAAATATTCGGGTAATTGAAATTGTAATATCCGATGTAAATAATGTTGAAATACCCTGAAACTGCTCTAAGAAAGAAAAAAAATCATTCATTTATATTGCTTAATATATATAATTAGTAACTTCGGAAGTTATAACTTAATATAATATTTTAAGTAAAACTCCAGATGTAATTTGAAAAATAAGTATATGACTTACATTCAAATGCTAAAATTAAAAACAACGAAAATGTCATGTTAATAGCACTTACAACTATCATTTTTAAACAAATGAAATAATTGGAATTACTGGTGTAACAAGATGAGAATAAAAAAAAGGATTTTTTCGGTTCAATCCTGATTTGTCTGAAATTAAAGTTTAATACTTTAATTAAGAAACTGTTGAACCAATGTAGGAGTGACTAAATAAGCAGTTTACACAAATTGAAAAGGTAATACCCATCAAATTTCTTTTGGGCTATACTTTCAAGGAAGAAAAAATTAGAATTGTCAAACTTATTAAAGCAAAGTTGAGTATGAGATAGTATTCTTAATAAAAAATTTGTTTTAAAATCATTTGTTTTAAGCTCGAAGGTATTTGATTCTTGAAAATTTTCACGTCCTGAATTTGAGAATGGGACATTACTTGCAATGTTGTAATATGTTTCGAGTACCTTAACTTTGGTTTCTGTTTGGTTAGTTGCACCGACAATCCTAGAAGCATTTGTCAGGAATGAACTAAAAACTGCTGTAATAAATACGACAGTTAAAAAGGTACTAATATATAATTTAACAACCCTCACAGATAAATAATTTTATTAATTTAAAAGATATAACCAAATCAATATTGTTGTTATACATCTGTTTTTTTTATTGATAAAATAATATTTATCAACCAAATTATACCCGCAATAAAAAATGATATTAAAGCGGTTTGAAGTAACAATTTAATAATCTGCATACAACAATTGAATTTAATTAAATAATACCTAATTGACTTCATTATTCAAAAAACGCCGCAAAGGTAATAAAAAACATGAACTAATAATTCAAATTAAACTATTTTAATACTAATTAGTTTGTTCGACATAATGTTTATATATCCCACATAAATTATTTTAAATCAAGAAGATTCGCAATTTACAAAAATTGAATTTTGCTTATTTGTCATTTTTTATTGAAGCATTCAATTTCGATTAAAACTTAATAATTGAGGATAATAAATGGCAACCATACGGCTGTGCCAAACAATTTGTTTGCTGCAATTTACAATTGAAATCTTCAATTGCTTCGCGATCAAAAAACTAAAGCTCAAGTTCCATCTCTGGAGCTTGAGCTTAAATTTTATCGATAAGAAACCTCTCAAACTATTTAATAATTATTGAAAAGCATCTTATTATAATTCAAAATATTATTTTTTCATTGTAATCAAAATCACTCCATTTTTCCCTTTTTCTCCATAAATAGCAGTGGCTGAGGCATCTTTTAAGACTTCAATTTTTTCAATATTTTCGGG
>CAMBSB010000061.1 GCA_945870155.1 Paludibacter jiangxiensis | reverse complement strand
AATTCCTTTGTTTTAATAGCCGTAACGTTAGCGGTAATTTCAAACCCGCTATTCTGAATTTTACCATCATTATACTGTTTTAGAGTAGTAAATCCGGCAGAGCTGGGTAGTTTATAATTTGGCCACAGGATATTTTCGGTAATCTTGTTGTAATACTCCGTTATTATTTGTAACCGATTATTGAAAAACGAAATATCCAAACCGGCATTAAAAGTACCTGAAGTTTCCCATTGTAATTTTTGAAGCTGTGCTTGCGTAGGAATAATGCTTTGAATATCCATGTATGATCCTTTTCCGGTTGATGCATAAAGCGCATGTCTGTCATAAGCTCTTACATCCGAATTTCCCGAAAGTCCGTAGCTAAAGCGGATTTTGCTATCGTCCAAAAACTTAAATTTCTTTAGGAATGGTTCGTCCGAAAAACGCCATGCATACGAAACACTCGGAAACGTTCCCCAACGTGAACTGGTTCCAAAACGCGAACTGGCATCGGTACGTATATTAAACTGAAATATATGACGGTCCATATATTTGTAGTGCACATTAGCTAATATACCCATCGAATTCAAAATGGCTGAACCGGAGTTAAGACTCTCGCGCATGGGACTGGCAGCAGGGTCGGTTATAAAGGTACTCGGACTGTTTCCGGTAGAAGTAAGAATATATTCATCCTGATCCTGATCGATTGACAACATAGCAATTCCACTCAACGAATGCTTACTAGTATTAATAGGACTGAACCGTAATAGTGTTTCAGAATTTATTAATGTACCGGTTGTATTGTTTTCCGTAGAAGAGTTATTGTTCAGATCTAACCATTTTGCGCCAATGGCAGTATAGGGCAAAAAATCCATTCGTTTCGAATTTTGAAACTGAAATGACAAAACCTGTTTAATCGAAAACCATTTATTCAGATCGTACATCAACGTAAAATTGGTCTGAAAATCCCTATTTACCTGATCATTATTACTCAATGCTACCACCGCACTTGGGTTAAAATAGGTTACACCATTGCCTTGATAATTTTCTAATGGAGTGAAAAATTCATTCGTTCTTTCACCTTCGGGCGAATATTTATAAATGGACATGTTGGGTGACTTTCGATAAGCCATGCTACGAACACTATTTCCGCCCCAGTTATCGTCTTTATATATATTCACATAACTTATCTGTGTGTTAAGTTTTAATTTGTTAGATATTTTGTAACCAAGGTTGATGCGCGCTGTGATACGTTCATTGGCTGTATTTTTAACCGTACCAATATTATTTTGATAATTTATCGACGTATAATACGATGTTTTATCGCCCCCACCCGAAATGGTAAACCCAAAATCATCTATTTGCCCTAAACGGGTTATATCCCCCACCCAGTCAGTATTTTGAGCGTAGTTGTAATAATCAACATATTCAATGTCGTTCGAAATTTCGCGAGGCATATCAATTACTCCGTAGCGGTTATGATACATTTCCTGCTGCAACATCACATACTCATCACCATTTAGCATCGGTATTCGGGGCGATTCGAACGAAAGTGATTTTTTGTAAGATACATCAAATTTTGTTTTCCCTTTATTCCCTTTTCGGGTTTCAATTTCGATAACACCATTTGCACCACGCGTACCATAAAGAGCCGTTTCTGCAGCATCTTTTAAAACGCGTACTGCTTTAATATCTTCGGGTGCAATGCTTAACAACATACCAATATCTTCCTGGTCGGCGGAGCCAAAATCGAGGCTCGAAGCATTTACACGTTGAATAATCCCATCCACTACAATCAAAGGATTACTGCCGCCCAAGCTACCTAACCCACGAATGGCAATGCTTGCACCACTTCCGGGGCTACCTCCGCCCACAATATCGAGACCGGCAACCTGTCCTTGCAATGCTTCATCGACCGATGATACCGTATTCCCTTTCACATTTTCCATGGTAATAAGTGTCGACGAACCAGTCATATCCCTTTTGTTCACACCTGTCATTGAGGTACCTATGGCTGCGGCTTCCACCACAAAATCCTTCATCATAATAGCATCCGACTCAAGTCTCACACTAATGGTGGCTCTTCCATTCACTTTTTCAGTTACAGTTTTGTAGCCAACGTAGCTGCACTGAATAGTGGCCTTAGGCGACGAGACTTGCAGCGAATAGTCACCATCTATATTTGTAATTGTACCCTGTACAATACGTTCGTTGGCATCTATTTCAACTACTGTTGCTCCAATAATACCACCCAAATCATCGGTTATCTTACCGCGTACAATATGTTTCTGTGCATTTAGAAAGGCAGCAGAAGACAGCAGGCACACTATCAAAATTTTATGTTTCATGTATTTCAAAATTTTGTTGCATCGCAACCCTTAATAAGGCATAATTACAGAGTTAATATTATGAACTACAGCATTTGTAATGTAGTAATTCTCCGATATATTTTGCGCATACGTACCAATTAAATTTGTCTTTGACGACAATTTTAAATTATCATACAATATGGATTTGTTTTTATCGAGTATTACCAAATTGTCTGTTTCTGGCCTTAAATTTATAAAACTGTCATTCAACGTTCTATAAGCTCCTGCAGGTTGTCGTCCGTCTGTAAAAATCAGCTTTCCTTTTACAATATGAAAACTAAGCAGTGTTTTCAAATCGGTTAGCGATAGCTTATCAGCCTGAATACTATTTAAAGAAGCATCAGAGGGAACGAAAATGGTATATTGTTCGGTCGAATTCATAAAAGTTAATTGTTCATTAATTTTATCAGCAAGTCCGGCTTTAGTCAGCAAATCTAAGAACTTTGTATTTCGCAAAAATCCATAAGTAGTGCTAATTGAGAATCTCATCCAACTATTACATTTATAAACCTGTCCGTTTGTAATCGGAAAATTTGTTATTTTCGAAAATACATTGGTTGTAACTTTACTGCTGTTAAATCCGAACTCAGATGGAGCACCTCCCGAAATTGTATCGTGCTGAATAACCAAATGCCTGCCATCGAGTGTTTCTACAAATTCCTTTTTTGCAACACCCAAAACTGGTTGAATACCAATATGTCCATACAGTCTGCGCGTCATAATGCCTTTGTAATCACTACTTAACATATTGACCATAAGGCTTTCTAAATGATTATAAGCCGTAATCTGTGTTGTTCCATCGGGTTGCTCCGATACAAATAACGACGAGTCATTTGCCAATGATGTGTTATCTATTAGAAACAAGGAAAATTTGGAATTTATATTTTTAAGCGACGATAACAAATTAACCGAGCTGTAAGCACCAAAGAATGCCTTAAATGAAGGATCTAAAAATAAGGGAGCCGATACACTGGAGAAGTATTTGGGTACAATTGCCTTTTTTAATCCTAAAAAAGTAGCGTTACTTCCATATTGAGCACGCTCAATTTCATATTCATTTTTAGTGATAAAATCACCTGCAGTATTGTAAAAACCATTATTAATATCTTTCAGGTAAATAGCTTCGTTAGCAATATGTGTATTCACAAACAACCGCTGTATGTTTTTAGGCACTGAATTCCAGCTACTTCCCCACGATTTGAGATACTCATTAAAAAATGCGGTCATTGCGGCATCGGTCGGTGCCAGCAATCCGTTATGTCGCTCTACCGAAAACGTACTGCTAACTACCAATTCGTCGTGTATGTTAATTGGGAATGTACCGGTATAGTTTAGATTATATAAATCTTCGACCTGCTTACCTTCGTCGGCTCCTTTTTGTGCTAATGTGGCTGTGCTGTTGAATTGAAAAACAGAGTTATTGTGAATGAGTTGTAAAAAGTTGCCATAACTTCCGTTTTCTAAAAGTTGTTCAGCATTTTTGAGTGGCTCTACTACTTTATCAATTAAATACACAAATCCGTTTTCGGCAAAAATTTCATTGCCAATTATCTGCGAATTAGCATAATATACTTGTCCGCTTGTGTAAGGTCTCTCGAAATAAAAACTGTAGTCGGCAGAAGTTAATCCTTTAGCAGACATAAAACCATCGAAAAACAAAGGTACGTACTTTGGCGAACTTGTAAATACAGTACGATCTACAGTGCCGGCAGTGTTTTCGGGAACAATAATATCATAAGGCTCATTGCCCGATAAAAAGCGCTGAACTTTGTACGTTCTGTTCGGTTCACGCAATAAAGTTCTCCGCTTAAAAGCGGTGGGTTTATTATTCGAGATGTCGGAGAGGTTAATCCAACCACGCGATGACAGGTTTTGTAACTGACTTTTACTCCATGGCATTGGTAAAATGTGGTATTTTACAATTGTTTGCTTTACTGTGGAGTCAATATTTGCAGGATCGAAAGTGCCGTATTTTTCTGTTAAATAAATTTTCATAACACTGTCCGAAGGTACGAAAACGGCATAAGTGCCTGTTTTATCCAACACTTTATCGTAGCCTGTGTCTTTCATGAATTGCGAAAAAATGGTCATGTTTTTCTGACTTGCTATCAGCGTGAAAATTTTCCCCTGCAATCTTTCCGGACGTTGATATTTTTCAATATTTTCAAATCTATCCGTGCACGAAACACAAAATGCTACAACTAACAATCCCAATAATATGGAAGTCAGTGAGATTTTCTTTTTTTGATTTTTGATTAACATACTTGTTTTTTCAGAAAATAATAACCTATTAAAAGATGCAGAGGTCAGATCAATTAAATTTTTTCTGACCTCTGATTATTAAAACAATGAGAAGCCCTAAAAGTGAATTTATTTTTTAAGAAACTTATCAACAACAGTTTTACCCTCTTTATCTTTCATTTCGATAAGATAAATCCCGTTTGATAAATCGCTTACGTTAAGCTTGTTACCATATACAATTCCTGTAGAAATAACATTCATACCGGTTAATGTATATACTTTTACTGAAACTAAATCAATTCCGGTAATATTAAGTACGTTTGAAACCGGATTCGGAAATAGCTCTACTGCAAAAACAGGATTTACCGTATTTCGGATTAAACCACTGAATACATCTTCGGCAATTTTGTAAGTTACCTTTGTTGTACCATCGGCAGCAGTAACTTCCACCACATCATCAACATTTACATAGCCCATTGCCCGTTCAAAACCGGCTTTGTCGAGCACTTTAATAGTTGCTCCCTTGTTAGCATAAACCAAAGTGAGTAAACTTACACTGGTAATACTAAAAGGTGTATTAACAATCAATTTCTTTTGTTGGTCAATTTCCAGAACCGACGACATAAGGATAGCTTCGTTGCTTGCAAGTGCAAAGTCGAATGTGTAAGTTGCTTTGTCATCGTTTTCGGCAACAACTTCTATAACCTGACTTTCGTTAACCATTACATCAAGTACCAATGAGTCTAAGTTATGAACTTTGAACGATTGCAATGCTCCGGCAGCGTCGTACACATACAACAGTGATTTTGGACTAACTTCGAGTTTATCTACAGCTTCTTTAAGCGTCATTGTTGGGGTTACTCCGGTAACTTTATTACCGGTAACAGTTAAGCCTGATCCTGTTTTTGCCATCAAAGAGGTGTTGTTGTCCAAGGGTGAATTAACTAATTTGTAAATAGTTACATTTTTACCATCACCCGAGGTTACTTCCAAAAGATCATTTTCGGCTAAAGCTTCACTTTCGTTAAGCACGTTTGTTCCCCGCTTGAAAACAAAGGTTTGCGATGCATCTGCTTTAACCAATACCAATGCAATAGAAGCAGGATTATAATTACTTATACTACCGGTAATTGTCAGATTATCGCCTGTATAACCCGGAGTTACTTTCAACCTCACAGAAGTTACTGTCGATAAAAAGTTTGTAACCTTATTCATAATATGAAGACCTATGTTCGAAACTCCCTTGGTAGCATCCCAACCTACGTCAGTTGTATGTTTCACTATCCACTCCGACGATTCGGCTGTTTCGTTTCCACCACCTATACGTTCAAGATTACCTTTGGTAACTGTTGATTTTCGAAGTAATGTATAGCTATTTAGAGCGGGTGGAAGATAACGTCCGGCAAGCGAATCGTTAATAAGTTCGAAACGGTCGATAAGTTCGTAAGCAGCAGGATCTTTTACATTTTTTGTCCCATCCAGAATTGAATCGTTCAGTATTTTCAACATCCATAAATTTCGATGCGGGATAAACCATATTGGGTTTGACTGTTGCCAAAGAGTTTGCGGTAAATCAGACCAGGCTTTTACAGGAGCAGTAACGCCATTTCCTTTGAAATTAAAATTACTTTCTTGTGCTATTTTGTTATGATATGTATTATTAACGGAAGCAGTACACATTACCCAAACATCATTGCCCTTTACCCAAGGGTCAGTTTGATTGTCATCTTTCAAAAAACCTTTGCCAAGGTACGGATTTTCGGGAGTAGGTGTTGCCAACCACGCTGTCTTACTCTTATCAGCTATCCAACGTTTGGATGGTACATAATGAGTTCTGTAAACATTAATACCATTTTTATCCGAGTTGTATGAATTATCAAAAGTTGCAACAGCTTGTTGCCATGTTTGCGCTTGTGTACCACCCAGAATCATATACCTGCTTAAATCCAAATCCTCAGTACCCGGGTTGTAAATCTCAAGCGCATACCCCGAGGTGGATATCCCCCAAATCATTTCGGAAATAAACGGTTCAGCAATGTATGGTTGTACAGGTGCTCCGAGTTTTCTAAACGTAAAATTGTATGTTAACGAAATGGTGTCGCTTTCTGAGGTTACAGTTACCGAAGTCATTCGCTGTTCTATACTTCCATCAAGATTTGTAGCGTTTTTAACCTTAATTTTTGCTCTTCTGTCCTGCGCTTTGAATTGAAAAGCCGGAATCTTTGTTTCGTCGTAAGCAAGTTCCACCAAATATTCGGTTTTTAACGGTGTAAATTCGGGCAGTGCATCGCTCTCATTCCACCTTGGGTAGCGGGTTGGGTCAACATCGGGCCAGGTTACAGAGCTAAGTTGCGCACTATTGCCTTTTGAGTAATCGCTTACCGCTATAAAGTAATCTTTTACCTTTAATCCGTTTTCGGAAGTTACACGCAACTTATCGCCAAACTTAAGGTCAACTCTGTTTTTTCCATCTACAAATACAAATTTCCAGCTTGCTTTTTCGGGTTTATCCATGTATTTTAACAAACTATCGGTACGTGTAGCAAAAGATACATTTATTATAGAGTCTGTTGCCAAACTGGAAGATAAGCCGTACACAAAGCTAGTTGACCAATAATTGGTGTAAATAGTGTCGGGTAAACTCGTAATTGGATCTGTTATAACTTTTGCTGATTGTAACAAACGACGCTTTGGGAATACAACTGCCACATCAGAAGCCGGCTCGCGAACTTGCAATGTAAAATCGGCTTGTTGAAGTTCGGTGCCAACTGCATAAAACGAGAACATATCGCCTGTACGGGCAGTATACGATGCTGAATCAGCAAAAACCGCATTTTGTTTGTACGCCCACGACTGACCTTGCCCTAAGTTAAAATAGCGAGCCAAAGAGTCGCCACGGACCATTTGCCAGGGTACAGAAATGGTCTTGGATTCATTATCAACATGAATCATCGAAGGGTTTTTTGCTGTATAATTCAATACGGAACTAGTGTGAACACCTACTGTTGTAAATGCCATATCTTTCGATGTATTTTTAGGGACAACCAGCCACTCCGAAGTTGCTGCATCGATACCACGCGATTGATTCCAGTTCAGGTTTCCTTTGTTGATATTTGACTTGCGCACCATCACGCTTTTTGTCATAGCATCAACGACACCCGCAATAGGGAAAATTTTAGATCCCTTATTGTTCCTGTCGCCAGAGCTTGTGCTTTCGTCAGGATACCAAAAATGATTAAATTGGTCAATGTAAGTTGAGTCTTTTGAGCCATCGGCTTTGATATATTTCCAATGGAGCAGATAGCCTGCACTGCTTTCGGCTCGTAGGAGTTGTAAGTTGGCCGATATAGAGTCTTTTCCATAACATTGCCATTCGGGTTTGTTTATCCAGCCGTACAGATTAAAAGATTCATTTTTATGTACAAACTGATTTCCTTTTTGTGCCAGGGCAGTATTGTGTGCCGGAATGCCCGAGTAACGGCTATTGTTGGCATCGTAAACGGTTGCAACCACATAGGATTGGCCGGGTTGAATAACACCTTTCAGATATACTTTACCAAGCGTTTCGTCAACCGCTGCATTGAGACGATTAAAACTAATGGCACTATCTGAATACTCAGTACAACGCGTATTGAAATGCACTGAATGAATCGTGAATGGTGCCAGGTTGATAGCAGTATCGCCTAAGTTGGTTATTTCAACATAAGCCTGCGATTCTGCGTCGGGACGAACTTCGGTAATAATTAACTTGGGGAGTGCTAAACCCGGGATGTTTATTTTTTCAGCAAGCATATTAAACAAGGTTGTTCCAATTACAATAATCAGGAGTAAAAAAAGTTTTCGCATCTTATTAATTTTTTTAATTTTAAATCATTGAAAATTATTGATCTCTCGAAAATTCAAAATAATATTTTTGAAGCTTGAGAGCTACAAAAGTATCACTCATATTGATTTAACAAGGGATAAAAAAGTGAAAAATGTAAACCAATATTGTGCATATTAATTATGAATATCGGGATTATTCATTGATTGTTAGTTTATGTACGAATGTTCTGTTTTGTTTATCCATTACTTTTACAAAGTATAATCCGGCATGCAGGCCGATAGCATTACTATCGATGGAAATTTGTTGCGCGCCGGAGTTGTTCTCGAGTATGATACGTCCAGACACATCCACTATGGCTATACGTTTAATGTCTCTAAGTTGAGTTTGAATGGTAAACATCCGGTTTGCCGGATTTGGAAATACGCTTATCATTGTGTTGTTGTTGGTTACATTTCGAAGGGCGGTATTTAAAGCAACTGTTTTGAGCGCTTTTTTGCTAGCATCAGCCACAAGCTCTTCACTACCGAATACTAATTTGCTGCCTTCGCCTATATACAGTGTGAGTTCATTAATATTAGCTCCCGTTTTTGTACGTACAATAGCAAAGCGGCCATCAAAATTCAATCCGATATCGGCAATATTGATAATATTGGCACTCACATCGTTCGATATAATATAATCGGTAATGGTAACCCCATCCACAACCGATACTACCGCAGCTCCTACAATGCGCGAATTGGACAGTAAATTTGATACCGACTGTACCGTTGTGTTAGTAGTACCATTGGTGTGCTCAAAAATACTGATAAACGGATTTTCCCAAGCTTCGGAACGTTGACGAACGGTAATGATGGGTGTTTTTTTAGTATCATAGCCTTTTTGTGCTCCCTTGGTGGTTGGCCCCTTGGCAGTGGCATACTCGCGACTTACTTGTCCGGGCATAAATACATGGGTATATTTACCAATAGAATTCAACATAAAAGTAGCTTTTACAGCATTAGTTATAGCAACAGATGAGTTTACGTTTTCAAAGTATTTCCATCCGGTAACCGAGCCCGATAAATCGGTGGAATATTTGGTAGATGCAGCTAATGGTACCAACGTGCCGTCAGTAAATTTCAAATGAACCGAGTCGCCAACATTGTGAAATATATAATCGTGGTAATTGTTGGTGGTTTTACCCTTCGAACGGTACATGTCGAAATAATAACCTGTAGAGTTGCTTGTGCGCAGAATGCTGTTTGTGCGTTGCTGATAGCTGTTGTTATAGTCATCATTCAGGTTTTGAATCGAAAACATAAAATCTGTTGAAATTGGAGTCTCTCCGTGTTTGGGTTCGCACGACAAGAGGGCAACGCTACTATTGGTTGTACTCCAGGATGAACCCTCTTTGCCTGATCCATTCGCAATAACCGTGTTGTGCGAAGCATGGCGTACACGATAATTGTCGTGTTCGGCACTGCTATAATCGCCACTACCGCTTTCGGCACCCATTACCAGACCTTTTCCATATAGCTCCATATCGATTCCGGTGGCATGTGCATGCACGTAGCCTTTTCCACCTGTGTAATACATCATGCCATTGTTCAGGGTGTCGGTTGTGTTGAAGTTTCGTTGTACCACAATGCCGGCATGTACTAAGTTATAAGTAGCATTAACAGTAGGTTTTATGCCAATTTCGTTAGCATCAATATTATCAGTCCACAAAAGCAGCAAGGGATTGTCCCATTCCAGATTGTCGGTTTCAATTTGAGGATTAAATGCACCGGCTTTGTCGTAGGCGTATTTCAAATTTTGAATAGCCAGTTGCTGATAAGCAGGTAAGTTTTTGCGCTTAGCAATTTTCATCATATATCTAAATCCACTACTCAAAGACGAACCGGTACCCGTATCGCCAAAGCGAATTATTTCGTCCGAAGGATAAATGTAATTAGCATAACCTATATACCCATCCAATATGGGCAAGTTATTATTTAGAATATTCAGGCTTGGTTTGTAGCGGTCAATCACTTCCATCGACTGCATTACCAGTTGGTGCGAGGCGTTGGAGTAGCCAAAAGTTTCGGGCCATACTTTATTAGATGTAAAGTTTTTGAGAGTCCAGCTAATATATTCATCAAACCGATGGGTAGCATCGCCACTTACACCATATAAAAAACGATTGAAATACTGTTCGCGAACAACGTCATCGTTTATCATCAAAAGGGGGTAAAGGGCACCATTACCTGCCAGTACCGAATGGTTACTTTGAGGAGCTGTGATACTTTTAAATACAATATCGGTCATATTTTTCATGGCTTTTTGAGCCGAAACCTCATCGAATGAAGTAAACGTATTGGTTTTAAGGTCGTAAACAGTATTTTTGGTTCCTTTTAAATAATTATATAAATAATCGTACGACATGGCTACTCTTGGAAAAAGTGTCCTTGACTCAAGCCACCAACTTTCGAAAAATATACCTACTGTTTCAGATGCATATTTCTTCACAGCCACTGTTGCTAAGTATTTTACATAATGGTTTAAAATGTCTGAAGCATATTGGGCGTATGTACTGTCGTTGGTTATATAATAGAGTATAGAAGCCTCAGCCATAGAGTTGAGTGTTCCGGTATGAAAGTACCTATCGTCGGTTATACCGGGTAATGCACGTATCGAACCCAAACTGGCAGCACGATTAGCATTGTGTGCCTCTTTTTTGGGGTCGATACGTGATTTTAACTGAGCAAATAACGATTTAGACCATTTGTAGCCTTTAATATTGTCGACAATATGATTGCGGTCGGAATATGACGTCCAGATAAAAGGGTGTTTAAAGTTTAAGTATTCAGCAGGAGTTGGCTGGAGTGTTTGCGAAGGATCAATTACAGCCTCAGCAGCCAAATCTTTGAATTCAAAATTGTCAAACTTAAAAACTCCGGTTCCGGAAGTTGATAAACCTGACTGAATTTTAAAGCCTGATATAGCTCCTTTAGCTAAAGGGTCGGTGTTTTTTAACGAAAAATCATTAATTCCTCTGGAAGTGCCTATCCAAACATCCATTTTGCCGGTTTCAATGGTTTCGTTTGTTGCATTGGGAGCGTTATACGTTTGGCTAACTCCGGAATTATTTACCACAAAAGTGATTGTTTGTTTGCCGGTGAAAGAAGCCGAACCCGGAGCTCCTCCAATATTATCAATGGAGTATGCAGCCAAAGCATCGGTACCTGTTCCGGGTCTGAAACCAAATCTGCTGGCAAAACTCGATGTTTGACTGTTTGAAGATGCCGAGAAATTTGATCCGATTAAAACCATAAATAATGGATTGGTGATAGTACCTATATTGGTAGCCTCAAAATCGAATTTTAACTGAACAAAAGCAGGGTTGGTTGCAAACGTAAAATTTCGATAAAAATAAATACTGCTACTTGCAGTTCGCTCAATACGCAAAGCACCGTTAGTGATGGAATGCGTAAGACCGGTAACATCCGGAGACATAGCACTAAACTGACCCTCACCGGGCGATGTACCTACATAATCAACTATATTGTTTGACGATTCAAAATTCTGAACAAAAAGTTGTGCATTAAGCATATTATAACACAACAAGAGCAAAATAAGTAGAAGTTGTTTCATGATTATTTGTTAGCTTCGCAATTATATAGTTTACTATGGTACAAAATTAAAATTAATTGATAGAGCACAATGTATATTATTGTGCATAATTAGTAGTACAATTGTGCCTCTAAATCAAATTGCATTATATTGGTTTAGCAGGAAAATCCTGAAAATTATTATTCATAAAAAAAAGAAGTCAGACCAACTACTTTGATCTGACCTCTGATTATTAATGTAATGTAATCTCTGGATGTCGAAGTTTACTTTTTCATAAATTTATCGACTACCGTTTTACCCTCCTTATCTTTCATTTCGATAAGATAAATACCGTTTGATAAATCGCTTACGTTTAATTTGTTACCATATAAAGTTCCTGTAGAAATAACATTCATACCTGTTAATGTATATACTTTTACTGAAACTAAATCAATTCCGGTAATGTTAAGAACAGTTGATACCGGATTAGGGAATATTTCTACTGCTGAAACGGGATTTACCGTATTTCTGATGAAACCGCTGAAAATATTTTCAGCAAGTTTATATGTAGCTTTTGTCGTTCCATCGGCTGCTGTAACTTCTATTACATCATCAATATTTACATAGCCTATCGGCCTTTCAAAACCGGCTTTATCCAACACTTTAATAGTTGCTCCCTTGTTGGTATAAACCAATGAGAGTAAACTTGCACTGGTGATACTAAAAGGTGTATTCACAATCAATTTCTTTTGTTGGTCAATTTGCAATACCGATGACATAAGTATAGCCTCGTTGCTCGGAAGAGCAAAATCAAAGCTGTAAGTTGCTTTGTCATTGTTTTCGGCTACAACTTCCAAAATCTGACTTTCGTTAACCATTGCATCAAATGTCAGGCTGTCTAAGTTGTGTACTTTGAACGATTGCAATGCTCCTGAAGCGTCGTACACATACAACAATGATTTTGGACTTACTACGAGTTTGTCAACGGCTTCTTTAAGTGTCATAATTGCTGTTACTCCGGTTACTTTATTGCCCGTAACTGTTAAGCCTGAACCTGCTTTTGCCATCAAAGAGGTGTTGTTGTCCAAGGGTGAATTTATTAGTTTGTAAGTTGTTACACTTTCACCATTACCCGAAGTCACTACCAAAACATCGTTTTCGGTTAAAGCTTCGCTTTCGGTAAGCACCGTTGCTCCACGCTTGAATACAAAGGTTTGCGACGCATCTGCTTTATCCAATACCAAGGCAATAGATGTAGGTGAATAACTGCTTATACTACCGGCAATTGTTAGATTATCGCCCTCATATCCTGTTGTTACTTTCAACTTCACAGAAGTAACGGTCGACAAGTAGTTTGTAACCTTATTCATAATATGAATACCTATGTTCGAAACTCCTTTGGTTTCACTCCAACCTACGTCAGTTGTACGTTTCACTATCCATTCCGACGATTCGGCAGTTTCATTTCCTCCACCAATACGTTCCAGATTACCTTTGGAAACAGTTGGCTTCCGAACCAATGTATAGCTATTTTCTGTTGTAAGAAGATACCTGCCTGCAAGCGAATCACTAATTAATTCGAAACGGTCGATAAGTTCGTAGGCAGAAGGATCACTTACTTTTTTCGTTCCATCCAGAATTGAATCGTTCAACACCTTCAACAACCACATATTACGATGCGGATTATTCCATATAGGCGTTCCCTGATGATAAAGTGGTGAAGGTAAATCGGACCATACTTTTAATGGTGCAGTAACATCATTTCCTCTGAAAACAAAATTACTTTCGGATGCTATTTTGTTTTGAACTGTACTATTACCGGGCGCAGTACTCATAACCCAAACATCATTGCCTTTTACCCAAGGGTCGGTTTGGTTATCATCTTTCAAAAATCCTTTGCCAAGTGTTGGCTTATCGATTGTCGGTATAGCATCCCAGGCTGATAAAGAGCGATCAGCAGTCCAACGTTTGGATGGCACATAATGTGTTCTGTATGCAGCAATACCATTTTTAGTTGTAATAAATGCAGTGCCGGTCCCAACAAAAGTTGCAACAGCTTGCTGCCATGTTTGCGCCTGTGAACCAGCCACATACATATACCTGCTTAAATCCAGATCCTCCGATCCGGGATTGTATATCTCAACAGCATACGCCGATGTGGATATTCCCCAAATCATTTCGGAAATAAACGGCTCTGCAATGTATGGTTGCACTGGTGCACCGAGTTTTCTAAACATAAAATTGTAGGTTAACGATATGGTGTCGCTTTCGGATGTTACAGTTACCGAAGTGATTCGCTGATCGATACTACCGTTGAGGTTTGATGCATTTTTAACTGCTATTTTTGCTCTTGGGTCTTGTGTTTTGAATTGCAAAGCCGGAATTTTTGTTTCGTCGTAAGCCAGTTCTACCAAATATTCGGTTTTTAAAGGTGTAAATTCTGGTAATGCGTCACTCTCATTCCATTTTGGATAGCGGGTTGGGTCAACATCGGGCCATGTTACGGAGCTTAGCTGTGCACTATTGCCTTTGGCGTAATCGCTTACTGCTATAAAGTAATCTTTTACATTTAATCCATTTTCGGAAGTTACACGCAATTTATCGCCAAATTTAAGGTCAACTCTGTTTTGTCCATCTACAAATACAAATTCCCATTTTGCTTTTTCGGGTTTGTCAAAATACTTTAACAAACTATCGGTACGTGTAGCAAAAGATACATTTATGATAGAGTCTGTTGTCAAACTGGAAGATAAGCCATAAACAAAGCCCGACCAATAATTGGTGTACGTGGTGTCGGGTAAACTTGTAATTGAGTCTATTGCAATTTTTAATGATTGCATCAACCGGCGTTTTGGGAATACAACTGCTAAATCAGAAGCCGGTTCGCGAACCTGCAATGTAAAATCGGTTTGTTGAAGTTCGGTTCCAACTGCATATAACGAGAACATGTCGCCAGTACGGGCTGTGTACGATGCAGAATCGGCAAAAATCGTATTTTGCTTATATGCCCACGACATACCCTGTCCCAGATTAAAATAGCGAGCCAAGGAGTCGCCACGAACCATTTGCCAAGGTATTGATATGGTTTTAGCATCATTATCAATCTGAACCATCGAGGGGGCTTTTGAAGTGTAACTCAATACTGAGTTGCCGTTAACACCAACTGTCGTAAATATCATTTCTTTCGATGAGTTTTTAGGAACTACCAACCACTCCGAAGTAGCAGCATCTACACCGCGCGATTGATTCCAGTTTAGGTTTCCCTTGTCGATATTCGATTTACGAAGCATCACACTACTTGTCATTGCATCAACCACACCCGAAATTGGGAAAATGTTGTTTCCTTTATTGTTTCTGTTCAGCGGGTTTATACTTTCGTCCGGATACCAGAAATGGTTGAATTGATCAATGTAAGTCGAATCTATTGAACCATCAGTTTTTGAATATTTCCAATGAATAAGGTATCCAGCAGTACTTCCAGCAATTAGGATTTGTGTGTGGGCTGATATAGAGTCTTTTCCATAACATTGCCATTCGGGTTTGTTTATCCAACCGTACAAATTAAAAGTTTCGTCTTTGTGTACAAACTGATTTCCTTTTTGCGCCAAAGCAATATTGTGTAACGGAATGCCGGAATAACGGCTATTGTTGGCATCGTAAACGGTTGCAACCACATACGATTGGCCGGGTTGAATGATACCTTTCAGATATACTTTACCTAAAGTTCCGTCTACTGCCGCATTACCACGATTGAATGTAATGGCACTATCGGAATACTCCAGACAGCGTGTGCTGGAATAAACTGAATGAATTGCAAAGGGCTCAAGGTTGATAGCAGTATCGCCTAAGTTGGTAATTTCAACATAGCCCTGCGATTCGGCATCGGGGCGAACTTCAGTAATAATTAACTTGGGGAGTAATAAGCCCGGAATGTTAATCTTTTCGGCAAGCACCTTGAACAAAGTTGCTGCAGCTGCAATAATTAATAGTAAAAAAATTTTTCTCATGATATTAAATTTTGATGGTTTTTAAATAATTATATTTTTATCTTTTACAAAAATAAAGGTAAGGGCAGTTCGATAGGGTATAAAATTGTGTGAAATATAAACCCGAATTGTGCATGTTATTGTTTTTATGCATTATTTATTGATTGTAAGTTTTTGTACGTACGTTCTGTTTTGCTTGTCCATTACTTTTACAAAGTATAAGCCGGCATGCAAGCCGATAGCATTGCTATCGATAGAAATTTGTTGCTCCCCAGAGGTGTTTTCAAATATGGTTCGTCCCGATACATCCACAATGGCTATGCGCTTAATGTTAGCCTTATGCGTTTTTATGGTGAACATGCCATTTGCCGGATTCGGGAAAACGCTTATCATTGTGTTTATGTCGGTTATATTCCGAACTGCGGTATTTAAAGCAACTGTTTTGAGCGCTATTTTGCTGGCATCAGCCACAAGCTCTTCGCCACCAAATACTAATTTCTTGCCTTCGCCAATATACAGCGTGATTTCATTAATAGTGGCACCCGTTTTTGTGCGCACAATGGCAAACCGACCTTCAAAACTCAACCCTATTTGTATATCATTAAATATTGATGAATTATTTTCATGAGATATAATATAATCAGTAATTGTATCTCCGCCAACTACCGAAACCACCACTGCACCAACTACTTTAGTGCCAGTATATAGGTTTCTGACCGATTTTATAGTTTTTGTAGTACTTTGTGTAGGTTCGAAAACTGCCACAAATGCTTTGTCCCATGCTTCGCCATTTTGACGAATTATCATTGTCGGTGTTTTTTTTGTGCCATACCCATTTGTTGCCCCTTTTGTATAAGGCGAAAGACTATATGCATATTCTCTGTCGAAACCTGAAGGCATTAATACATTCATTTTTCTACTACCTGTATTGAGCGTAAATACTGCTTCGACACTTTTGTTAGTAGCTACAGATGATTTTACATTCTCAAAATACTTCCAACCGGTAATCGACCCGCTTAAATCAGTTGAATATTTGGTGGAGGCAGTTAATGGAACATCCTTTGCATCGTCATATTTTAAGGTAAAAGCATCGCCCAAATTATGATAAATATAATCGTGATAATTATTAACGGTTTTGCCTTTCGACCTGAAAATATCAAAATAATATGCCGTTGTTGGACTTGTACGTATAATGCTGTTTGTTCGTTGTTGCAAACAATTATTGTAAGTGTCGTCGAGATATTGAGTTGAAAATGAGAAGTTTTCGGAAATAGCAGTTGCATTTACCTTTGGCTCACTTGCAATCAGATTAACTTTACTCATAACGGTACCCCATGATGTTCCGGATTTTCCGGAGCCATTGGCAATAACAGTATTGTGCGATGCCAGCCTCACACGGTAATTCTCGTGTTCGGCGGTGCCATAAGTTCCGCTACCGCCTTCTGTTCCTATCACTTGTCCTTTTCCGAACAATGACATATCAATACCACTTTTGTGTGCATGTACATAGCTTGCACCACCTGTATAAAGCATCATACCGTTTGTAGTAACGTTTGGCGTGTTATAGTTTCGCTGAATAACTAAACCAGCATAATCAACTGCTGTAATGGTTGTTATAGTTGGTGCTTTGGCCGTAACTGTATCTTCCACATTTTCGGCCCACAACAAGAACAGTGGGTTAGTCCATTCGAGCGTCTCTGTTTCGATTAATGGTTTCCGGCCTCCCCGTTTGTTGTATTCGTATTTCAACGTTTGCTTTGTTTTTGCAATAGATTCAGGATAATTTTTGCGGGTTGCAATTCGTAATATAAACTCATAACCATCTAATAAATCTTTATTACCCGAATCACCAAATCGCATGCTTTCTCCCGATGGAAAATAGAAGTTCTCGTAAAAAGGATAACCCTCTAAAATCCGTTTGTTTTTGTCAATAATATTCAACTCGGGTTTATATCTATCAATAACATTCAAGCTTTGTAGTACCAAAAAATGGGAGTCCTTTGAATAGTTAAATGTTTCGTCCCAGATATTTTGTGATGTAAAGTTTGCCAAGGTCCAAGTGTAAGCATCAAAAGGATTTTTTTGAGGATCGTTGTAGAAATAATTGAAATACAAATCCCGTTTAGCATTATCTGTTATCATCATCAAATTAAACAAAGCGCCGTTTCCGGCAAGTACCGAATGATTGCAATTTTGTGCCGAAATGCTCTTGAAAACTACTGTGGCCATTGTTTCAACTGCTTTTTGTGCAGCAACGTGATTAAATGGTTTTCGGGTATTGGTGCTTATATCGTATACGGTATTAGTGGAATCGTTTACATAATTGTACACAAAGTCGTAGATAATGGCAATTTTAGGATAAGCAGCTCTGGACTCTATCCACCAATCGGCATACAACAAGCCGGTAGTACTGCTGCTATATTTTTGGGCAGGAAGCAACGACAATCTGTCCATGTATCGTCCCAAAATATCGGCTGCATATTGCGCATAAGTTTTATCGTCGGTTAAATAATAAAGTATGGCAGCCTCCGAAGCCGAAGTAAGCACATTGTTATGGTTAGTCCTATCGGCATCAACGCCCGGAATTGCCGGAATTGTGTTTAAAATGGCTGCCGGATTCGAAGTATGCGTGTTTTTTTTTGAGTCGACACGTGTTTTTAACTGCGTGTAAAGCGACGAAGCCCATGTGTATTGCTGAATATTATCAACAATCTTCTGTCTCTCTGCATAATTAGCCCATATCAAAGGGTGCTTTAACGTTAAATAGGCTTCGGGAGTAGTTGGAAGCGTAACGGAAGGTGACCTAAAACCCTGATTAAATAATTGCGCATTTAATGAAACGCAGAGGCTTAAAATAAAAATTATGCTTAATGATTTTTTCATGTATTTGATTTTTGAAAATATAGTTGAATAATATCTCTTCAACAAATATTTTAATATCACAAAGATATATTGCTTTTTAAATTCCCAAGGGATAAAATAGTGCGTAATTTAGGTGTAAATAGTGCGTTTAAATCAAGAGAGAAATCAATAAAAAATTCACTATTAATGCAAACAAAATTAGAAAAGGAGAATTTACTGTATCATTATTCTTTGATATTTAATTCTATCCTTTTTTTCGACAACCTAATTTTCAAATCACTCAATTCATTTTGATACGTGGAATTATCTGCTACATTATTTAGCTCATTCGGGTCTTTTACCAAATCGTACATTTCCCATGCATCAATATTTTCCCCTTTGTCTTTTCCAAAGCCATCGCCATAAAAGCGGATTAATTTATAACGATTGGTAGATATTCCTTCATGTTTGCGAACCTTATGGGCACCAAGATAATCATAATAATGATAATACAATTCATTGCGCCAATTTGCAGGGGTTTTGCCTTTAAAAAGTGACATTAATGAAAGTCCTGGCAGTTTAGGAGATTTCAAACCAGCCAATTCAAGATAGGTAGGAGCAAAATCTATATTCTGCACTAAATCAGTATTTACTAAGCCTTTATTAATCATTTTCGGATATCTGATTATAAGCGGAGTTCGGTATGATTCTTCGTACATAAAACGCTTATCGAACCAACTATGTTCACCAAGATAAAATCCCTGATCGGAGGTATAAACAATTATCGTATTGTTAAGTAATCCCTCTTTTTCGAGATAATTAAGAACACGTCCAACCTGATCGTCTACCGATTTTACACACCTCAGATAATCGCGCATGTATCGTTGGTATTTCAGTTTTAATAAGTCATCGCCTTTTAGTTTGGCAGTCACAAAATCGTCGTTTTGTTTGGTGTATGCTTCAACCCACGCATTATGCTGAGCAGGATTCATACGTTTCTTTATTTTTTCCCAATAACGAACAAGTGCGGGTGAATCATTACCTTCTGCGAGTTGGTCAATTTTTAAATCATAAGAATATGTCATATCTTTAAGAATGCTCATTTCCTGCGATTTAGCTGCATCCGATCTGGTTGCATAATCATCATTTAAAGTTGAAGGGTATGGAAATTCAACATCATTGTATAAGTTGAGGTACTTTTCTTCGGGCATCCAGTTACGATGAGGAGCTTTATGATGGAGCATCAGGCAAAATGGCTTCTTTTTGTTGCGATTGGAAAGCCAATTCAATGCATAATCGGTTATAAGTGTGGTTGCATAGCCTTCTTCACGAATATATTTTCCATTACTGCCCTTGCTTTTAAACTCCGGATTGTAATAGTCGCCTTGATCGAGAAGAATTTTATAATCGTCAAAACCTTTAGGCTCGCAGTTGAGATGCCATTTGCCAAAAATGGAAGTTTGATAGCCCGACTGTTGCAATAACTCAGGGAAAACCGGAAGACTTTCGTCGAACCCTTTTCCCAGCGTTTTTTGTCCATGTTGATGACTATAAAGCCCTGTAAGTAAAGTTGCCCGACTGGGAGCAGACAATGAGTTTTCGACATAAGCCCGCTGGAAAATCATCCCTTCGTTTGCCAATCGATCAATATTGGGAGTAGGAGCGAATTTCGATAATGCACCTCCATAAGCACTAATTGCTTGGAAAGCATGGTCATCGCACATGATATGTATGATATTGGGGCGTTGATTTATCTTTGCATTTAAATTGAATGCTAAAATTAGTCCACTACAAAGAGCTATATTACTCGTATATTTCAATGCAAACTTTTTTACTTAGTAAGTAGAATTAATTATTGATATGTTTCTTAAATTATTTGTAATGTGACCCCCAACCCCCAAAGGGGGCTAAGACATGTTCTTCACAAAAGATAGGAGAAAATAAAGTTACTACGTCTTAAAGCCCCCTTTGGGGGTTGGGGGTTAGAACAAAACATATCATTTATTATTTTCAAATACTTATTATTTTTATTTGACAATTAATTTACTTACATAAGACTTATTGTATTTATCAAGCACTTTTACAAAATATACACCTGCTCTAATATCAAATGTACGACTGCTGATATGAAGTATGGGTGTGCCTGAATGATTTTCATACATTGTTTTGCCGGTAATATCAGTTATCGAAATTGACTTGATTTCAGTTAATTGCGTTTCGATTGTAAATGATTCCGTAGCCGGATTTGGGAAAATTTTAACCGTATTAGCGTACGAACTATTTTTAAGCGCAGTAGCATTTAAGTCAATGGTTTTAATTCCATTACTTGTGGTAATTAGTTCCTGTCCGTTAAATGCTAACTTTTTACCATCTCCAATATATAAACTCAATTCGTTAATATCGGTAGCTACTTTTGTGCGTACTATTGCAAATCGCCCTTCGAAACTCAATCCTAATTGTGTATCATTAAAAATAGATGTGTTATTTTCGTGAGATATAATATAATCGGTAAATGTTGTTCCACTAACTTCGGAGATTACTACAGCGCCAACCACTTTCGTGCCGGAATAAAGGTTTGTAACCGATTTTATAGTTTTTGCGGTACTTTGGGTCGGTTCAAATATCGCAATAAATGGTTTATCCCATGCTTCGCCCGTCTGACGAACAGCTATTACCGGAGTTTTCTTTGAGTCATAACCATTTGTTGCCCCCTTTGTATAAGGTGCAAGCGCAGTTGCATATTCCCTATTAATGCCGGCGGGCATTAAAACATTCATTTTTTTACTACCTGTATTGAGTGTAAATGTAGCTTCAATACCTTTATTGGTAGCGGCTGAGGAATTTACACTTTCAAAGTATTTCCAACCGGTAATCGAGCCGCTTAAATCAGTTGCATATTTGGTGGAAGTTGCTAACGAAACACTTGTTGCATCATCGTATTTCAACGAAAGTGCATCGCCAATATTATGATAAATATAATCGTGGTAACTGTTAGTTGCACTACCTTTTGAACGAAAAATATCAAAATAATATGCCGTTGTGGGGCTTGTGCGGATAATACTGTTGGTGCGCTGTTGGATACTTTTATTATAGGTATCAGTAAGCGATTGGGTTGAAAACGAGAAGTTCTCGGAAACCGCAGCTGCATTCACTTTTGGCTCGCAAGCTGTCAGACTTACTTTATTCATGGTTGTAGCCCAGCTGGTTCCCGATTTTCCCGAACCATTTGCAATTACGGTATTGTGTGATGCAATTTTTACTCTGTAATTTTCGTGTTCGGCTGTTCCATAATCGCCGCTACTACTCTCTGCTCCAAGCACTTGTCCTTTGCCGTACAACGACATATCAATTCCACTTTCGTGTGCATGCACATAGGCTGCTCCTCCCGTGTAAAGCATCATGCCATTGGTTTTTACATCCGTTGTGTTATAATTTCTTTGAATAACCAAACCAGCATGATCAACCAATGTATTGGTTGCAATAGTTGGTGCTTTTGCAGTAACTGTATCTTCCACATTTTCGGCCCACAACAATAGCAGCGGGTTAGTCCATTCGAGTGTCTCGGTTTCGATTATTGGTTTGCGACCTCCCCGATCGTTGTATTCATATTTCAACGTTTGCTTTGTTTTGGCAATATACTCGGGGTAGTTTTTGCGGGTAGCTATTCTTAAAATTACTTGATACCCATCCAATAAATCCTTATTACCGGCATCGCCAAATCGCATTCCTTCGCCCGATGGATAATAATAATTTTCGTAAAAAGGATAGCCCTCCAATATCCGTTTGTTCTTGTCGAGAATACCTAATTCGGGTTTGTATCTGTCAATAATATTAAGTGTTTGCAGAACCAACAGATGAGAGTCTTTTGAATAATTAAACGTTTCATCCCAGATATTTTGTGATGTGAAATTTCCCAACGTCCATGTATAGGCATCGAAAGGATTGTTTTGTGGGTCATTATAGAAATAATTAAAAAACAGGTCGCGTTTTGTATCATCGGCTATCATTAACAAATTAAACAATGCACCATCGCCGGCAAGCACCGAATGATTACAATTTTGTGCACCAATGCTTTTAAAAACCACAGTAGCCATAGTTTCTACAGATTTTTGTGCAGCTGCATGGTTAAAGGTTTTACGTGTGTTGGTAGCAATATCGTATACGGTATGAGCTGGGTCATTTACATAATTGTACACAAAGTCGTAGATAATGGCTATTTTTGGATAGGAAGCTCTCGACTCTAACCACCAATCACCATATAACAATCCGGTAGTACTGCTGGTGTATTTTTGGGCAGGCAAAAGAGATAATTTATCCATATAACTACTCAGAATATCGGAAGCATATTGTGCATAAGTTGTATCGTTAGTTATATAGTATAGTATGGCAGCCTCCGAAGCCGAAGTAAGTACATTATTATGATTGGTACGGTCGGCATCGGTTCCCGGAATAGCTGGAACTGTATTTAAAATGGTTGCTGGATTGGTAATATGCGTATTCTTTTTGGCATCGACACGTGTCTTTAACTGCATAAAAAGCGAAGATGCCCATGTGTATTGTTTAATATTATCAACAATTTTCTGTCTCTCAGGATAATTAGCCCATATCAAAGGGTGCTTTAAAGTTAAATACGCTTCGGGAGTAGTGGGCAAAGAAGCGGTATTGGGGTTTTCCATTCCGGTTGGTAATTCTTTCATCTCTATATTATCAAAATCGAAATTCCCATTACCTGAGGCTGCTATTCCGGTTTGAAATTTGAATCCGGAAATAGCTCCTTTAGCATCCGTGTTTTTTAAATCATAATCATTTATTCCTTTTGTATTTCCTATCCAAAGATCCGCTTTACCTGTGGCTATGGACTCTACACTGGCATTGGGAGCAATATAAAATTGGTCGGTGCCTGTATTATTTACAACAAAAGTAAAGGTTTGTTTGCCTACAAACTCTTTCGATGGAGAACCAGCTGCGCCATTTATATTGTCTACGAAATAGGCTATTAAATAATCTCCACCAGATGTGCCCTTTCTAAAACCAAACCTGCTGGCGTAGTTTGAAGTCATACCTGTAGAAGCACTCGAAAAACCAGAACCGATTACTATTGAAAGATTTGGATTAGATGTAATTTCGCCAACGTTTGTTGCTTCAAAATCAAATTTTAGCTGAACAAAAGTAGGGTTGTTTGTAAATACGGAATTACGATAAAGGTAAAAAGAGGAACTGGCTGTTTTGCTAAACCGCAACGCGCCGTTAGTGATACTTTTTGTAAATGCTGCAGGCACATCCGGCGACATAGCATTAAACTGACCCGAATCTGGTGTAGCACTGATATAATCGTCAACCGTAGTAGATGAGCTGAAATCCTGCTGAAATAATTGTGCATTTAACGTTACGCAGAGACTCAAAATAAAGAGCAAGAAGAATGATTTTTTCATGTGTATGAATTGTAAAATTTTAAAAGACAATTTTATTTTACAAAGATAGAATGCGTTTTCTGAAACAGGTGGTTATAAATGTGCATTACTTAGGTGCAAATTGTGCAACTAATCAATAAAAGTGGAATTATAGAAAATTTGTAGTGTTAGAAATATAAAATCAGAAACAATCGAACAACAAAGCTATGCATAGCATGTTTTTTTACTTCTGCATTTTTTTATAACTATTTATGCACTATCTAGTACCGTATAATTTTTATCGAACCATTATTTTTGCAATAAATAATTTAATGCG
The DNA here is from genome assembly GCA_945870155.1 of Paludibacter jiangxiensis. Lineage (GTDB taxonomy): Bacteria > Bacteroidota > Bacteroidia > Bacteroidales > Paludibacteraceae > Paludibacter > Paludibacter jiangxiensis_A. Next base: position 2,174 of record CAMBSB010000061.1, on the reverse strand, counting down.
GCAGATATGAAAAAAGTTCATTTATTAGTAATCATTCTCACATTCCTTTTCACTCAAATAGGCTTCACTCAAAAATACAAGGATAAGTCAATTCCTGTTGACCAACGTGTTGAGGATTTACTGAAAAGAATGACTATCGAAGAAAAAGCATCTCAGCTAAGAATAGTCCATGCCATGCAGACAGGGATAAAGCTAAGTAAAGACACCTTAAATTTGGCAACAAAGGCTGTTGAAGAATTGAAAATGGGAATAGGTGGAATAAAAAACCCGGGAGAGCTAATTTCGCCCGAAAAATCAGCTTTGTTGAATAACCAATTACAAAAATACATAATTAAAAAAAGCAGACTTGGCATTCCTGCCCTTTTTGTTGGCGAAGCTTACAATGGAATTGATGCGGAGGGAAGTACGAAATTTTTACGCCCAATAGCTCAATCGGCAACTTGGGATGTGACTTTAATTAAAGATGTGTGGGATGTAATTGGCCGTGAAGCACGCTTAAGAGGCTTTCACATGATCCATTCTCCGGTAGCTGATATTGCCCGTGACCCACGATTTGGTCGAATGAGCGAGTCGTTTGGCGAGGATTCGTATTTGACCACAGAAATGGTGGTAAGTGCCATTAAGGGAGTGCAGGGCGATTCGAAAGGTTTAACATCAACACATATTGGAGCTGTTGTAAAGCATTTTGTGGGTTACGCACAAGTTATAGGAGGCAAAAATTTTGCCGCTATCGAAGTTTCGCCCCGTGTATTGTACGATGAATTATTACCACCTTTCGAAGCTGCTATCAAACGTGCCAATGCCTTGGGGCTAATGCCATCGCATGGCGATATAAACGGAATAGCTACGCATGGAAATCCGGAATTACTAACAAATTTGCTTCGCAATAAGTGGGGATTTAAAGGCTATGTGGTTTCGGACTCTAACGATATTGCGCGCCTGTTTACGCTAATGAAAGTGGCCGATTCGCCTGAAAAGGCTGTAATTATGGGACTTATTGCTGGTATTGATTTGGATTTATACAGTCCGGACTGTTATATTTTAATTCCTAAAATTGCAAAAACCAACCCCGAAATAATACCCTTAGTTGATAGAGCGGTGCGTAGAGTTTTGCGTACAAAATTTATTTTAGGACTTTTCGATAATCCTTATATTAACATAGCTGAAACACAAAAAGGCGTACGAACTACAAAAGCAGTAGATTTATTGATTAAAGCAAGCTTGGAATCTATAATTTTATTAAAGAACGAAAATGAAATTCTACCATTAAAAACCGATAAATATAAAAAAATAGCCTTATTGGGTCCACTTTACGAAAAATCAACCATCGAAGATTTTAAAAAAGTATTTGGCGATAAAGTAGAATTTGTTGGCGAAACGGGTTTTAATCTAACAAATGAGCAAAAAGGTACCCCACAATTGACCTCCAAAGAAGATAATTTAAAAGCAATTGACAAGATGGCTCAAATGGCTTCTACTGCCGATTTAACAATACTTTTTGTAGGTGGAGATGAATATACGGCAAAAGAAGCATTTTTTGCAAATACATTGGGTGATAGAGATAATATTGATTTAGTTGGTGAGCAAGTTCTTCTTTTTCAGCGACTAAAGGCACTGGGTAAACCGGTTGTTGTAGCGCTAAAACACCGACGCACAAACTCGATAGTTGAAATGTCCGAAAATGCAGATGCCATACTCGACTGTTGGGAGTTAGGTGAGACTGGCGATATGGCTTTGGCAAAAATTTTAAAGGGGGATGTTTCGCCATCGGGGAAACTACCGGTAACAATTCCACGTACAATTGGACAGCTTCCATTTCATTATAGTCAAAAGGAAATAAATAATACGAAAGATTACTTATTTAGTTCGAAAAAACCACTTTATCCATTTGGTTTTGGTCTTAGCTATTCGAAATTCAAGTATTCAAACATTGCCATTAGTAGTACTAAAATGCTTCCAAATAAAACAATTACTGTGAGTGTTGACTTATCAAACATTGGCAATTTTGTGGCTAAGGAGGTAGTTCAGATGTATCTTAAAGATGAATACGCTACTGTAATGCAGCCGAACAGAATATTAAAAGCATTCCAAAAAGTGGAATTGAAACCGGGTGAAACAAAAACAATTACATTCAAAATTACCCCCGAAATGCTTATGCATTCTGGTGTTGATAT
>CAMBSB010000060.1 GCA_945870155.1 Paludibacter jiangxiensis | reverse complement strand
AAATAGCGATAACAATCTTCATCTGTTGAAAATGCTTTGTGAAACTTTATTGAATTCACACCTAAAAATTGATTTCGTTGATTCATGCTACAAAAGTAGCAATTATAAAAATAGTGGGCGGTCTAAGCGCCTATACCAATAAAATTATTCTTAAGAAGTGTTTTTCAGGATGTTGCCCGATGGTGTGAACCAGACGAAATTATAATTGAGAATATAATCAAAAATGATTTTGAAATAGAGTTCCTTTTAAAACTACATGAGAATATTAATTATGAAATCAAACGATTTAATTTGTTTAGTCAACAACCTTTTGATTCAAATATTGGTAAATTGCAAAATTATTATCAGGAATTGATACAGGTACCTGAAAAAATTGATACGGAAGAATCAGAAGATTCTATTGATCCCAGATTTGATATAGATTTTCTGAAATCTGAGATAGACAAACCGGAATTTACAGTATCAGATAAATTGAAAATGGTTAACCAACGATTATTTGATTTTTTACAATGGCAAAAACAGTATGATATTTATGATGAATGGGCAATATATTCATCGGAAAGTAAATATATAATTACCAATAAGTTATATCCTAAATTTGAAGCACTCTGTAGATTAGAGATAGAGAGGTGGGAGTCGATGGTTTGCAATAATGAAGAAAAAAACAAATATACACAAGCCGAAACAGCTAAAACTCCACTCAATTTTAAAATAACTTCAAAACGTAAAACCGATGTAATCAAAATTCTCTCTGCCATGTATGATTGCAGAATGTTTGTTGATACTGAAGGTAATGCCGCTTCTAACAAGCAAAAACTTATGGATGCATTTGGTGAGTTTTTAGGCGAAGATTTTTCGGCCTACAGCACGCTGCTATCGCAGGCAAAAGATAAGGGAATAAATACTTTTATGAAACCCTTGAGAGATTTAGAAAGGGAATTTAATCGCTATATAAACTTTACAGTTAACGAATAAACTTATTAAGATGTAATTTATTTTAAGTATGAAACACACTCCATTAACAGACCAGGGCATATATAACATAAATACAATTATAGTTTTTTTGGATACACTCAAAGATGAAGAGGTATTTTATAAGGAGGGTGGACCAAAAATTATTGAATTATTTGATTATTACTTTAAGTTAACATTAAAAATAGAAATTGATGCTATAAAATCAGAGTTTTGGGATTTGTCAAATGATTTTACAGATCCTCAACGTTTAAAAAATATTTATAAGATTAAATTCAAGCAACTGCTGAATTGGACTGATGCTGAGAAATTAGATTCAAAATTCATATTGGATTTGTTAGATAAATTGTTATTTCCATTTATAAACAGGCATAATAAAAAAAGTTTTAATGTAGACATGGAAGCTGCATTGAAAATAAATACATCTTTTTTGTTGCTAATAACTTCATTATTTACATATAAAGAAGAAATTGAATCTCTTCTGGAACAATGCGATGCTTATGCAGGGATTTATCAAAACAATGATATACGTGAACCTGAAATTAAGGCATCAGTATATGGCATAGCTTCAAAACGTAAAACTGATGTTATTAAAATCCTCTCTACTATGTATGATAACAAAATGTTTGTTGATAAAGATGGAAATGCTGTAACCAACAAACAAAAGCTTATGGATTCTTTTGGTGTGTTTTTGGGCGAAGATTTTTCAGCTTATAGTTCATCCCTATCGCAAGCAAAAACAAGGGATGAAAAAACTTATATGAAACCATTTAAGGAAATGGAAAATGAGGCTTTGAGGTACTTCAACGCGGTGGAAGATTAAGCAAATCAACATATACACTTATAAGGCTGTTTTACATTTACCCTGCTGATGACTCTAAGTCATCAACTGTGTCTTTTAGAGTAAACGGATGTGAAGTACCTAATGTTGGATGTGCTAAAAAACTTTACAAAAAATCACAACTTTTCCTCATAGTTATTCTACAAAAAATCAACACTTTACAATTTACAAATAAGATATTTTCGATTATTTTAATTAGGTACCCAAATTAGGTAAATGTTAGAGTTTAAACTATTTGTCAATTTTGCAACGTTCAAACGTCACTTTTTTAGCACGTTGCTTTAGAGTTTTCACGTTTACACCATTGCTTATGGCACGCAGCCAAAACCCCCTATCAGGCCAAATGACAGGATCGATGGCCAATTTTGTAACTTCCTCAAGGAACGGACAAAACGAGATCCGCATTAAAGCGTTCAATCCGCGGGACGCAAACACCCCTGCTCAACAATTGCAGCGAGCGTGTTTTAAACTGGTCGCGGACGAGCATCAATCTTTTGGAGGTGCTACCGACGAAGGTTTTCCTGAAAAGGGATCTGGACAATCGGGTTATAACCTCTTCGTGGCTGCTAATCTGCCTGCTGCCATTGATAAAAGCGGGGCAGAACCTGTAATTGACTACAGCAAGTTATTGGTTTCCAATGGGTCATTACCACAGGTGGTGGTTCAGGGTGCAGAAATAGTAGCCGGAGGTATCAGCATTAGTTACCAAACCAATGTAAAGGTGCTTAAAGTGAATGCCAGCGACGAAGTAGTAGTGATAGCCAAAACGACTATTGGCGAATTGCTAATCGAGAAACAGCAACGGGGAGAACTAAAAACTGCCACTATCTTAGTTGAATACCCGGGAATTAAAGCTTCCGATGTGAAGTGTTGTTATTTGTTTGTTCGCAATGCAGATGGCAGTAAGGCATCACGGTCGACCTATATTGAGTTAGTATAGGAACAAGGTAGCCGTTTAGTTAACAGAAAACCCATTGTAAGATGAATGTACTTACAATGGGTTTTTTTATAGAATCATATTAAACAAATATCCCAGCCCAATAATAAACAGGGTTATCGTTCCAAAGAAAATTCCAATCAGTTTCCATGTCATTACTTTTTTTAGCAGTGTAGCTTCGGGTAGCGAAAGTCCCACCACCGCCATCATAAAGGCAATGGCCGTACCGAGTGGAACGCCTTTGGCCACAAAAACCTGAATTACAGGAACTATTCCGGCAGCATTTGCATACATAGGCACACCCAAAATCACTGCCATGGGTACTGCATACCATTTGTCGGCTGAGAGGTATTGCGCAAAGAAGTTTTCGGGCACATAGCCGTGCATGGCTGCACCAATACCTATACCAATAAGCACATAAACCAACACTTTGCTTACTATATCCCAACCGTCTTTGATAATATAAGGCAATCGGTCGATAAAAGGCGTTTTTTCACCTTGCCATGCTTCCGTTTCTTTTTCGGAATTGGCTTGAATTTGCTTTACCCAATCGCTCAGGTAGCGTTCAAGCTTAAATTTACCAAGTATATAACCTCCAATAATACCCATCAGTATTCCACTTCCGGCATATATTATTGTGGCTTTCAGTCCGAAAAGTCCGAGAAACATGGCAACTGCCACCTCGTTTACCAAAGGCGATGTTATTAAAAATGAAAAGGTTACCCCTAATGGAATTCCACCTTTTACAAAACCTATAAAAAGAGGTATACTAGAACAGGAACAAAAAGGCGTAATTGCACCAAAAAACGATGCAAAAAAGTATTGCAATCCGTACATTTTCTTAGTTGTCAGGTAGTTTCGTAATCGGTCTATTGGGAAATAGGCATTTACCACACCCATTAACGAACTTATCAGAAACAACAGAATCAGAATTTTAATTGTATCGTAAAAAAAGAAATTGATAGAGGTTCCCAAATGCGAATCTGAACTCAAACCCAACAAATTATATGTAAACAAATTAACCAGGGGTTGTAAATAGTAATATAACACTACAAGTGCAGGCAAGACTGTAAATACAGCCAATAATAACCTGATTCTTTTATTTTTTTCCATTTAAAATTTATTATCTATGTTCGCTATTATACGAACAATTTGATTAAAAAAAACCACTTTCATCTTCACAGCTAAATGTGGTAATCTTTCTTATTCCCCCCTTTTTCTCCCTCTCCATTTGGAGAGGGTTGGGGTGAGGTCGGGTTAGGGGGCAGAGCAAGTTTAAGGGACAAAAAATATCACCACATAATAAATTCCCACCCCAATAAAGATGACAGAAACCACCCTGCGAAACCAGAGTTCGAACGTTTTTATTTGGTTATAAAGTTTCCCCACATTTCCCACTGCATAGGCAAGTAGCCAAGCAAAAATAATTACTGGTAAACCGGTAGCAATGGCAAAAAGCACAGGCAAATAAAGCCCGCTAGCACTTGCAACAGTGATAGGTATGAGCATTACAAAATACAACACGCCACTATACGGGCAAAATGCCAAAGCGAAAGCCATTCCGAGCAGTAAAGTACTCCAATAACTGCCTTTACTTTTTTCTCCAATTTTTTCGGTTAAACCTGATAGGCCGGGAAATTTAATTTTTATTACATCAAGCATAAAAAGCCCAATCAGAATCATAACAGGACCTAATAACTTTTCGCCCCAGCCCTGAAACAGCATGGAAACATTCATTTTACTGGCACCAAAAAAGATGATTAAAGCCAAACCTGTGTAGCTAATGGCGCGCCCGAGTGTATAAACCAATCCACTGATAAATACACGTTTGCTGTCTTTCAAATCGCGACTGATAAAGCCTATAGCGGATATGTTGGTTGCTAACGGGCATGGACTTATGGCAGTCATTAATCCTAAAACAATGGCCGTTATAAACGAATATTGCGTGTTCTCTAAAATGCTTTGCAGTAATTCCATTCTTTAAATGGTAAATGGTAAATAAATAAATGGTAAATTATAGCAAAGCGTCAATCGTCTTTTTTACTTCAGCTTTTAGTTTTTCAGGACTGCTTTTGGCATACATAAATCCTTTGTCGGTGAGGTCGATGCGTTTACCTTTAGCCATAAAAAGTAAAGCCTGACCTTCACTTTGACATTTTTTTGCCAGGGCTTCATTTTCTTTTTCGTCTAAATTTACCGATTTAAATGTGATTTGACCATTTTTCGATTGCATTGGATACAATTCGGCTATAGTTTCTTTGGTAACACTTTCAACGGCATTACATGTAATACAACGACGGGTATAGTGGAAATAAAATACTTCAACTTTGTTGCTTACAGTAGTTGCGGCTTTAGAAGCTTTTTTGTTTTGAGCTTCGCACGACATGCTAGTCATTATATACGTGAACATTAAGGCAAGAAATACGATTCGTTTCATAAAAAATGATTTTTTGTTGATTAATATTTTGATAGAACTTGCTTTATTTCATCTGCCGAAGGTACACGCCCTTTAATCTCAACTTTTCCATTGACTACCAATGCCGGTGTCGACATAACATTGAATTTCATTATTTCCATAATGTCTTCTACTTTGGAGATTTCTGCTGAAATTCCATTTTGTTCTACTACTTCTCGGGTAATTTTTTCAAGTGTCTTGCACTTTGGACAGCCTGTGCCCAGAATTTGTATGTTCATGTTTTTGATGTGATGATATCTTGATGTGATGATGTGGTGATTAAGAGGCGCAACACCCAACTTTTTCTTTTTTTGTTTCAAAAAAAACACTGAAAAATGCTTGTGCTTTTTCCCAGTTTTCGCGGTTAATACAATATTTTACTTTGGGTGTTTCTATTTCGCCTTGTATTAGTCCTGCATCTTTTAGCTCCTTTAAGTGCTGTGATACTGTAGCTTTGGATATTGGCAATTCGTTATGTATATCACCAAAGTAGCAACAATCCAGCGAAGCTAAAAACTGTAAAATAGTAATACGAGCCGGGTGTCCCATGGCTTTTGCGAATCGGGCCAGTTGCTCATTGTCTATTGTGTAGTCTTTGTTTTTGAAAGTATTCATATTGATTTCGTTTGTTTTGTTCGTAGTTCGCAAAATTACGAACATTATTTGTATCTACAAAGTATTTAAATAAAAAATTGCGATTTTATAAAACAATAACAGCTCAAATATCGTTTAAAAAGCAACTTATTTAAACTTCACATATTCACATGCCAAGTCAACATAAATTTACATCAAAAACAAAAATGAGTGAACTAATCAACGAAGATGTTTCACTTTTATCGTGTATCAGCCGTTTTGGAGTTTCATTGGGATTTAGAGACAACACAGTTGAAGAAACCTGTGAAGCCAATCAAATTGATACGAATACCTTTTTGGCGGTTGTGAATTTTCTGTCGGAAGGCAATGTGGAGTTGAATGAAACTTATAACAAAATTTCGATAGCATCACTGATTAACTATCTGCAAAATGCCCACACCTATTTTTTGGAATACAAACTGCCTTCCATACGAACAAAATTAATTGATGCTGTGGCAACTACCGATCAAAATATTCCTTACAATGTAGTTTTTTTAAAATATTTTGACGAATATGTTTTGGAAGTTAAAAAACACATGGAATATGAAAACAGAATAGTTTTTCCTTATGTATTAAACCTGATTAATGGCAATCAAAATCAAAAATATAATATTTCTATTTTTGAGGATCAACATGCTGAAGTAGAAACCAAACTTATTGAATTAAAAAATATACTCGTTAAGTATTATCCGGCAAAAGGTACAAATTACATGTTGAATGATGTGCTTTTTGATTTGCTTTGGTGCGAAAAAGATCTGGCTTCACACAATCAGGTCGAAGATTTTTTCTTTGTTCCGGTGATAGATGCGATTGAAAAACAGCAAAATACCCAAAAATGAAAGATTTGAGCATCAAAATAGCCATCGTAGAACATGCTGTAATTATTCGCAGTGGACTTTCGGTTGCTCTAAAACGCATACAAGGCATTCATATACAAACTTTTGAAATTTCAACTTACGATCTTTTAGCCAATTATATCAAAATACATAAACCGGATATTTTAATAATAAATCCGACATTTTGGGGGATAATTGACTTGGTGAAATTGAAAGATGAAAGTGGGCAGAGAAAATTAAAATGTATCGCACTAACACACAATATGTTAGACGAATCGTTTTTACAAGATTATGATGAAGTAATTTCAATGTTCGATTCAATTGACACCTTGAAAACCAAATTGAAAAAACTCTTAGAAATAAAAAACAATGAAGTAAGCATTGATGCAAACGTGCTAAGTCAGCGTGAAAAAGAGATTCTAATATGTGTTGTGAAAGGTCAGACGAATAAAGTAATTGCAGAAAATCTATTTCTGTCGACCCATACAGTACTTACTCACAGAAGGAATATCATTAGAAAGCTTGAAATTCACAGTACCGCGGGTTTAACTATTTATGCTATAGTTAATAAATTGGTTGAATTAGAAGATTTAAAATAACTAAACTCAACGATTGTTACAACTCAGAACCCTTCAAGATGTTATAACAACGATTTTATCATTAATTAGAACAACAGGTTTTTTATATAAACTAACTTAAAGATGTGCCAAAACGCCCCCTTTAGGGGGTTGGGGGGCTGAGTAGTCTTAAATTCCTCTTCTTTCGGCAACTATCAACAAAGCTTGTTCTCTAATATCAATAGGAAGATCGATACACCGTAATTGCAAACTTCTCAACCAGGCAGCAATTTCGTTTTCCTTCAGGGTATAAAACACTTCTGATAATTGAGTAATCTGTTCATTACTAAAGTCTTTCGGCTCAATTCCGGCTAATTTATCAAGTTCTTCATCATCAAAATACTCAATTTTATCTTGTGAACTTAATAATGAATCTTTGTCGCACACTTCGTGAGCACCACAACATTCACCATCATTATTCTCAATAATTTCTATTTCATCCGGTTTGTTTTTTCTATTCAAATAGGTAATTATCAATAAAATAACACCAAACAAAACCAAAACAGCAACTAATACCAACATATTATAATTTTCAATTTTCTTAATACTACATAAATTTCGGTGCAAAGTTAAACATAAGTGTTCAAAAAAGATTAATTTTGTAAGTTAAAACACAATAGATTCGTGATTTTTAAGTTTGTATTTTGGAGTTCTAAATTATTACTAAGAAAACTAATACATTTTGATTTTTTGAAAACAAATATTCAATTCAACTTCATTTTAGTACTAGCACTTGTACTACTTAGTGGATGTTCCCTAAAAAAGAACACTTGGTCAACACGTACCTATCATTCAATAAATACTCGTTTTAATGTTTATTTTAACGGAATAACAAGTTACAACGAAGGATTAACCAATATCTCGAACAGTAACAAAGACGATTATTCGGCCATAATAAATATGTACCCGATTAGCAAACACGAAAATGCTAGTTCAGCGTTATCGAATATGGACAGAGCCATAGAGAAAAGCAGAAAAGCCATTAAGTTGCATTCTATTAAACAAAAACCCGAACGAAATGCAAAAAAATGGAACAATCCCGAGTATAAACTTTGGTACAATCAACCTGAATTTAATCCGGCACTAAAAGAAGCCTGGTTGCTTTTAGGAAAATCTGAATTTCACAAAGGCGATTTTATAGGAGCTGTTGGAACATTCTCATATTTAAGCCGTTATTATTCATCGGATAAAGAAATGGTAGCTCGCTGCCAACTTTGGTTAACACGCTCTTACGCTGAAATGAATTGGATTTATGAGGCTGAAGAAATGCTAACAAACATAAAACAAGATGATTTAAGTTTCAATGATATAGGTTTATTTGCCTCGGTAAATGCTGATTTGCTTTTGAAAAAACAACTTTACAAAGAAGCTATTCCTTTTTTGGAACTGGCTTTGAAAAAAGAAAAATCGAAGGATTTGAAATTGAGATTTAGTTTTCTTTTGGCTCAACTTTACAAACAAACAAATAACGAAAAAGAAGCTTTTGATGTTTTTTCGAAGATAATTAACATGAATCCACCTTACGAAATGGATTTTAATGCTCGTATCTACAAAGCAGAATTAAATAGAGAAAATGTTGCTGCAGTACGAAAAGATTTGAATAAAATGCTGAAAAACAGCAACAACAAAGATTTTCAGGATCAAATTTATTACACACTGGGAAAAACTTATTTTCAACAAAAAGACACCGCAAAAGCCATAGAATTTTATAACTTATCTGTCGAGAAAAGCACCAGAAATGGTTTTGATAAAGCACTGACATTAATCACTTTAGGCGATTTATATTACTCAAAACAAAATTATATCAAAGCACAGCCTTGTTATGATGAGGCTTCAAAAATTATTACCGCTGATCATCCTGATTACAAAAGGGTTTCAAAATATGCCGAAACATTAGGCGAATTGGCTGTACAAAACGATATTGTAGTATTGCAAGATAGTTTGCAGTATTTATCCACCCTGTCAGAATCGAAGCGATTGGAAATTGTAAAAAAATTGATTGCCAAATTAATTGAAGATGAAAAAGCTGAAATGAAGGCAAAAGAAGAGTTGAATGAAAGCAATAACAACAATAATTTTAACCCGGAAGATGGTTTTGATGCACCCAGACCTATAGGTGGCAATATGGGAGCAGGTGGTGATTGGTATTTTTATAATCCAACGCTGATAAAATCGGGAATAACTGATTTTCAGAAAAAATGGGGCAAGCGTAAGTTGGAAGATAATTGGCGACGAACGAACAAAGCAGCTTCACTTTTTGCAGAAGAAGAAAGTGTAAAAGCAGTTACGGCTGAGAATAAAAATGACACCTTGAAAAGTGCTACCACTGATTTAAAATCACCGGAATTTTATTTAAAACAAATTCCCGTTACTGCTTCGCAAATTGAAAAATCGAATGCTGAAATAGCAGATGCTCTTTTTAATATGGCCATGATTTACAAGGATAAAGTTGAAGATTATGGTTTAGCTATAAAAACTTTTAATGAATTTAACAAGCGCTTCCCTGACGACAAACGTAATGAAGAAGCATATTTTCAGTCATTTATGATTGAATCGAAACAAAATAAGACTGAAAAAGCTGATATTATCAAACAAAAGTTGATAAAGGAATATCCAAATTCAAGATATGTAGATGTAATTTCACAACCCGATTATTTCGAACGTATGGCACGAATGTACAGGGAGCAGGATTCGCTTTATAATGAAACATATACTGCCTACAATTCAAGCGATTTTAATACAGTTCGAAAAAATGTAAATTATATTCAGAAACAATATCCACTTTGTACCTTATTGCCCAAGTTTAAATTTCTGGAAGCATTAAGTATAGGAAAAACAGACAAACCTGAAGTGTTTGAAACTGCTCTTAATAAAGTAGTTACAGATTTTCCGACTAGCGATGTGAGTGCCATGTCAAAAGACATATTAGCACTAATCAACCAGGGAAATGAAGCCAAAAAAGGAAGTTCGCATGGTACTTTACTCACACGTAGAGATGAAGAATTGAAAACTGAAACTGAGCAAATTGTAAAAAGTCGTCAATTTTCGAGTGATAAAACATTAAAACATAGACTTTTAATAGTCACAGAATTGCCTGTTGAAAGCTTGAACAAACTACTTTACAATATTGCAGCTTATAATTTTACGCGATTTATGGTAAAAGATTTTGATTTATTGATAGGGAAAATTGATAGTACGCATAATGCACTTTCAGTTACTAACTTTGAATCGTATGACGAAACGCAATGGTATAAAAGTTCAGTGGAAGCTGATGTGGATTTAAATAAATTTTTCAAAGAAATTAACGCTAAAAACATCATCATTTCAGAAGAAAATTTTGTACTTATGCGCTCCTTGTTTGGAATGAGTGAATATCAGAATTTTGAAGCAAATAACTTGAATTCAAAAACTCCTAACATAGATAAACCAATCGCTAAAGCTACAATTACTAATGTTAAGACTCCGGTAAAAGAAAATAAAGTTATTGCAAAACCAAAGCTGGAGGAACCCAAAGTAGCCATGCAAAAGCTTGATACTTTGAAAAAAGTGCAAACTGTTACTGCTCCTATTTTAGATGTAGAAAAAAGTAAAATAGTTGAAAGTAAACCGGTTGAAAGTAAACCAGTTGAAAAAGCTCCTGTGGTTGAAACCATAGAACCTCCGGTACCTTTATTCAAAGGTTTGTTTGGATATAGAGCTAACGAAGCACATTTTGTTGCCATAGCAGTTGTATCCGGGAATTTCGATTTTCAAAAACTGAAAGCAAGTTTCGATAGTTACAATGCAAAGAATTACAGCATGTTAAACTTAAAATTACGACTTGAAACAGTGGGAAAAAAGCAGGTTGTAATAATTGGTCAGTTTGCAGATGCTAATTTGGCAAAATCGTATTTAATACGCATGGTTGACGAGAATAGTCTTTTTGAGAGTTTAAAAGACGCTGATTATAGAAATCTATTAGGTTCGCAAAAGAATTTAAACCTGATGATGGAAAAAAATGCTATGGAAACCTATTTTGAATTTATGCAAGAATATTATCTAAAATAGACTAATGGAATTCAAATATTTAACAATTTGGGCAATTAATTCTAAGCATTAAAACCAACAAAAAAACAAAAAAGTAAAACATAAAAAATGAAAAAAGACCGCATACTTTGGGCTGATGATGAAATAGACTTACTACGTGCCTACATAATCTTTTTGGAAGAAAAAGGTTATGAAGTTGTAACGGCCACTAATGGCAAAGATGCAGTAGATTTGTGCCACAAAGAGAGTTTTGATATCATCTTTTTGGACGAAAACATGCCGGGTTTAAGTGGATTGGAAACTTTATCGATTATAAAAGATATTGACCCTAATGTGCCTATGGTAATGATTACCAAAAGCGAAGAGGAAAACATTATGAATATGGCCATTGGTAATAAAATAGCCGATTACCTTACTAAACCAGTCAATCCGAGCCAGATACTGCTTACTTTAAAGAAAAATATTCATAAAAAGGAAATATTTTCTGAACATGCAACCTCACAATATCAATCGCAGTTTGGACGCATAGGAATGCAAATAAATGACTCGTTAACACTTAACGACTGGAAAGAGGTATACAAAAAACTTGTATATTGGGAATTGGAATTGGCCGAAGCTGAAAACGGCATGGATGAAATGCTTAAAATGCAAAAAACTGAGGCGAATAATACTTTTGCTAAATTTATCAAAAAGAACTATGTCGATTGGTTTGAGCATACTGAAAATAAACCGTTGATGAGTACCGACTTATTCAAAACCAAGGTTTTTCCTTTGTTGGATAATGGTGAAAAGGTGTTTTTTATATTGGTTGACAATTTCAGGTATGACCAATGGAAAACCATACGTGAAATGTTGAGTGAATTCTATATTTTTAACGAAGAGGATTTGTATTGTAGCATGTTACCTACAGCAACACAATATGCCCGAAATGCAATATTCTCCGGTCTTTTACCATTGCAAATTCAACACATGTATCCTCATTTGTGGGTGGAAGAAGAAGATGAAGAAGGTAAAAATTTACATGAAAAAGACTTGTTGATAACTCAACTACAACGTTTTAGGAAAAAATATGAGTTTTCGTATCATAAAATAAACGATTCAGCATCATGCCAGCGTTTAATTGATCAATTGCCTCGTATTGATGGTAATCAGTTGAATGTTTGCGTATTAAACTTTATTGATATGTTGTCGCATGCCCGTACGGAATCGAAAATGATGCGTGAATTGGCAAATGATGAAGATGCCTATAGATCATTAACACTTTCGTGGTTTAAACACTCTACTACATATGAATTGTTTAAAGCCATAGCGCAAAAAGGTTACAAAGTGGTTTTTACTACCGACCATGGTACAATACAGGTAAATAACGCTATAAAAGTAATTGGTGATAAAAATACCAATGTAAACTTGCGATATAAAGTTGGTAAAAGTTTGAGTTACAATAAAAAAGAAGTTTTTGAAGTAACACAACCAGCCAAAATAGGTTTACCTAGCCCCAACATTAGTTCGGCTTATATTTTTGCCTGCAACGATGATTTCTTTGCCTATCCAAACAATTACAATCATTATGTAAGTTATTATAAAAATACATTTCAACATGGTGGAATTTCGTTAGAAGAAATGTTGATACCATTGATAGTGATGGAACCAAAGTAATTTACAATTTAGCAATTTACAATTTACCATTTATGAAAGAATATACCAACGTTAAAGACCTCGGCAACCTGCAAGAGGCAATACAAGAGGCATTAGAAATAAAGAAAAACCGTTTTGCATACAAGCATATAGGCGAGAATAAAACACTTTTAATGGTGTTTTTTAATTCGAGTTTACGCACACGCCTGAGCACACAAAAAGCAGGTATGAATCTGGGAATGAACACTATGGTGCTCGATGTAAATGCCGGAGCCTGGAAATTGGAAACCGAAAGAGGTGTGATAATGGATGGTGATAAACCTGAACATATTTTGGAAGCTATTCCTGTTATGGCAAGTTATTGCGATATAATTGGAGTACGGGCTTTTGCACAATTCGAAAGCAAGGAGTTTGATTATCAGGAAACCATCATCAATCAATTTATTCAGTATTCAGGCAAACCGGTTTTCAGTATGGAAGGAGCAACAACCCATCCATTACAAGCATTTGCTGACCTGATAACTATTGAAGAATTCAAAGACAAAGCTCGTCCTAAAGTAGTTTTGACCTGGGCGCCGCATCCAAAAGCATTGCCACAAGCTGTTCCAAATTCTTTTGCTGATTTTATGAATGAAGCTGATGTTGACTTTGTGATAACACATCCCGAAGGATACGAACTTGCACCACAATTTGTACGTGGAGCCCATGTGGAATATGACCAAATGAAAGCCTTTGAAGGAGCCGATTTTATTTATGCTAAGAATTGGGCAGCCTATCATGATCCTAATTATGGAAAAATCTTAAGTAAAGATATGAATTGGACTGTTAGTGATCGTCAAATGGCAGTAACAAACGATGCTCGATTTATGCATTGTTTGCCTGTACGCCGCAATATGATAGTAACCGATGACGTAATTGAAGGCCCACGTTCTATAGTAATTCCTCAAGCTGCCAACCGCGAAATTTCAGCACAAGTGGTGATAAAACGATTGTTAACCACACCCTAACGCAATGTAGGAAAATACAAATTATTTTTAAGACAATTGACATCTAAAATTAAATAAAACAATACTAATCTAACTCCCCTTTAGGGGTTGGGGGTCAATATGAATATAGAACAAGTAATTGCGTCGATACGCAACGTGCCGGATTTTCCGAAACCCGGAATTTTATTTAAAGATATAACTACGGCAATGAAAGATGCCGAAGTGCTTCATTTTATTGCCGATGAGCTGTATTATTATTACAAGGACAAAGGAATAACTAAGGTGGTTGGGGTTGAGAGTCGCGGTTTTGTACTCGGCAGTATTTTAGCCTATAAACTGGGTGCCGGTTTTGTTTTGCTACGTAAACCTGGCAAATTACCATCCGAAACATTCAGAGTAGATTATGAATTGGAATACGGGATTGACGCACTGGAAATACATAAAGATGCCATTGATGAAACCGACGTGGTTCTATTACATGATGATTTATTGGCAACAGGTGGAAGTGCCGGTGCAGCGTTGAAATTGATTGAAATGTTTCATCCAAAATCAGTTTTAGTCAGTTTCCTTATTGAACTCGAATTTTTGAATGGTCGTCCACGATTACAAGGAGCCGAAGATATTCATGCATTGATAAAGTTTTAGTTATCAATAGGATTTAATATATGAAATCAAAATTTCAAAAATCTATCAAAAATAGAATTTATCAAGTCGATTGGCAAAACACCCGACCTGTAGGTATTATTTCATCATCCGACGCTTATTTTGTGAACCTGAGTAATAAAATACTGTCAATTTTCAATGAAAAAAGCGTAGCTGAAATTTTTTCGATTCAATCACAACGCAATATAGCTATAAATGTTGCTGCTTATTTTGAAGATGTAATATCAGGTTTTGGTTTATGGCAAGCATTTACAAGCATACATAAGACAATGTATGGCAAGTATTTACCATTTTTAGATTTAAACAATGAGGTATATGTTCCTGATGAAATAAACAGTGAAGATGTTCAATTTTTAATTTGGGCAGAATTACAACGTTATGACATCGACAATGAAGTTCACCGGTTTTTAAATCCCGAAAATCCAATGATTTTTTTGTTAGCGAATGTAATATACGATTTGCTGGATCAGGAATACGAAACTGCACCCGCCAACGATGCCATTTATAAATACATACACCAAACAAAACTGACTGATGATATTATTACTACGCGTGAGTTGCTGGGTTGGCTACACTACGATTCTTACCTTTCGATGTCATATCCACGGTTAAAACTTAAAAGTGAAATTGAAGAATTGAGAAGTAATAAAAATAATGAATTTTACAGAGAAAATTTCGGAACACTAAGCTATGCTATGGAAAAGATAGGAATTTTTAGTCGAAATTGTAGTCCTTTAGCCATAAAAGCAAAGGATTGGTTGGCTCAAATTTTCGACGGTACACCCAAAGCTAAAATGATAGAAGCAATTGATTTTAAGCAAATTGACAACTATAATATTGTTGACTTTGACAACGAATATCTCACAATAGTAAATGCCGAAAATGAAAAATTAATTGTCAGTCTTGATTCATTGGGTAAACAACCTGAAATAAAAGGGAATAATAGCATAATGTGCAGTTTGTTTTATTTTAATGATTTTTGGCATGTAAATGGTTTTGCTTCATTCTCAAAATTAGACAAAGAGCTTGACAATGACAATACAAAAAGTAAAATAAAGGAAAACAATAAGCTAACATACGATTACATAATTAAGAAAATAAAGAAACCAATATCTTATTACGCTGATAGTAAGGATTTAATAAAAGTGCTTACAGCAATTTTCCCTGATTCAGACAATAACAGAATCTTTCCGGATAAATTTAAGAGTTATAGCAATTTTATTTTGTTTGTACATCCCGAAATTGGACTAAGTTTTTATCCCATTTTGGCTTCGCACGTGTGTGACCCTAAAAATCCATATTACGATAAAGATGTTGTCGAACACGAAGGACTTAGCGTTTTAACCGGCTTATACGAAATACCTAAAGAGCTGATTGAGTATCTGATTGACAATAATTTATTGAAAAATATTGCCTTAAAATCCTTGCATGGCGAGACCTATGGCAAAAAACAATTACAGGACAATATCCGTTTTGTAGTTCGCTTTTTTCAACCCCGTTTGTACAGTTAGTATATGTGATACACCTCTTAAAAGTAAAATTAAGTTTTTTAATGGCATTAAAAAACCCAAATTAAACTGCAATATGGTTATATTTAGCTTGGAATAATTATTAATCTTAGGGAGGGGAAATGGTGGATTGGAGTGGTTTTACGATTTCTGAAATATCATAGTCAAAAATGGGTCAATAAAAAGCCAATTCAGCCATATAATACCCATTCAGATGGAGTATATCTGATTTTATCTAACAAGATTCTATGTGAATTTAATTAAAATCTATTGTTTATATGATAAATAAAATAGCAAACAAATTATTGTTTATTTTCACAGGAACCGATTTGAATCACCAAATAAAAGTTTGGAATGATTTGAAATATGATAGCGATGTTTCCATTGCAAATAAGGATTCAAAAATAAAGGATTTAGAATATGAAATTCAGAACCTATCTAATTTAACTTTAGAAAGAAACACCCTTCAGAGCCAACTTGATGAGACCAATAAGGAGAATGCTGAATTAAACAAAAGGATAAGTAGTATACAGGTCTA
The DNA here is from genome assembly GCA_945870155.1 of Paludibacter jiangxiensis. GTDB lineage: Bacteria > Bacteroidota > Bacteroidia > Bacteroidales > Paludibacteraceae > Paludibacter > Paludibacter jiangxiensis_A. The sequence continues at coordinate 10,795 of CAMBSB010000060.1, read as the reverse complement.
TTTGGAAGATATACAAAAGCAGAAAGAACACTTAATAAATAATTTCAATGGATTTGAAATAGCAAAGAATAATGAAATAAGCGATTTAACAACTAAAATTGAAAATTTAGAAGGGCAAATTTCAAGAACTCAGGAGGTTTTTGAGAAGGACAAACTTGATTATATTCGCGAGAAACAATTGATGATTGATAATAATCATCAACTCACAATAGAAATAGATAATCTAACTGAGAAAATTAAATATAGGGACCAAACTAATGTCGATTTACGTGTTGAAAGAGATAATCTAAAAACTCAATTAAAAAAGTGTCTTGATGAACTCGCATTGTTAAATAATAAAGAACAAGAACAGCAATTACAGGAAGAAGATAATCAACAACAAAAACAAAGAGAAGAAAAAGTAAAAAAAATTATTAACGCCGGCATTAAGTTAGGAGAAGCCGCAAATAGTGAAAGTGAAACAGAAACAAAAGCAGATAATACAATTTTAAAATATGAAGGATTACTGGAAATAGAACTTGATTATGTGTTTGAAAACATCAATAGTCATAATGGTTTTATTAAGTGGATTTTTGATGCAGAGAATAACAAGTATTTTCAAGTGTTACCCGCATTTTTCAAACAGGAAGATTTTGTATTAGTTGATTTAAGGCGAAGATTGGAAGATTATTGTACAAATCACCAAGGAAAGCCGAAATTTGTTTGTGCAATATGCTATGAACCAATCAAATTGTCAGGAAATCATGGTGAACGTGGTAAAGTAAATTGCTTTGTTCATTCACACGATAATATCAATTGCCCAATAATAACAGGTAGCAATCGTAATGTAAATGTTCGATTATTTGCTGAGTCACGACAGTATCAGTTTTCTGCTTCTTTATATAGTTCAAAAATTATCCGGAAACAGCTTGCTATTTTTTTGCAGAACACTCCCAATATAGCGAATTATACGGCAGAGCCAATAATTTCATATAATTTTAATTTTGCTGTTTGGAGAAAACCTCACTTTAGTTGCGAATATAAGGGGCATCATATTGCTTTCGAAGTCCAGACTAATCCCTCTACAATCAAGGTTGTAACTTCCCGAAATCTTTTTTATAGAAAGCAAAATAGCTTTATCTTATGGATTTTCGATGATTCATTTGCATCGAGTAAAAGTCTTTCGTTAAAAGATATATTTTACGCTAATAATCATAATATTTTTGTATTTGATAAAATTGCTCAAGAAAAAAGTGAATCAACTAATGAATTATGGTTAAAATGTATTTGGGAGGAGCCTTACATTGATGAAAATACTATTTCATGGGAGAAAAAATCTGATTACATAACATTAGATCAATTGACGTATGATTCAGACAATTACATTGCCTATTATTATCCTTCCGCAGAAAAGTATATAAATCTAGGTGGTAAAGTCTCTTACCAAGTAAATTTGAATAATAATTCGTTTGATGAATATGAAGATACTTTTGAAGATTTACAAAAATCTAATTTTGAAAGATTAAAGGCAAAAGTCTTGTTGTCTAATATCGGGCAAAATGAAAATCAAGATATTGACAGATTCAATGAAGATGATTGGATAGAAACAGATGATAAGGATGATAAAAATTCAGTCAATTTTTTTGAATATAAAGATGAAAATGATTTTCAAATAGCAGACTTAAAAGTTTCTGAAAACAGGAACTTGTTTCGGAAATATCTACACTTAAAAGGTTATAATGAAGCACTTATTTCTGAATATATAAAAATTCTTTCAGGTCAAATTGCAGATGAAATTAACTTAAATTTGGTTCAAAAGTCTTTTCATTTTTTTTCCATTAAAGATAAGTCCTTTCTTCAGTTATTGTTTGATTATTTGTTTAGTTTAGACGTGTTTATAAAATTGGATAATATAGAGAACTATAAGTATAGTAAAGCCTTTGATGAGTATCTGCAATATAGAACGCTCCAAAAATCGACAGAAAAAAAGGGACGTATATCTACTAATAAATATAGCTCAATTCTTATCTATATTACAGATAATAAAAGATATGGTATACGCGCTTTGCCCTTATCTTACAAAGATGAATGGAAAGTAAATGATAGAATAAGATCTAAGGATGGATCAGAAGGTTGTACTATTAAATATATATCCTCAAGATCAGATTACGAAATTGAAGAAATAGAAAATGTGATTCAAAAAATAAAGTGTGTATCTGTTCATAATCAAGAACCAAAATCTTTATTTAGATTGAGGCCAAGTTTAAACAATATTATGAAAATTTTAAATAGTTCATTAGAGACTGAACAAGGTAAAAGATTTTTAATAGCAAATAATTGTTTACAATCTGACTTTGATACAAAAAACACAATAAAATGTTTTACTACTTTAGTTGTTAATGGAAAAAATCTTAGTTGTAAGATCATAAAAAAAAATGAAAACAATGCACTTACATTAGATTTTTTATCGAAGTATATGGAATCAGAAATTAAGAATGTTGATTTAAAGTTTTCAATACTAGATAAAAATTTTACATATAAATTTGAAAATGGTGAATTTATTCTGAATAAAAATGGAACTGAATATACTTTAAAAGTTTTGATTTCAATTAGCTACGATGATATTTTATCACGTATTCCTAAACTCATAAATGAAAGAAGAAAGTGAGTGGCAGAGGATAGGATGTCGACGCAAGTTTTCCTAAGTTTTAAAATTAAATGCAAATAGTTCGGCAGAATCTTTAAGTCAGTTGTAAAGAAAATCACCTAACTTCCAAATTAAAGAACACCTATTGCGGATCATTACATCCGTTATGTTATTATAGATTAAATAATTGATTAAATATGAATGATATCAACGGATTAGTTTTAATAATTGGCGAAACGCAACATTACTTTAAGCAACAAGCAAGTAAACAAGTAGATGTAGCATTGACCTTACGGAATTGGTTTTTTGGTTATTATATTTCCGAATATGAGCTGAACGGTGCAGATAGAGCTGCTTACGGCACAAAATTATTTAAAGAAATTGCATATCGACTTGAAGAAAACGGATATAAACAGATTAGAGAAAGACATTTGTATTTGTGTAAGGATTTTTATTTAGCCTATCCACAGATTTTGCGGACGCTGTCCGCAGAATTTTATATTACTGAATTTCAAGATAATACGATTTTGCGGACAGCGTCCGCAAAATTAATTAAAGTTGAAATGAATGAAAATGAAAAGCTACTTCCTCAAGCTACTCAGTCAGCATCTTCGAATATTCAAATTGATGTGAATAAGCTAATTAATCAACTAAGTTTCTCTCATATTATCGAATTACTTAAAGCTGATACATCATTAAAGCGGAACTTTTACGAAATAGAAGCTATCAAAAACGCTTGGTCGGTAAGGGAGTTACAAAGAGCTATGAATAGTCTGCTTTTTGAACGTACAGGTTTAAGTACGAACAAACAAGCCGTGTTGGACACTTATAATAAACGAAAGCCTGCAAAAGCAGAAGATGTTTTTAGGAATCCTTTCATATTAGAGTTTTTAGGTTTAAAAGAAGAGGCGGAATACTCTGAATCGCAATTAGAACAAGCGATTATTAATCATTTACAATATTTTTTATTAGAACTAGGAAAAGGTTTTTGTTTTGAAGCTCGTCAAAAACGAATTACATTCGACAACAAACATTATCGTATCGATTTAGTGTTTTATCATCGCGTACTAAGATGTAATGTGTTAATTGATTTGAAGATGGGCGAATTTACACATGCAGATGCAGGACAGATGAATGTGTATTTAAACTATTTTACTGAGAATGAAATGTTAGCTGAAGATAATCCTCCGGTTGGAATTATACTTTGTACAAGTAAAAATGAAAGTTTGGTACGATACGCTACCACTGGATTGGCACAACAAGTATTTGTGAACAAATACATGCTTAATTTGCCAAATGAAGAAGATTTAAAAAAAATTATTGAAGAAGAGCGGAATAAAGTAATACGTTGATTAAAAAAAATAAAAATCTCCTTTTCAGCGACCCGATGCTATTTGTAGCAGCGGATTTCACCCACAGCCCCCAAAAGGGCAGAGACCCGCAATGTGGAAACGATGAATGTTAGATTAATTGGTAAATAATGATATTACGGGTCTCCGACCCTTGAAAATTCATTCTTGTAAGAATTTTTCTACAAATATTACGGGTCTCAGACCCTAAGGAATAATTGCGATAATGATTTTGGGAATAATATTGAAAAACAGATTCTCTTTCCAAAATATTCTAGACGAATTTTTGAAGTTATTTTATTGCCAATTTCTTCAAAAATAAGTTATTCGTAGCATTAAACTTAAAATTATATATAAATTTCTGATTATAAATCGCTTATAAATATATATTTCTATATTTACAACACTTAATGTAATTTTATCTTGATATAATAACAATAAGTGCTATAAATATTTAGAAATTAGTGCTCGAAATCGAGCATGATGAAAGTGACTTTTTGTTAGGTACTAGTAAAGTTGAAAAAAACTATATATAAAAAAACATCAGTATTAGAATAATGGGTATTACAATTTGTTTCAAATTTTATAATTTCTCATTTCCTTTACAGTTAAATTACACATAAATTATGAATAAACTTACGCTCGTTAAAGTAGGTGGAAAAATTGTGGAAGAGCCTGAAACTCTCAAACAATTGCTCGCCGATTTTTCAAAAATTGAAGGTTTTAAAGTACTTGTACATGGCGGAGGTCGCTCTGCCACTGCCATAGCAGCCAAACTCGGCATTGAAAGCAAAATGGTTAACGGAAGGCGCATTACTGATGAAGAAACGCTTAAAGTGGTTACTATGGTGTATGGTGGCTTGGTAAATAAGCAAATTGTTGCCGGATTGCAGGCAATTGGAATAAATGCTCTTGGTCTTACGGGAGCCGACCTGAATTATATGCGTTCGGAAAAACGGCCCGTAAAAGAGGTTGATTATGGTTATGTGGGTGATGTTAAGGAAGTTAATTCTGACATTTTATCCGATTTAATTTTAAAGAATGTAGTCCCAGTTTTAGCTCCATTAACTCATGACAATGCTGGCAATATGCTAAATACCAATGCCGACACCATTGCAAGTGAAGCCGCCAAAGCTTTGGCTAAGCATTTTGAAGTAACATTGATGTATTGTTTTGAGAAAAAAGGCGTTTTGATGAATGAAAATGACGATGAGAGTGTTATCAATGAAATTACGCCGGCACTATTCGAAAAATATGTTGCCGAAGGTATTATTCAGGGTGGAATGATTCCTAAACTCGAAAATGCATTTGAAGCAATCAATGCGGGTGTAAAACAAGTTATTATAACACGTGCCGACAATATTCACACAAATTTGGGTACAAGAATTATTAAAAGCTAAATAGCCCCCCATCCCCCCTAGGGGGGAGTTTTTGAGCGTTATTTATTTTTAAATGAATAAATAGAGTTTGCCGAAAAACTAGTAATATTTTGATAATATGATATATAACACTTTAAATAAAGGTTTTAAAGCAATCATTTATGCATTTTAAATTTAAAAAACAATGCACTTAAAATATGAATTTTTATAGTTAACCATACCGATAGCTATCGGTAGACACAAAAGAATAATACTAATATTTAACATGAACTTCTTTTGTGTTCTTAAATGACAACATATATATTGCTAAAAATGAATTAATTAAGCTCACAAAAAAATAAAACCTAACGGTTTTATTCTTTTGTGAGCTTTTGTGCCTACCTGCGGCAGGCAGGGTTTAATAGTTTTAAATTAGCTTATCAGCAGCCCCTTAATCCGAATAAATATAAAATCCATTTCTTTACCTTACAATTATTACCGGAAAACTTAAACTAGCCTTATCAAATTTAACTTTCAATATATAAGTTCCTGCATTTATATTGCTTACATTCAATTCGTTGCCGCTAATTTCTTTCATCATCATTCCATTTATTGAATATAGTTGGAGCAATGGATTTTCAACATCTTTAACTTTAACAGTCAATTTATCGCTAACCGGATTTGGATAAACTTTAACCAAATCACTATATAATTTATTAACCGATAAAATTGGGGTATTGTATAATAACATATTATCAATTAAGACTTCATTACTTGCAGATAAAACACCTGATTTACGAATAATTTTCAACCCGGTTAGAGAGTAATTTGTTAGTCCCAGATTATTCAAATTCAATTCGCGAAACTCCCAACCAAAGAAATTTAAATCGCACAATTTCACATACTGAACACCACCCGGAACACTAAGTTTTAACCAAATTTCGTTGCCCGATAAATCTCCATAAATATGTAAACCCAAAACTTTAGCCGTTTCAATATTTAAAGGATTTATGAATCCAAAAAGAGCTTCGCCTGAAGTGTTTGAATATGAGACATTTATTTTATTGGAATATGAGCCAAAAAGTTTTACAGAATGATTAGTTACACTAGCAGAGCTTATTTCTGTACTTTCTGAAGGCACATAAGTTAGTGCCACAGTTTCAAAAGTCTCCACAATGGGTTGAGTAGTAACAGCCACAGCCGATGCTTTGAATTTTATATTGATTGGTTCTACCACCTTCATTCCCACTTCGTCAGTCACATCGCCATCAATTACCAAAGTGTATTCTTTTTCGGGCACTAAATTAGTTGCCAAATTGAAATAAGTTGATCCAAAAGGCGATACAATAGAGTTGTTCAAAACGCTTCGCGCTACTTTTGCTAAAACGATATTTGTATCATCTATGACTTTTATAGTTGTTGATAAATTTGATGTATTCAACTTTTTATCAAAAATAAGCCGGAATGATGGATTGTTGTAATAAACACCTTTGTTTCCATCGAAAGGGTAAACTGCTAGGAGTGACAAGCGGTTGCGACTTTTGGTTTGGAATTGGAACGTAAAATCAGCAGCCATACTTAAATTATCAGGATGCGATGCCGACTTATTCAGCGTTACGGTGTAAAGCGTATTTTTATCCAATGGCTTATCAGGCGTAAAACGCATGCGATAATTGGTATCTTCCCAAGTAAATTTACCTGCCACAGCTGGCGAAATACTAAAAGCTTGTTCGGTAGAAGCTATATCCATATCCCAATTAAACGAAAGCGTAATACTTGAAGAAGCTTCCACGCTATCGGTCAAAACCACATTGGGCGAATAACTCAACACTTGCGGTGGCGTGCTACGAACTCTATTCAACCCAAAATTGAAATACGAAATATTATGAGCTGTAACAATAATCTCCTGCCTTTGAGCGTAATAACCATCTTTTTCGGCCTTAACATGATAGGTTCCGGGAGGTAGATTTTTGAAAACAAACACACCATTTTGCATATTATCAACCGTATAAGTTTCATTGGTTTCAACCAAAGTAAGTTTAGCACCGTTGAGCGGTTGCATTTGGTCATTTCCGGCAAATTTATTGTAAGTTGCTTCGTTTTTTATGCGACTATCGCGCACTTGTCCGGCAATAACGCCCTTTGTGATTTGGCCACCATTAAAATAATTACAAAACGATTTGTAAAAATTCCATGCTTCGAGCCATTTGTATTCCATATTCATAAGCCGATAGGTTTCGGGAATATAATCGTGCATAGCGCCTTCTGAAATAACACCCGGAACAGCCAGACCGCGCAAGACACCATAGCCATCACTCCAATCCATAATAAGGCTAGCAAAAGTTTTATCGCCCCGCACTTGATAGCTAGACGACCAAGAAGTGATTTGGTTAGCATAGAGGTTTTTGGCAATTTCGGTGCTAATATCACGACTTTTATTGCTCAAAGCAAACTGAGTTGCGTTGCCCGGATTATAGGTATTGTAAATTTGCGAATCGCTCAAATCCGAACCGTAGTGAATCATAAGCACATAACTTGCCACACCATTTCCCGCATTGGTATGAATAGAAAGGAAAAAATCGGACTGAGCCGTGTTTCCCATTTGTACAATTTGCGAAAGCAGCAAATCATCGGCAGTAGTATTGGCAGTGCGCGACATGATAACAGTTGCACCACTGCTTTGCAACATGGTGCGAAGCGCAAAGCCCTTGTCCAAATTGCTTTGCGACTCCCAAAATCCATTCTTATCGCCCGACAAATAAGGAGCAATCGGCACATTGCGGTCGTCGCTATCGAAACCACCATGCCCGGGGTTAATAAATATCTTTACACCTGTCAGGTTTTGAGACTGAACAAAAAATGCATTTAAAAAAGTAAATAGTATTAAAAAGTGTTTCATTTTTTGTGTTATTTGGAACCTGATTGCCGCAGGCAAGTTCGCCGTTATTTTTGTTATTTCCACATCATCTCATCAATACATCATCACATCTCAACATCATCACATCTCAACATCATCACATCTCAACATCATCACATCATCACATCAACCACTTCAATCTCTCCATTTTCGGTATGATAAGCAATGCGATTTGCTTTACCTGAAGCTGTGGGATACATGGCAATTTTGTTGGTTGTGCTAATATCTGTTTTTGTTTTTTTTGCAACTGATATCAATACTATTTTTGATGAAATAACCCGATGACCATCATCTTTATCTTCCATAGCAACAACATAATCATTATTGAACCATACGGGTGCATTTACACTTCCAAGTGAACTTAGAATTTTACCGTTCAGGTCGCAAATATAGGTTCCTTTTCCGGCTGCGGTAAAAAGAATTTTTTTTGAATTGGGCGAAAGTGATACCCAAATATAACGGGTTTCAGGCATGTTCAACGGGTTGATATACGAAATTTTGCCATTGTAAAGCATGATTTTTAAATCTTCGTTGGCCGAAACAACAACGGGCGTGGCATTCGATTTGGTGACTGTAGCGCGCAAAATATTTTTGCCAGAAAAAGCAATTACGCCATTATTTAACGGGTAAATTTTATTCAACAAACGCTGTGGCGCTAACAGTTCATTATTAGCTTTAGTTTTCAGGTCGTAACTTTGTACGGCATTGAAACGGCGGTTGTTTTCAAAAATAGTTTTTCTAAAAAAGACTTTGCTATTATCAGTCGAAAACTGAGGTTCATAACCTGAACCGGCATCTTTCGAAATTTCAAGAACTGCATTGGTTTTTAAATCCACCAAATTCAGTCCCGAAAAACCACTTGCGGTGTATAAAAGCTTGTCGCCATCAACATTCAATACCGGATTAAAACCTTTTTGAGTCAGGGTTTCGCGCTTGCTTACTGTTTGAGCGTTGCCTAAAACTGTTAGAAATAAAAATACTGTAATTAGTTGAATAGATGTTTTCATATTGATGGATTATTATTTTGTTAAACGCACAGATAGCTAAGTTGCTACGCTGCAAAGAAAAACTATTGAATATAAATCGTTGATGAAAATTGTTGTTTATCGAAACTTGCTTTTACAATGTAGATACCTGTTTTTAAATTATCTACTCGTAAGTTATATTCGTTTTTAATTGAATTTTTGAAATTATTGGTATAAACCAACTGTCCATTTGATGCATAGAAACTTACATTCAGATTTCCTGAAGTATTTTCATTCGGTCTGATAGTGAGCTGTTTATTGTTTGCCGGATTCGGAAATACAGACATTCCTTTCGATTGTACTTGCGAAATACCCGAAACGGTATAGTTTTTATAGCACAAGCAAATGTCTTTCAAAGCTAAACGATATGTCTTACCGACAGTTTGAGTTCCAAGAAAGAAATTCAGGTAATTCAATTTTATTGGATAAATGGAAATATCGGAAGTGCTGAATAAAGAATTAATTGGAATTGCAAGAGTAACATCCATATTTTGAGCAATTCCTGTAAATTCTTTCGTTAAATCACTGGAACTATTGGCCGACTTTAGCGAAATCAAAATTTTTGAAACTGACATATCACCCAGGTTTAATGAAATTTTTAAGGTATCTGGCAAACTATACAAGTCCAGACTTTTCGATATCTTAATGTATGGAGAACGTGTTGAAGCAAAAACATAATTTACAACACCACCATCAGTCCAATTAGAAGGTAAGTTCTGTGAATTAAAAACTGCTTTTAATGGAGTTGAAGCATCCAAAGTCCAACTTTGCGTATCAAAATTATCACTAATACGAACGCCATTTTCGGGAATTTCAACTTTAACCTTAACTGAATCTTTAAAATCACCTAACGAACCAATAATGTTAGTTATTCCATTTCTAAGTCCTTTTAACACTCCACTTTCGATAGAGCAGATTGTAGCATCGTTGGCTTTCCAGGTTAAGGCAGAAGGCAACACATCCATTGTATTTATACCTATAACACTTTGAACCTGAATGGGATATTCGCGTTTGCTGTCAATAAGCACCGAATCGAGTTTAAAAGCTACCTGTGCCGAATTGATTAATTCCACTCGAAATTGAGTTTCGATATTCCCAAAACGCGCTTTTACAATTCCACCTTGCAAACCACTTGCCACAAATCGTCCATCGGTAGCTATTTCGCCCACTTGTGCATCGCAACTCATAATTACTCCTTGTAAATCTTTGTTTATTAATGCTCCGTATTGATTATAGGCTAAAAATTTGGGCATAAACACTCCAAATTTTGGCAGTTTAATGGTTGTATTGTAAGCTCTTATTTCGGAAACTGTATTGTCGGTTGGTGCCGACGAAACGGCAAAAATTCCATTTGCCACAGCACGTTCAGTACCATCGCTGGTGGCATTCATTGGTCCAAATTCTTTTACATACATGCAACTCGAACCGCCGCCATCCATATTAAAGGCAGTATAAGCACCTGCACTTTGCATAAGTTGTGCCAATTGTTTGGTGGTAACTCCTGCCGAAAGTCCTCGCCC
>CAMBSB010000059.1 GCA_945870155.1 Paludibacter jiangxiensis | reverse complement strand
TCGGGTAAAACATAAACGAGTCTGTTTTTTAATTCAAATTTTCCAATCATGATGTTATTGGAGTCGCTTTCAAACGCAAAAAGCTGATTTCCGGCACCCAAACCTTGTAATTCGCGCAATTCTCCGTTTTTCATTTCAATATTATCGTCGCTAAACAATTCAGTTATAATTGTTGAACGCACACCGGTATCTAATATCATTTTTAAAGGAGTAGAGTTATTTACTTTTACATTAACAACAATATAGCTCCCAACCATTTCAAAAGGAATGGTAGAAATTAGTTTGTTCTTGCAAAATAAATTAGTTGAAAGCACAAACAATCCGAATATTAAAATCAAGGCTTTTCTCATGCTGAAAGAGAAAATTTATAGTGCGAAGATAATAATTTTTTAATACATAACCTAATGAAAAATTTATTTGATAAATATAGATTATAAACCATTTTTCTATGATAATTTATAAAGAATCGGTTGGGAATTTATTGAATTATTATGTGTTACGCTATATTAAATAGCTTGAAAGCATTTCTAAAATTGCAAAAACAAAAGTAATTTGAACAATTTACTTTAAAAAGCCTTAACTTTGCACTTTTAAAAATCAAATGTTATGCGTTTTTATCCAAAATTATTTAGCACACTAAAAAATTACACCAAAGAACAATTTTATTCCGACTTGATGGCCGGAGTTATTGTTGGTATTGTAGCATTACCATTGGCCATTGCGTTTGGTATTGCATCGGGAGTTTCGCCTGAAAAAGGGCTTTTTACGGCCATTATTGCAGGATTTATTATTTCATTTTTTGGTGGTAGCAAAGTACAAATAGGTGGACCTACAGGTGCTTTTATTGTCATTGTTTACGGAATTGTTCAAGAGTTTGGAGTTGTCGGATTAGCTATTGCAACTATGATAGCAGGTGTTATGCTTATTGCCATGGGGCTTTTAAAACTGGGTAGTGTTATTAAATTTATACCATATCCTGTTATTGTTGGGTTTACCAGTGGTATAGCTCTAACAATATTTACTACTCAAATTAAAGACCTTTTTGGATTAACTACCGGTGAGTTACCGGGTGATTTTATTCATAAATGGATAATTTATGGCAAATATATCCAAACATTTAATCCCTGGGCAGTGGGAGTCGGATTGCTCTCTATTTTGATAATTGCATTAACCCCAAAAATATCAAAAAAAATACCGGGCTCATTGATAGCTATAGTTGTAATGACAGCAATTGTTTATGTATTGCGCGAAAAATTTGGCATTACCGGAATCGAAACTATTGGCGACAGATTCACTATAGATCCATCATTGCCAAAAGCAGATGCCCCAACCATAGATTTTAATGCGATAAGATTGTTGTTGCCTACGGCTTTCACAATTGCTATGTTAGGAGCTATTGAATCTTTATTATCGGCAACAGTTGCTGATGGTGTTATTGGCGATAAGCACAATTCCAATACTGAGTTGATAGCGCAAGGAATAGCCAATGTAATAACACCAATTTTCGGAGGAATACCAGCAACCGGAGCTATTGCCCGCACCATGACCAATATTAATAATGGAGGAAAAACTCCAGTAGCAGGGATTATTCACTCTGTGGTTTTACTTTTAATTATGCTGTTTTTGGGTGGACTCACTAAGCACATTCCTATGGCTTGTTTGGCGGGAGTGCTTATTATTGTGTCGTATAATATGAGTGAGTGGCGAACATTTAAAGCTTTAATGAAAAGTCCGAAGTCGGATGTGGCTGTGTTACTTACCACTTTTGGTTTAACTGTAATTTTTGACCTTACCATAGCTATTGAAGTTGGGTTGTTGTTGGCTGTAGTTTTATTTATACGTCGTATTTCCGAGTCCTCGAATATCTCTTTGTTTAAAAACGAAGTAGACGAAGCCGATTATATTGAAGGTGCTGTTGACTCTGAGCGGCTGAATGTGCCTAAAGGTGTTGAAGTTTACGAAATTGAGGGTCCTTTCTTTTTTGGTGTAGCTAATAAGTTTGAAGAAACAATGAAACAAATTGGAGATAAACCGAGAGTTAGAATTATTAGAATGAGAAAAGTGCCATTTATTGATTCTACGGGATCGCACAATTTGGAAAACTTAATAAAATTGGCAAAAAAAGATAAAACTCAGATTTTACTTTCAGGCGTTAACGAAAATGTCAGAAAAGTGCTTGTAAATGTTGGTATTGAAAACTTATTAGGTGCCGAAAATATTTGCAGCAACATAAACGAAGCAATTACAAGAGCTGATTATTTGATATCTCAAAACAAAGAAAGAAAATAAAATCTACATTTTTATAGCAAGAAGAATAACAAAGATCTTGTTAATGAGTAAAAATCTAAGATTGAGAAGGATATTCAAGTTTTAAATCTTGCTTATTTTTAAAGAATATATATCTTTGCAATAAATATTTTTTATTATTAAAAATTTAAAACAGTAACTTATGAGTTTAATTAAAGAGTTTAAGAGTTTTGCTATGCGCGGTAATGTTATCGACTTAGCAGTTGCAGTAATTATAGGCGGAGCTTTTGGAAAAATTGTTGCATCATTTGTTGCCGATATAATTATGCCTCCTATTGGTCTTTTGATTGGAGGAGTTAACTTTACCGATTTAAAATGGGAAATGAAAGCTGCCGAAGTGATTGATGGTGTAGAAAAAGCCGCAGTTACATTGAATTATGGTAATTTTCTACAAGTAACTTTTGATTTTCTAATTATTGCATTTGCTATTTTTATGGCAATAAAGGGATTAAATTCCTTGCAAAAGAAAGAAGAAGCAGCACCTGAAATACCTGCACCACCTCCTGCTCCAAGTAAAGAAGAATTGTTACTTACTGAAATTCGCGATTTATTAAAGGAAAAAAAGTAGATTAATTTTGATTTAAAAACAGAAATATATCTGAGATAAATCATTTTGGGTTATCCCAATTTTTAAAGTTCATTTTAATGCAAGATTCATTTTTGCATTGAAATGAACTTTTTTTATGCTAACATGAGCTTCATATAATTCTCATGTTAATCTGCTGAGATTATATGTGTGAATTTAATAAGTATTTTCAGAATTAATGTAAATAATTTAATGTGTGTGAGTTGTAATTTTACAAATTATTTGAAGCACTAATTAAAATGAAAATAGTCATACCAAAAATCGATGTAAATAAGATTGCTTCTCATTCGATTAAGATAAGTGAAAAAACTTTGGCCAAATCGGAATTAGCCAACGAGTTTCTTTTGGGTATAGGAAATGTTGTTTTATTTATACAACGAATATTCACAGAAATGTTTTCGGGTAGAGCTGAGTTTAAAGAATTTATCTACCAATGTTATCAAATGGGAAATAAATCACTTCCACTCATTTCGGTTACAGGAACAATTATGGGACTTGTACTAACAATTCAATCCCGCCCGGTATTAGCTGAATTTGGCGCTGAATCATTGCTTCCGGGCATGGTTGCTATATCGCTTATCAGGGAAATAGGTCCGGTAATTACCGGTTTAATTTGTGCCGGGAAAATAGGTTCCGGAATTGGCGCTGAACTTGGATCGATGAAAGTTACCGAGCAGATTGAAGCCATGGAAGTTTCATCAACTAACCCCATGAAATTTTTAGTTGTAACTCGCGTGTTAGCTACTACTGTAATGTTACCCTTGTTGGTTTTATATGCCGATGCTTTGGGTATAATAGGCAGTTGGATAGGTGCTAATATAAAAGGTGATGTAACTATTTCTTTGTTTTTTTCTCAAGCATTCAGTCAAGTTGGGTTTAATGATTTTATACCTTCGGTAATAAAATCATTCTTTTTTGGTGCAGTAATTGGAATAGTAGGTTGCTACAAAGGATACAATGCCGGACGAGGAACCGAAAGTGTTGGTAAAGCGGCCAATTCGGCTGTAGTAATTGGCTCATTGTTGGTGCTTATTGTGGATGTTATTGCAGTGCAAATTACCGACATGTTATTATAGTTGTTTTTACTTAAACCTTTTTTAAAATGGAAAAACCTGAATTAAATAATAATCAAACTGATGCTATAATCGAAGTAAAAAATTTACAAATAAAATTCGGTAAACAGGAAGTTTTAAAAGATGTAACATTGAATCTTTATAAAGGAGAAAATCTGGTAGTTTTAGGCAAATCAGGTTCAGGAAAATCTGTGTTAATTAAATGCATTGTAAACTTATTGACATTTAAAAACGGAACGATTAAAGTTTTTGGTGATGATATATTATTGATGAATAGAAATGAAATTTCGAGTATGCGCAAAAAAATTGGCTTTTTATTCCAAAGTGGTGCTTTATACGATTCAATGACAGTAAAAGAAAATATTGAATTTCCATTACGAAGAATAAAATCAGAATTGAATGAAAAAGAAATTGATGAAAAGGTGAAAGAAGTATTGGAAAATGTGGGTTTAATTGACTCTATAAACAAAATGCCTTCACAATTGTCAGGTGGAATGCGCAAACGAATAAGCTTGGCACGTACTATAGTTATCGATCCATTGATAATGCTTTACGACGAACCTACCACAGGACTTGACCCCATAACAGCTAATGAAATAAGCGAATTAATAAAAAACATACAAGAAAAATACAATACAGCTTCTATAATAATAACGCATGATATACATTGTGCACGAACCACAGCCGACAGATTAGTGATGTTAAGAGAAGGTGAAATATATTTGGAAGGAAATTTAAAACAATTTGAAGAATCAAAGGATGAAATGATCATGTCATTTTTTAAATAAACAAATACTATGGAAACACATTCAAACAAGTTCAAAATAAGATTGGGAATTTTTATAATTGTAGGTCTCGCATTATTTACCTTGGCCATATTTATAATTGGCAAACAAAAAAATTTATTCAATCCGGTATTTAAAGTTACCGCTACATTTAACAATGTAAGCGGTTTAAAGATTGGAAATAATATTCGCTTTTCGGGGATAAATGTTGGAACTGTTGACAATATTACTATTATCAACGACTCCACTGTTCTAGTGGAAATGTTTATTCAACAACATATAAAAAAGTTTTTAAAATCAGATTCTAAGGTGTCTATTGGTTCCGAAGGATTAATAGGCGATAGACTTATTGTTATTTCGCAAGGGAGTGTTAATGCACCTATTGTAAAAAAGAATCAGCGCTTAAAGTCAGTTGAACCTATGGAAACAGATGCAATTATTGCCAGTGTAAAACGGGCCGTAGAAAATACTGAGATTATAACGGAGCAACTTGCATTGGTAATGTTGAAAGTTAACAGTGGAAAAGGCACCATGGGCAGATTAATACATGATACAGATATTGCTCAAGACATAAAAGGCACAATTGTAAATTTTGGAAATTCATCTAAAACTTTAGATGAAACTATCAAATCAACGCAAACGGATATAGGTATTATAATGAAAAGTTTGAAGTATACGGTTGATAATGTAAAGGTTTCGACGCAGCAAATGGAGGAAATTATGATTGGAGTTAATGGGGGTAAAGGTAGCATTGGAGGACTATTGCAAGATACTGTTACAATTAAGAATATTGACCAAACAATAATAAATTTGAAAAACAGTTCGAAGGGATTGGATGAAAATTTAGAAGCACTAAAACACAATTTCTTTTTTAGATCCTATTTTAAAAAGAAAGCAAAGGAAGATCAATTAAAAAAGACCGATGAAAATCAATTAGAGAAGGCTAAAGAAGATTTGAAAGAATAGAGATTATATTATTCTACTCTACCAAATTAAAGGTTGAACCACAATAGGCACATAGTTCACATTAGGAAAAAGTGTATATATCTTCTTACCATCCTGAATTCCGGATAAGAATGTATTCGAAAACTACTTAACTATATAAGATATCTTATAATTCCATTGCTCAGCCAAGTTAAGTTAGCGTGCTAAGTTCGGCATGGTTTCCAAACTACGACAAGATAAAAGGAAGGCTATAGCTTTCCTTTTATCTTTTACATAGTCGGACGCCAAACATAGGAAACAAAATTTTATTCACTACGAGGTTCAACCCACTTTCCCCAGACCTCCCCTAGCCCCTCCAAGGAGGGTAATTTGTTAGTAGGATGTTGGGAGTTTAGTTCTCTGACTGGAATTTATTTCTTTCTTTTATATCGACTGCGTCTTTACATCCCCTTCAGGGGCTTGGGGCAGTTTAGAAAATTCGGCAACCCACTTTCTCTCTCCTTTGGACTTGCCTCTACCTGCGGTAGATAAATGCGGCAGGCAGGGAG
This sequence comes from Paludibacter jiangxiensis, assembly GCA_945870155.1. Taxonomy (GTDB): domain Bacteria; phylum Bacteroidota; class Bacteroidia; order Bacteroidales; family Paludibacteraceae; genus Paludibacter; species Paludibacter jiangxiensis_A. Next base: position 21,581 of record CAMBSB010000059.1, on the reverse strand, counting down.
GGTTAGGGAGAGGTTTTTATCTTAATAAAAACCTGTTGTAAAACATATATTTTTTGATAAAATAATGCTCATAAAATTTGGAAGTATAAAATTAAGTTTCTATCTTTACCGCGATTTTAAGCTTGTTAAGTGTAACAAGTTGCAACATAGCAAATAGATACGAAGAATTTGTGGAAGATAGCCACAGCGAGGGTATAAACAAATTTACATTCAAGGATGATAGACCCAACGAGCGAAAAAATGACTAAGATCTTTGGATGATTGTCAAAGCGAGCGGAAAAACAGCCAATCATCCAGGGTTTTTTGTCCCAACAAGCAAAAAAATGGCAAAAAACCCTAAACTCTAGCTCAAACGAGGCGATGAATTGACTAGAAACCAAGGATGCTAAGCTCAACGAGTGAAAAAATGAACAAAATCCAAGGATGCTAGCCCCAACGAGTGGATGAACAGCCTATCATCCAAGGATGCTAGTTCAAGCGAGCAGATGATGAATTCTTTGATAATCTATTAATTTTAAATGTAAAACCTATTGAGATGAGATTCGCATAAAAACCGAATATATTTTGAGTAATAACAATTTAAAATTAACCATTATGAAAATTAAAGATTTTAGTTTGAATCGTCTTCACAATGAAGAACATTTTCAGTTCTTTACTTCTTTTCGCGATTTGGTTTTAAGCCTTACTGCCTTGAGCTTAAAAATCGAATTATTGTTCAATCTCTTTTTAGCAGCTTATGTTAACGAATTAACGGCGCTGAATAATGTGCGTAAAAATTTTATATCCGACGATCTGGTATTAGCCGATGATGATCGCGATAGTTTGTTTCGTGGTATGAGCGATGCAGTGAAATCGGGATTAAACCATTATGACCCTGAAACCAGAGCGGCTGCCAAAAGGCTGCAAATAGTGCTGGACACTTATGGTAACTTAGCGACAAAACCCTACGATGCCGAAACAGGGGGTTTAATTAGTTTGATTCACGATTTTACAACTACTTATGCTGCGGATGTGGCTAAACTAGGACTTACTGCATGGGTTACAGAGTTAGGGCTAAAAAACAAAGCTTTCGAGGACCTTAAAAACAACCGTTATTCCGATATAGCAGTCAAAACCATACTGAAAATGAAGGAAGAACGCGCCAAAGTAGATGCCATTTACAACGATATCAGGGAGCGCATCAATGCACTTATCATTGTGGAAGGCGAAGCCAATTATGCCGCTTTTGTAAACGAAATGAATACCCGTATTGAAGGCTATAACAATACCATAGCCATACGCAGGGCAAAAGCCAAGAAAAGCAAGGAAGAACCTAAGTAATAAATAATGAAACAAGAGCGCAAAAAGGCAGTTTGCGCTCTTGCTGTTTTATAAGTAAATATATTTAAACTATAAAAATTATGTTTATATTTGTAGAGTGAAAAATTAATTAAACTTCTCTTTTTTCGTAAATATAGCCGATAAGAGAACTAAATTGAAAAACATGTGGATTTATGAGAACAAGGAGCTTGCTAAGTGGAAAATAAGTTAGCATAATAACACGTTTGCAGCAAGCCGAAAAAAATAAAAATGTAGGTAAAGTACTATGGATGAAAGTCAAAGAATCCATGATGAATGGTTAAATAAATTGCCCATTGACTTGGAAAAATATCATAATATTATCGTTGAGATTTCAAAGAAAATTCAAACTTTTGATTTACTTTCATGTATTTCATATTACAATCATTTACATAACACTGAATCATATTCAGATTATAGAGGAGATAAACATTTTTTTGTTGCTGAAGTCATCGCTCTACATTGCTTAAAAAATGATTTTATCATTGAGACTATTATATCCGAGGATGACTTTATTGAAACAATCATGAAAATTCAAGATGCCGTATTAAATTATTGCGGTAGAACTGACGCTCTTGAAATGACAAAAGACAAATATATTAAAGACGATGCAATTTCAGAAATCTCATATATATTATCAAGAGAAGCAAAAAAAATTAGAAATCCAGGATTACCAGATCATCATTTTATTTTCACAGAGAAATTATTCAAACCAATCAACAAAGAAATAGAAGATTATTTTGGATTTACCATTTCAGAATCAGTCAAAATAAGGAAAATGTTGCCTGAATTGATAAATGAAAGATGTAGAGTAGAATTCGATAATGTAAAAAGAAATACAAACAAAGCTGCTTACGAAATTTCAAAGTATAGAAACTCAAGGAAACAACTAGAAAATAACTTATTCACAGAAGCAGAATTCGATAAGCTCTTACCTTTGCGATATAAGAAATTGCACATGGTCATTCACGCAAATTTCTTAAATAAGTTATTTTTCTCGTTCAGCAATATTTACACATTTAGTGCAGAGGAATTAGCTGAATACACAAACATTAAACTTGAAAACCTTAATAGATTCTTAAAAACCTTTTCATGTGGATTTCCGAGTCTGAACAAAGAAGATAAAATATACGAACCTATATCAATTCTAAAATCTAAACCGATAATAGTACATAATGGAAGATATTTTATACCATCAACACCTTTACTAACTTGGGCTGTTGAGGATTATATATTTGATTGTTTATTTTCAAACAATCAAATAAAAACTAAAAGAAGTATTTCTGATATTCGACATGATTTTTTATTAGATGAAGCTTTTACTTTCTTCAAAAAACTTCTACCAAGTGCTACTTTTTACGAAACAAATCTAACATATTACTTTGATGGTAAAAAATGTGAAACAGATGGTATGTTTTTGTTTGACAGAACATTATTTATTGTGGAAGCAAAAGGACATAGGATTACAAATCGAGCAAAAAAAGGATTTGAAGACAGAACTGAGAAGCATTTAAAAGAAATAATTCAGGAATCTTACAATCAGGGAATTAGAACACTGAAATATATTGAACATAATTTAAAATCAGAATTTAAACCAAAGAAATCAATAAAAATAGAGTTAAATCAAAGTCAATATGATGATATTGTTATTGTGTCCTTAATTTTAGAGCCCATCGGCAACTTATCAATGTCTGTTAAAGCGACAAATCAAATCGGTTATTTTAATGACGGACATTTTCCATGGATTATTAGCATTTATGATCTAATTGTACTTGCAGATTTATTTGACAATCCATTTCTGCTTATTCAGTACATTAAACGCAGAAAAAAATTCTTAAGTAGTAATTTGTTGTCAATTTACGAAGAATTAGATTTAGTTACTTATTTTCAATTAAATGGTTTATATACCGATGATATACTTAAAGATGCGAAAGAAAAAAGCACTAATTGGATTCAATATTCGCCAGATACAGATGCAATAAATGATTATTATATGTACCAATTTGGGTATAAGCAAAAGTTTACTCCTAAACCGAAATTTTATATTTCAAGTGAATTAGATAACTTTCTTCTTCAACTGGATAAATCGAAGTTGCCCCATCGAGTACGTTTGGCACTTTTGCTTTTAGAGTTTAATCAAGACGCAATCAAACAATTTATGGACAAGGTGAGAATAACTAAAAATGATTTTTTCAAAGATGAGACACTTCACGATTGTTCGATTTACACGCATTCTTTAAATGGTCTAGGTGTTACATTTATGACGTGTAAAAACAAACAGGAATTGGATTACAACTTACATAAATACTGTACATATAAGCTAAATGAATTAAACTCAAATACGTGGATTGGATTTGGTGACGTTTCAAGTGATCCGAAGTGCTTCGAGTTTAAATCTATGTACTGTGTTATACGAGAAGGTTTTTCTGAAATAAAAGAAGTGTTAATGTAATTATTTAATTATAAATTCAAACCAACAAATAAACAGCATAGCACCTAATACGCGCCTAAGCGCATTGTCTGGGTGACGTGCATTTAGCAGGTTTTGCTCCCACATTCACTTAGTTGCTGGGCGACAGTGAATACTCACGCAAACCGCCAAATGCGCTTAGCTTTGGCGTTAGCGTCAGACCGAAAAAAAAGAAAATAGAGAACAGTATTTGAAATTTACAGGAAAAAAATCTATATCTGTTGATAACTTTTATGAAAATTTCGGTTCAATTTGACAAGGTTTGGATATTTGTAATAACTTTGTACTTAATTGAAAAGGAAAAGTTGAATTTAAAGATAAACGCCATGAATATAGTTTCGTTTTTTGCCGGTGCAGGAGGTCTTGACCTTGGTTTTCAGAGGGCTGGATTTAATGTGAGTTGGGCTAATGAATACGACAAAGAAATTTGGGAAACGTACGAGAAGAACCATATTCACACTGTTTTGGACAGAAGAAGCATTGTTAACATACCTTCGAATGAAGTTCCAGATTGTGACGGAATTATTGGAGGACCGCCATGCCAAAGTTGGAGTGAAGCGGGCTCAAAAAGAGGAATAACTGACAAAAGAGGTCAGTTGTTTTTTGAATTTATGAGAATTCTTGCAGACAAACAACCGAAATTCTTTCTAGCCGAAAATGTGTCAGGAATGCTGTTACCTGCTCATAGAACAGCACTTGAAAACATTAAAGAGATGTTCAAAGACTGTGGTTATGAACTTTCATTTGAACTTTTAAATGCAGCAGATTATGGAATTCCCCAAGATAGAAAAAGAGTTTTCTTTGTTGGATACAGAAAAGATTTAGGAATTAAATTTGAGTTTCCAAAACCGACAACTCCAAAAGAAAAAATAAATCTTAAAAGAGCTATTGGAGATTTACAAGATTCTGCAATACCTGCACAGCAAGGAAATTACACGAATGGAAAATTGTGTAAAATCCCAAATCATGAATATATGATTGGAGGTTTTTCGTCAATGTTCATGTCGAGAAACAGAGTTCGCACATGGGATGAAGTATCGTTTACAATTCAAGCTGGTGGTCGCCACGCTCCTATTCACCCACAAGCTCCAAAAATGAAGTTCATTGAACAGAATTTACGTGAATTTGAGAAAGGAAAAGAAGAACTTTACAGAAGACTTTCCGTAAGAGAATGTGCTAGAATACAAACTTTTCCTGATAATTTTATTTTCCATTACAACAGCGTTGTTGCTGGTTACAAAATGATTGGGAATGCAGTACCAGTAAGATTGGGGCAAGTAGTTGCTAAAAAAATATATGAAGATTTAAACAACTTGAAAGTCAAAGAAACAACAAGTAATAACAATTTTGTAAATCGAGTGAATGGCACTGATGTATTAAAAAGAATGGAGGACGTTTTAAATAAAGTAACTGCATAATGGCAAAAACCCCAACTCAAACAATTAACGGAAAAGCATTTGAATACGCTTTATTAAACGACTTTTTGGTAAGATTGCAGCCAAAAACGGAAATTACGGTAATTAAGAACGACCCGTATAGAACGGCAAAAAAATGTTTTGAGACTTTAAAAGAATCAGAACAAGGGAAATACAGATTAGTTTCGAGTTTTGCCGTAAATTTTCTAATTGACATTGAACCTCGTTTATCAAATGGAATTAGCGACAAAGATAATCTACAATTGGAAATTGTTTCTGATTTACAAGGACAAAGCGGTGATGTAAGAGATGTTTTGGCAATCCGTTCCTTACAAAAATGGGAAATTGGTGTTTCTGCGAAGAACAACCATAGAGCGGTTAAACATTCAAGACTATCAAACGACATAAATTTTGGCGAAAAATGGCTAGGAATTGGTTGTTCAGAAGAATACTTTAAAGAAATAAAACCGATTTTTGATGGTTTGGCCATTCAACGGAAAGAAAGTAACGCAACAAAAACGTGGAAATCTTTAGGCGATTATCATACAACGACTTATATTCCAGTTTTGGATGCTTTTAAAAAGGAATTAATCCGCTTGGACAAAGTAAATCCAGGAATTATTGCTCAGAGACTTGTTGAATACTTGATTGGTAATCAAGACTTTTACAAAGTCATAAAAGGAAATAACAAAGTCGAAATTCAAGCCTATAATTTACATGGAACTTTGAGTTTGCCGTTTGAAGACATAAAGCCAAAGTTTAAAATGCCGAAATTGAAGTTGCCAAATAGGTTGATTGAAGTTGTTTACGAAGAAAACTCAAAAACGACTTTGTTGGTTACGTTAAATGACGGTTGGCAAATTTCATTTAGAATTCATAACGCTAGTTCACGAATTGAAGCGTCATTGAAATTTGACATTAATTTGGTTAGTTCACCACATACGTTATTTACAAACCATTTATCGACAAATGTTTAACAACAAGTAAGAATATTAAGCGCTCAGTCCTAACCCCTGTCCTAGCGGATTTAACAAGCTTTAATTTACGTATAAAAAGTGTGTTATGCGCTAGGTGGGATTTTTTTAATCCCACCTTTTGTATTAAACGGATTTTTAATCCGTTGTATGTGGTAAAGGACAATTAAAAGTATAGTTGTTTAATAAAGAGGATTAAAAATCCTCAAATACAAGAGTTGGGATTGACTACGTCGATTTTCAATTATCTCCCGTTGGTCGCTGACCGTTGGTTCTTTGCAAGCCAAGCGGAAGAGCCGAGCGGCAATTTTTCGCAAGCTCAAGACCGCTGGTTCCCAACAACAGCGTCCCGAATCTTTCTACAAATAAATAGAAATATATCCAATAGGTCAAGGCATTTTAGGCATAAAAACCTCATAATTGTTAAAGTCATAAAAATCTACAACAATAATATCAAACATTAATGAGAATTAAACCATTTCAAAGAATTGATGTCAAAGAACAAAATTTAAAATATATGAAGTCATACCTTTTTTTATTGTTATTGCTATCTACTTTAAGTTGCAGCAAAAATAATGAAATACAACCAACACCTAAAGAATCTATGTATTACCCTTCTAATACAAGTTCAACATGGGAAACCAAAACGCTTTCAAGTTTGGGCTGGAATCAAACCGCTGTTCAACCATTGAAAGATTTTCTTATTCAAAAAAATACAAAGTCATTTATGATTCTTGTCAATGGAAGAATTGTAATGGAAGAATATTTTAATGGTCATACAGCAAGCACTAATTGGGACTGGAATAGTGCAGGTAAAACCTTAGTAGCCACAACAACTGGAATTGCACAACAAGAAGGATTATTGAACATTAACAACAAAGCATCTGATTATATAGGAATAGAATGGACGAATATGACTTTAGCAAAGGAAAATTTAATTTCTGTAAGACATTTATTAACAATGACATCAGGTAATGATGATACAAAACAATATGTTGTTAAACCAAACTTGACTTATGTTGCAGATGCAGGAACTAGATGGGCATATAGTAATATTTTTCAAAAATTAATTGATGTTGTTGCCAATACAAGCAATAAAACCTTTGAAACTTATTTCAATGAAAAATTAAAGAGTAAAATAGGAATGGACGGATTTTGGAATTTTGGAACAATTTTCACCATTTACCACAGCACAACCAGAAGTATGGCTAAGTTTGGTCTTATGGCATTGAATAAAGGAAAATGGAATAAGGAACAAATTGTAAATGAACAATTTTTTAATGAAAGTATTTCAACCTCTCAAAATATTAATCCTTCTTATGGATATTTATGGTGGTTAAATGGAAAAACAAGTTTTATGATTCCCGGTGAGCAAACTGTTAATCAAGGTTATTTGGTTCCAAATGCACCGGCTGATATGTATTCAGCAATGGGAGCTAATGACCAACGAATTTATGTAATTCCAAGTAAAAAAATGGTAGTAGTAAGAATGGGCAATGCGTCTGATCCGGCTAATCCAAATTTTGCTGTATCTGGATTTGACAATGCACTTTGGGGAAAAATTAATGCGGTAATCAATTAATTGAATCAAACAACAACGAACCGCCAACATGAAAGCTGAAACGTATTTGGCTAGATAACTGAAAAGAAACAGAAAAAGCGACTTTCATTCTGACTGAATTTTGGAGAATTCTGACTTACAGGGTTCGACTGAAAACTGAAAGAAAAAAATGAAAATATAAATTACTCTTTCCGACAAATTTTCATACTTTCGTTTGAGACTTTTGTAACTCGACAACGAGAAAAGAAAGTGAAAAATTTCCTACATGAGAAATTTACAAACTCGACAGTGAGAATTTAAGAAAAACTATTAACCTTACAACTGCTTTGTTGGTCGAAAAGAAAAGAACGAAAACACATGCTAACGTTATGAAAAACCGATTTTTACCGTATAACAGCCGACGAAAAACAAACTTATTGACAAAGCTATTGCCCCTAACATCATAGGACTTAAACGCATCACCCCGAATGCAAAACACCCCGCCAAGTTGAGTATTTAATACATGCTTAGACTATTAATTTGACTTTATATTATACCCTCACCCACCTATATCCCGTATGCCAGGTAAAATGATGGTTTAATATATTTAGTGAAAGGAGTAAAACATATTTGCTCCTTTTTTTAATATAAACGTTGGTTTATTAAAAAAAGTAATTAACTTTGGGGACTGAAAAAAGTAAAAATATAGGGTGATACACTTAAACATTAAAGCAATATAGTCATAGTTAACTAACTATACTCATCAATATAACGAATATACTAAGTAAACTTAGTATATTTTGGGTTAGCCACAATAAAAAACAAATCCGACATATAAATTTCATCGTTAAAAGTAATATTGTTATGAATGATCAAGACAAAACCAAGGTGCAACTTTTAAAAGAGATACATGAATTACAGCAGGAGAATTGTTTCCTGAGAACTTCATTGCAACAGAATATATCAAAGCAAACGCACAAGACTTACTATGATATGATTGTGGAAAAGGCTTCTGACGGTTTCTGGTTGCTTGACAAGGAGTTCAATACTGTTTTTGTGAATCCTGCGCTGGAAAAGATGCTTGGATATACAATGGAAGAGATGCTTGGACGAAACTGGTATGATTTCGGAGATACTGAATGTGTTGAGCTTGCAAAGGAACTCGAAAAGCGCCGTGAAATTGGAATTATTGAAGCCCATGAGTTTGTTTTTATTCACAAGGTTGGCAGGAAAATCATGACACGAATAGCAACCACGCCTCTTTATGATAAAGATGGTAACTTTGATGGTGCAATTGGTGTATTGAGTGATATAAGCAGTCATAAAAAAGCATTACAAACAAGTGAAGAGCGCTATAAAATGATACTTAATGCTGCCATGTTTCCTATTGTAATTTCAACTTTCAAAGGTAAAGTTGTTTTCATTAACCAAGCGGCTGTAGAATTTTTTGGCGTTTCATTTGATGAGATAGACCAACTCTCATCGGTAGATTTCTGGGCTAACCCTATCAAACGTAACGAATTTGTTTCACAATTGAAAGAAAATGGAATTGTGAATAGTATTGAACTTGAATATAAAACTAAAAAGAATGGAATCAGACACACAATAATGTCTTCTACAATAATAAATTACAACGAAGACAAAGCAATTTTAAGCATTTTAAATGATGTTACCGAGCGTAAAAAAGCAGAACAAGCACTTCGATTATCAGAAGAAAAATTCTCAAAAGCATTTAATATTTCGCCCGATGCAATTACGCTAACAGATATCGAAACAAGCGAAATAATTGATGCCAACGCCGGTTTTGAACGTGTTTACGGTTACGCTGTTAAAGACGTAATTGGCAAAACTGCCCTTGAATTAGATATTTGGGCAGATTTATCCTCTCGCTCGGAATTAATCAAAATACTCAATAGAGATGGGATAGTATTGGATTTTGAAGCAAGGGGTCGCCGAAAGTCAGGGGAGTTGTCTCATGGATTAGTATCTGGAAGTATCATCACAGTAGGTGAAAGAAAAATGCTCTTAATAACTGCTCGTGATATCACCGAGCATAAAAAAGCAGAAGAAGTTTTGAGAGAGAGTGAAGCACGGTTAAATGCAATTCTTTCATCAATGAATGATATTATTTTCGAGATTGATTTAAATAATTGTTTTCAAGGTTATTTTGCCCCAAATAACAAGAGTCTTTATGTTCAACCCGAATTTTTTATTGGGAAAAGATTTGATGAAATTCTTCCTGAGAATGTTAGTTCGCTACTGCGTCAAGCCATTGATTCTATTAATTCCGGCAATCCATATCAACAATTTGAATACCATCTAACCGTAGACAACATTATAGAATGGGAGCATGCTGTTATTACTCCTCGATATAGCAAATCAAATGAGCTTGTTGGAGTTACTGTCGTCTGTCGTAATATCACCGAGCGCAAAAAAGTAGAAGAAAGTCTTGAGGAGAGTCAGCGTAAACTCGCTACTTTAATGGGTAACCTTCCTGGTTTAGCCTTCCGTTCCATGAATGATAAGGATTGGACAATGCTCTTTATGAGCGAAGGTTGTTTTGAACTTACAGGTTTTTATCCGCAAGAATTAGAGGGCAATAAGATTAATTCGTATGGAAACCTTATTCATCCAGATGATGCCGATATGGTTTGGCATAAGGTTCAAGATGCCATAAATTCTAAAACTTTTTGGAAAATTGAATACCGAATCCACACAAAAGAGGGAAAAGAAAAATGGGTTTGGGAACAGGGCTGTGGGCTTTACAGCAATACAGGGGAATTAGAAGTTTTAGAGGGTTTTATTACGGAAATAACTGAAAGAAAAAAAAGCGAACAAGCCTTAAAAGAAAGCGAAGAGCTTCACAGAACTATCCTTAAAACAGCAATGGATGGATTTTGGATTACAGATTCAAAATTGAACTTTTTGAAAGTAAATGATACATATTGCCGGATGAGTGGCTACACCAGAGATGAGTTGTTAAAGATGAGTGTTTCTGATGTTGAAGCAATTGAATCCCCTGAAGAATCTCAGGTACATGCAAAAATAATATTCGAACATGGCGAAGACCGCTTTCAATCACAACACCGAAGAAAAGATGGGACAATATATGATGTTGAAATAAGCATCCAATTCAGAAATATCGAAGGAGGTCGATTTACGGTTTTTATTCGGGATATAACCCAAAATAAGCTAGCTGAAGAAGCATTACAAAAAAGCGAAGAAAAATACAGGTATATTGTCGATAATGCACCAATAGGCATTTTTCAAAGAAGTATTCAAGGTAGTTTCAATTTTTGCAATTTAACTTTGGCAAAACAGTTTGAATGTAACTCTGTCGATGAATTTCTCCTGAATTATAATGACATTAAAACACGGTGGGCAGAACCTGCACAATTTATTGAATTTAATGAACTTCTCTTAAAACAAGGCGAAGTGCTTGGATTTGAAAATAAATTAAAACTAAAAAGTGGAAGAACTAAATGGTTTTCTCTGTATTATAAACTAGATAGTACAAAATCAATATTAGATGGATTTTCATTAGATATCACCGAACTTAAACACGCTGAAAGAGCATTAAACATGTTAGCAACTAGTTTTGCTGGTCTATCAGGTAAAGCTTTTTTTGAAGCTATATCGAAACACATTGCCACAGAAATGGGAATAGACTATGTATATGTAGGAGAATTAACTGATACGAAAGAAGCTGTACGTGTGTTGGGCGGTTTTGCTTTAGGTGAGGCCATGGGTGAAATGCTTTACAACTTGTCCGACACTCCATGCAGCGATGTGATAAAAAATGACACCTGCCTATTTCCCACAGGTATACAGCAACAATATCCGAAAGACTATTTATTGCAACAAATGGGAATAGATAGTTATTTGGGTTCTCGTATTTACAACAAAGAGCAAGAGCCTATTGGATTACTAGTCGCCTTACATTCAAAACCAATTAACAATCCCGGTATTTTAAGTGACTTATTTAGTATTTTTTTAGATCGTATTGCTGCGGAATTGCATCGCATGCATGCTTATGAAGCTTTGCACAAAAATGAAGCAATACAAAGAAAAATGATTTCTAATATTGGCGATGTAATTGTTATTATTGACAAAAATGGAATAATTCAATATAAAAGTTTAAATATCGAGAAATGGTTCGGCTGGAAACCTGAAGAGCTTGTTGGTGAAAGCACCTGGGATAATGTTCATCCCGACGATTTGAACATGGGACAAGTATTCTTAGATTCAATTATGAGTGAACCTAATGCATCTGGAACTATAGAGTTGCGCTATCGGAAAAAGGATAATAGTTATTGTTGGATAGAAATATCTATCGTAAACTTATTGCATGATCCTGATATTTGTGGTCTATTAGGAAATTATCATGATATTACGGAACGCAAGCAAGCGGAAGATAAACTGCGAGATTCACAGGTACTCTACCATGATCTGGTTGAAACATCACAGGATATAATCTGGCAGTGTGATGCACAAGGCCGATACATATACCTGAATCTTGCCTATGAAAAAATATTTGGATATCAACTCGATGAAATGCTCGGACGATCGTTTACTGATTTTCAATCTCCTCAGCAGGCAAAGCACAATTTGGAACACTTCGGCCGATTACTTCAGGCCAATGGCATCGTCAATGGATACGAATCAGTGGGTCTAAAAAAAGACGGAACAGAATTACTTCTGGTATCTAATGCAAAAGTGATTTTTGACGCAGAAGGTCGTATGTCCGGCACACGAGGTACAACCTTCGATATTACGGAACGCAAGAAGAACGATGCAATATTAATTAAGCTTTATGCTGCCATAAATTCCTCCAAAGCGTCGATTGTAATTACAGATATTGATGGAAATATTGAATTTGCCAATCCTTATTTTGCCGAATTAACAAGCTATTCTGAAGTTGAATATTTGGGAAAAAACCCAAGAGTTTTAAAATCAGGTATTCATAGCGATGATTATTACAAAGCATTGTGGGATACCATTAAATCGGGTAATACCTGGGAAGGTGAATTTTGTAATCGCAAAAAAAACGGAGAACTTTATTGGGAAAAATCGATAATTACACCAATAAAGAATGATAAAGAAGAGATTGTGAATTTTGTTGCAGTAAAGTCGGATATTACAAATGAAAAAAAACATGATCATCTAGTTGATATTACACTTAAGATTTATGAATTATCTGAATATTTGACAATTGAAAAGATTTTGAAGTATTCCATTGAATTGGGTATTCAACTTACAAATAGTGAAATCGGTTTTTTCCATTTTGTAAACGAAGATCAGGAAACTCTTTCATTACAAGCATGGTCAGCAAAAACAATGGATATTTGTAATATTCCCAAATTTGATAAGCATTACCCAATTAGTAAAGCTGGTGTTTGGGTAGATTGTTTTTATCAAAAAAAACCAGTTTTTCATAACGATTATTCAAGTTTATCGCATAAAAAAGGATTGCCCGAAGGTCATGCAACTTTAATTAGGGACTTGTCAATTCCTGTCATTGTTGAAAATAAAGTAGTAGCAATTTTTGGAGTGGGGAACAAAGAATCGGATTATACAAAAACTGATGCTGAATTTTTATCCATTTTTGCTGAAAGTATTTGGAATATTATTAGAAGAAAACAAGCTGAAATTGATACAATTAATGCCAAGGAAAAAGCTGAAGAGGGCGACCGTTTAAAATCGGCATTTCTTGCTAATATGTCACATGAAATTAGAACTCCAATGAACGGTATTTTAGGTTTTTCAACATTATTAAGTCAACCCGGCCTTGAGAGTGAGGAACAACAAAAGTTTATAAAATTAATTCAAAAGAGTGGGGCCCGTATGCTTAATATCATTACCGAAATAGTGGATATTTCGAAAATTGAATCAGGCTTAGTTGAAATTAGTATTAAGGAAGTAAATGTAAATAAGCAGTTAGAATTAGTTTTTAAACATTTAAACCCTGACGCGCAGGCTAAATCATTGACTATGTTAATTAAAGATAGACTCCCAATGAATAGGGCTATTTTTATGACAGATGAAGAAAAATTTAATAAAATTCTTTTAAACCTAATTAAAAATGCAATCAAATATACTGATAAAGGTTCAATTGAATTTGGGTTTCATTTGACAAGCTCATCAACCAAGTTAAATGAACTGCAATTTTACGTGAAAGACACAGGTATTGGTATTTCAAAATCCAGACAAAAAGCCATTTTTGAACGATTTGTTCAAGCTGATATCGCTGATGTTCAAGCAAGGCAGGGTGCAGGATTGGGTCTAAGTATTGCAAAAGCTTATATTGAGATGTTAGGTGGAAAAATCTGGGTTGATAGCGAAATTGGAAAAGGTTCTGTATTTTATTTTACTCTTCCTTATAATACCAAAGGTTCTTTATAAAATTAGATTATTTGAACGCAAAGACGCAAATATATAATAAAACTAAAATAAAATTTTACAAAAAGAGGTTTTACAAAAATGTAAAACCTCTTTCCTAGGGTGCCCCCAACTGGGCTTGAACTAGTGACCCTGTCCTAGTGGATAAAATATACTTTAATTTACGAAAAAGTCTGGTACACGCTAGGTGGGAACTAACAGTCACGACCAAATGGAGTAATTCCCGCTCGGCTCTGCCGCTTGGCTAGCCAAGAACCAACGGTCAGCGACCAACGGGAGATAATTGAAAATCGACGTAGTCAATCCCACCTTTTGTATTAAACCGATCTACCTATCTTACTTACCAGCCCTTGGCTGAGGCAGGTTTAGAACCCCTTTAACAAGAATAAATCAAATTATTATCTATATTTGCATATTAAATATACTACAACATGTATATTCAGCTACGCAGTTGGGTTACGGTAATAGACTAATTAACACACTAAAAAAGTAATTGTATGAGATCAAAAGAACGAAATAATATATTTGTTTTAATGCACCCATTAACAAGATTCATAATAAGCTTAATTTTAGGCTCATTACCATTTTTCATATTATTAAACAGTGAAACTAGTCTTATAATCCGAACCATGGTTTCATGGATAGTTTTTACTCTGACGTTTTTAATATGTAGCTGGATTGTAATTTTTCAAAGAACCGTTAATCAGATAAAAAAGAAGGCTACAGAAGATGATGGCAGCGTTGCCTTTGTTTTTTTTATGGTTTTGATTTCCTCTTTCGCTGGTATGTTAGCGGTTTTGCTAATTATTATTTCAAAAGATTCAGGAATTCGCGAAAGCGTAATGTTTTTACCATCCTGCATATTAGGAATGATTTTATCATGGCTAATGGTTCACACTATGTACGTATTTCATTATGCGCATGAATATTACGATTCGACTGATGAAAAAGGACGAAAATATATTGGAGGATTAAATTTTCCTGATGAAAGTGAACCTGATTATCTTGATTTTGCTTATTATTCTTTTGGACTGGGATGCACTTTTCAAGTTTCCGACATAAGTGTTACTTCACGAAAAATCAGACGTATTACAATGTTTCATGGTTTGCTGTCCTTTGTGTTAAATACTTTTGTAGTTGCTCTTACTATTAATTTAATTGCCGGATTAAGTTGACCTGTTCTAGCGGATATATCTAATTTATATTTATGCACAAAAAGTTTTGTGCGCCAGGTAGTCAAAAAAAATGAATATTAGACCACCCCTAACCCCTCCAAGGAGGGGAATAGCTTAGTGAAATTAATGAGCATAGTGAATAAAATAGGAATTGTAAATGAAGAAGTATGAATGAAGACAATAAATTTGCCAAACAATATTCCAAAAACAGATGAACTACACTCTTCCTTGCAGGGGATGGGGGAGGTCATTACTCTAAAACGTGCTGAATATAACACTGCTGATCCTGATGTATATAGATTTATAAAGGATGTCAGAAAAGAGCTTTTGGAACATCCAACACATGCAGAGATAATGCTTTGGAAGTATTTGAAAAATAATCAAACAGGATATAAATTCAGGCGGCAACATGTGATAGGAAGATATATTGTAGACTTTGTGTGTTTACCCAAAAAGTTGATTATTGAGGTTGATGGAAAAACACATATAAAACAGCAGGTAAACGATGCAATAAGAACAGCAGACTTGAATGCCTTAGGGTTTCGTGTTATTAGGTTTAAAAATGAAGATGTTTTTATAAATGTTGCAAATGTGGTGGCAGATATAAAAACGGAACTTGATCTCTAATTGAATATCAGACCACCCCTAACCCCTCCAAGGAGGGGAATAGCTTAGTGAAATTAATGAGCATAGTGAATAAAATAGGAGTTGTAAAAGAAGAAGTATGAATGAAGACGATAAATTTGCCAAACAATATTCCAAAAACAGATGAACTACACCCTCCCGATAGCTATCGGGGTGGAGGCGCTGGGGGAGGTTGTTAGTTTGGAAAAAGCTGAAAATAAACACTTTAAATACATATTTTTATCCGTCATTACAACATTGTTTTCATGTTCTACTATGAAAAATTCAGAAAAGCCCAAACTGTCTTCCGAAAACGAGGCAATTTTTTTTATGACTAAAAATGCTTGTAAATTGTTTGTATATAATTATCAACCAAATGAAAATTACAACAAAACAGTGTTTATAATCTCCGGTATAACTGGTATAAATCACAATGCTGAAAAGGAAATAATTGAACTACTGAGTAATAACAAAAATAGAATTGTAATAATTCACCCTCGTGGGACAGGATATTCAGAAGGTCTACGGGGTGATATTTTGGATTTTTCAGATTTCATTAACGATTACATTGAAGTTATAAAGTGTGACAAAGATTACATTTCAAAACAACGTAAAATAGTACTTTTCGGACACAGTATGTCAACGGCAGTTTTATTGTCAGTGGCAAGTAAACTCGAGCATGTGGACGGTGCAATTCTTGTTAATCCACCTTACATAATGAGAAAGGCAAAGGGGATGTCACCTAGTCTGGCTCAATACTTTAAATATGCATGGTATATGATATTTGAAAAACACAAACCTATCGTAAATATGGCTGGAGACCCCACATTAATTGAAAATGCAGAAGACAGAAAAGAATCTGAATCACGTATTAACGACCCCCTTTTAGTTAAATACTTTAGTATGTATATGATGCTGGAATCCCGAAAAACCATAAATTCCATGCTTGATTATTCAAAAAAATCAAATTTTCCATTATTGATGATTTATGGTAAAAAGGATAATATTGTTGACAAAAAAGGATGTGATATGATTTTTGATTCATGGAAATCTGAGAAGAAAAAATATGTAATTATTGAAAATGGAACACATGGTAAGTCGACAGTAATTTTATCAAAAGATGCAATTTGTAAATGGGTGAATGAATTGTAAAAAATCTGCACATAATAAGCTTTATGATTAAACACAAGTTACCGTGCATTAAACACCCATGAAACATAATTTACTCAAATATTATTAACAAGTATTGATCATTAAATGAGAATAGAAAAAATTACGAAGAACAAGAAGCAATACCTTGATTTGTTGCTATTAGCTGACGAACAAGAAGATATGATTGACAGATATTTGGAAACTGGCGATATGTTTGCTCTTTACAATGATGACTTGAAGACTGTTTGTGTTGTTGTAGCAATAGACAAAGAATCCTGCGAATTGAAAAACATTGCAACATATACGAAATATCAAGGTAAAGGATATGCTAAAGCTCTAATAAATTATATCTCAGAATATTACAAAAACAGCTATAAAACAATGCTTGTTGGAACAGGTGAAACTCCGGCGATATTGTCATTTTATGAAAATTGCGGATTTGAAAAATCTCATTGTATTAAGAACTTTTTTACCGATAATTATGACCACCCAATGTTTGAAGACGGAATACAACTTATTGACATGATTTATCTGAAGAAAAAATTATAAATGCTTACTTCTAAAACAGGGAAAGAATAGTAGCTCACAATTGTATTACGTTTTTTTTATCAAGAACAAAGTGAAAAATGGCCAAACAGAATATTCAAATGATTAGCATTAAGATAAGACAGGCATTAATAGAAGATGTTAATCAGATTACGCAACTGTTTTTTGATACGATTCAAAACATCAATATAAAGCATTACTCTAAAGAGGAGGTTGACGATTGGTCGTCATGGAAAACGGATACAGATAAATGGTTAGAAAGAATTCAAGAACAATATTTCGTTTTAGCTGAGATAAACAATCAAATTGTAGGTTTTAGTTCATTGGCAGAAGATGGCTATTTGGATTTTATGTTTGTTCACAAGGATTTTCAAGGACTAGGGATTGCAAGTGATCTTTTGTCTGAAATAGAACATCAAGCTAGTGAGCAAAATAATGAAATCATTTATTCAGACGTTAGCATAACAGCAAAAGAATTCTTTGAGAAGAAAGGATTTATTGTCGAAAGTCAACAATTAAAGAAATCGAAGAAAAAAGAATTGGTAAACTTTAGAATGACAAAAAAAAGAGTAATAACGCTCGTTAATAAAGGCTAAACTCAATTGGGAATTAAGTCTTTTGCGGTGTTCAGCGTTATTAATAACTCATTTGCTTCGGAAATGTTTCGGACAAAGATAAAAAAAGACTTTACATTGCTGTAAAGTCTTGATTCCAAGGGTGGGCCCAACTGCCCCGATAGCTATCGGGGTGAACCAGTGAACTGTTGATTATGAGACTTATAACATTTTACAACCAAGTATTTCTTGTTAATTTTTCAACTAGTTCGGGATAAAAAATCAAATTTTGAATATATTTTGTTGATTTCATAGATTTGATTTTATGTTCAATTCTAATAGCATGAGCAAAATCGTTTGCAGGAATAAACAATGTCAATTTCCAATCATTTGCTGTAGAAGTGAATTTTTGTTTGCCATAACTTGAATTGTTATGTTTATCAATCCTAGAAGTTACATTATCTTGAGTTGCGCCAACATAATACCGATTAAGTTTTTCGCTGTGAATTATATAGCAACCTATCATATTCCAGAAAATAAAATGTGATTGATTTTAAAAAAGAGGTTTTACATTGCTGTAAAACCTCTTTACAAGGGTGGCCCAACTGCCCCGATAGCTATCGGAGTGAACCAGTGTTTTACAGATTCATAATAAAACAAAAGAAAATATTTTACAAAAAAAAGGTTCTACATTGCTGTAAAACCTTTTTCCAAGGGTGGGCCCAACTGGGCTTGAACCAGTGACCCCCTGATTATGAGTCAGGTGCTACTAACCAACTGAGCTATAGGCCCGGATTTGCGAAATATTTTTAGTATCTTTGCAAAGCGAATGCAAAAGTAGTAAATTTTGGGAAACTGCAAAAACTATATATCACTTTTTTAAAATAAAATGAATAATTTCAAGAATATTAGTACAATAATTTTCGACTTTGGTGACGTTATTGTAAATCTTAATTTAGCTCTATGTATACAGAAATTCAAAGATTTAGGGTTTACAGACATTGAAAAATACTTAAGTAATTTTGGACAAAAAGAGATTTTTCTAAAATTTGAAAATGGAGAAATAAATACTACTGAATTTCTGAATGAAATTAGAAATTTAACCAATCTGCCTCTTTCAGACCTTGAAATAAAAAATGCTTGGTGTGCTTTTTTAGCCGATATTCCTCAACAAAGAATAGAATTGTTGGAAAAATTAAAACCCCGATACCGATTGTTGCTTCTGAGTAATACTAATCCATTACATATTGAGATTAATGCTAAAAAAGAGTTTGCCAAATATGGAAAAACCATGTACGATTATTTTGATAAGTGCTATTTGTCGTACGAGATGAAACTCACCAAACCGAATGCAGATATTTTTCAAGCATTATTGGCTGATGCTCAGTTAAATCCAGAAGAATGTTTGTTTTTAGACGACGGTCCAAAAAATATTGAGGCCGCTAATCAGATTGGTATACATACTTATTTGGTTACACCCAATGATGATTTGAGTTTTTTGCTGAAAATTTAAAAAACAACTGATTTTATGCAAATAATATATTCAAATGAAGTGGCATTTGATATTCCACAAAATGTTGCGACTGTCGGTTTTTTTGATGGGGTACATTCCGGTCATCGTTTTTTAATTGAAGAACTTACAAACACTGCAAAAACCCGAAAAATGGCAAGCATGGTTATTACTTTTAATACCCATCCACGCAAAGTTTTACATACCGATTTTCAACCAAATTTATTAACAACACTAGAAGAGAAGTTGACAATTTTCGCTGATCTAGGTATCGATTATTGCTATGTCTTGGATTTCAACCTACAAATTGCTAAATACACAGCCGATGAATTTTTAAGAAATGTACTTTTCAATAAATTAAATGTTAGGTGTTTATTAGTTGGACATGACCATCGTTTCGGGCATAATAGAGCCGAAGGATTTGAAGAGTATAAAAACTATGGAAATGCCATAGGAATGGAAGTTCTGCAGGCTGTTCGGTTTAGCACAGTGGAATTTCCACACATTAGTTCTTCGGATGCCCGCAAGGCTTTGCAAATAGGTGATATTAAAAAAGCGAATCATATTTTGCAATATAATTACAAACTAAGTGGTAAAGTAATTGATGGTTTTAAAGTAGGCAGAAAAATTGGATTCCCTACGGCGAATATTAAACCCGAAAATGCTGATAAAATTATTCCTGCCATGGGTGTTTATGCTGTTGAAGTTGTTTGGAACTACAGTAGATTTAAAGGAATGATGAATATAGGACAAAGACCTACTCTAAATAATGGACTGGAAACCAGTTTGGAAGTTCATATTTTTGATTTTGAACAACAAATTTACAACGAAATTATTGAAGTGCGTTTTGTGGAAAAGATTAGAGACGAAAAAAAATTCGATAATGTAGATGAGCTAATCAAACAACTAGAAATTGATAAAACTAAAGTAAAAGAATTATTAAATCAGTATTAAATACTTCTTGGAAGTTCTCGAATGGTATTTATTTTGTTTGACGTTTTATGTATTTTTGCTAAAAAGTCATTTATTATATCTTGATAATCAGCCAAATAATCAGGGTGGAGTTTATTGCTAACCACTGTGATCAGCTTTTTAAGCAATAATCCCACCTTGTAATCATACCCCGAAATTTTTGCGCCAAATATTTTCACAGGATTTGAAAATTGCAAATTTAACAAATACACAATTAAATCCGCTTCTAGTTTTTTATTTTTCACATCACTGCCAAATTCGTTGATACGTTTTACACATGCATTAAATCGCTTAACTTGTTGATGTTGAATTGTTCTTCCATTAAATTCTTTGGCAATAATTTTATCAATATCCAGCAATGTTTCTTCAAAAAGTGTTTGCTCACCTTCTTCTTTTTCAATATAATTCGTCAATAAAAAAGCATAATTTGACCTCTTTTTAGCTAATTTCAATACAATATCCACCAACTCTTTTTTTGTAAGTTCGTTAACTTGTACTTTTAAAATTGCTTTATCGTAAGGCATAATGCAAATTGTTTAATTATTCAGCCCCCCAACCCCCTGAAGGGGGAGTTATTAGGCATATATAAAAGTTTATTCATTAAAAAACTGACTATTTTTTATTTTCTCATCAATTAATTCCTTTTCTTATACCAAAATAGTAGTTATATCAATTTGAATGGTGCTGAGTAGTAACCATTATATTTAAATCTAGAAATTCAGAGATTTATAAACATTTGGTAACTATTCAATGCTTCTCCAATGTAAATGACATTGATTTTAAAGTAAAACAACTAATTAAAATGCAATAAATAGAAATTTTATGATACATTTAAAATTGAAAAACGTTAGCACTCCCTCTGTATTCCCCCTTTAGGGGGCTAGGGGGCAGGGGGGCTGATATTTACAACCA